>JACQPT010000067.1 GCA_016207415.1 Ignavibacteriales bacterium
GAGGTCAAGTCCTGCGCAACAGAACGTTGCTTAACCCCGCCAGGTCCGGAAGGAAGCAACGGTCGGCAAAGAGTTTTGTGTGACGCAGTCAGCTTGGCCTCTTTGTTTTTTGTAACCGTCTGGCGAGCACAGACAGAAAGATTTTTCAGCAATTTCTCTTACGAGCCCCCGTTGGCTGCCCAAAGAGATGGTTGGGCTAAACGGAAATAATCATGGACCATCTTTCAGGATACAGCACGCCCGATACTCTCAGTCTGATTCGACTGCCTGGAATACGCAGCAGCGAAGAACGAATCGGCCGATGTGGAATGATACAGAAAGTGTCGTCCCGGGGCCCTGTTCAGGAAATCCCGGATCTCGTTCCACTTCGCCGCAGTGCACGGTGTTTGGATTCCCATCAGACGAAGCTGAAGTGGAGCAGAAACCCAAATGAAAAAAGATATTATTATCAACTCGACGGCGAACGAACACCGTATCGCCATTCTTGAGGACGGAAAACTCGCCGAATTGTTCGTCGAGACGCCCGGCAAAGCCCGCAATGTCGGAGATATTTATTTCGGCAAGGTTGCCAAAGTTATGCCGGGAATCCGGGCCGCGTTCATCGATATCGGCCACCAGCAAGACGCCTTCCTTCATTTTTCTGACATCGGTGAATCCCAGGAGGAATACAACGCACTCTTTGAAGACGACGACGATGAGGAAGAAGCGGCCGCGCCTCCAACCGTCGACGTCGCCATTCCCGCAAACGGTGGCAACGGAAGTGGCGCCGCGGACGCTCAGGGTCTTGCAGTAACCGCCCAGGCGCCCTCCAGGCCAAAGCCGCACCAGCGCAGGCGTCCTGAAATCAGCCTCCAGAAAGGCCAGGATATTCTGGTTCAGATAACGAAAGAACCCGTGGGGAAGAAGGGGGTCCGCGTCCGGTCGGATGTTTCTCTTCCAGGAAGGTTCCTCGTGCTGCTTCCGTTCGACGGCAAAGTCGGCGTTTCCCGAAAGCTGGCGAATTTCAAGGAGAAGCGGCGTTTGAGAAAACTTGTCCGTTCATTCCTGCCGTCTGGGTTTGGTGCCATCATACGCACCGTTGCCGACGGAAAAAGTGAAGAGTTAATTAAACAGGACCTTGAGGAACAACTGAAAATCTGGCGTACCATCGAAAAGTCAGTGAAGGCGGAAAAGGCTCCTGCGCTGGTGTACAAAGACATGAACACGACATCGAGTGTCATCCGTGATTTATTCCAGGAATCCGTGGAGCACGTTGTTGTTGATGACAAGAAGCTCTATAAAGAAATACGCTCCTACGTACAATGGATGTCCCCGGATATGGTGGACCGGATCGAATATTACAACGAGCGGGAGCCCATCTTTGACAAGTACGAGATTGAGAAAGACATTCAGTCGTTGTTCAGCAAGAAGATCTGGATGAAAAGCGGCGGATACATCTACATCGAGAAGACCGAAGCCATGACTGTTATAGACGTCAACAGCGGTCGATATGCGGCAAAGAGGGAGCAGGAACAGAATTCACTCCGCACCGACCTTGAGGCGGCGCGGGAAGTTTGTCGCCAGCTGAGGCTGCGTGATATCGGCGGGTTGGTCGTCGTCGATTTCATCGACTTGGAAGAAGAGAAGAACAAGAAAAAAATCTTCGATGAAGTGAAGAAGGAACTGCGACGAGACCGTGCCAAAGTCACCGTACTGCCGTTGACCGAGTTCAGCATCATGCAACTCACGAGGCAGAGAATACGGCAAAGCGTGCAGCTGAGCTTTAGCGAGAATTGCCCGACCTGCGGAGGCACGGGACTTGTCCAGTCGAAGACGACCACCATCAACCAGATTGAGCGGTGGATCAAACGATTTAAAAGCGAAAGCCGAGAATTCAGGCTTGAACTCCAGGTGAACCCGACGATTGCCGAATACCTGGCGCACGGAACAATCAGCCGGCTGACGAAGATCCAGTTCAAATTCTTCGTGAAAATCCGCCTCGTGGCAGAGCCTGCTCTACAGCTCAATGAGTTCAAGTTCATTTCCGTCCGGCAGAAAAAGGACATCACCGAGCAGTTTAAATCATAACGTAAGGACAGCCGACAATGAAAATCTTCATTGACAGCGCCAATATTGCCGAGATCAAAGAGGCGGCGAGTATGGGTGTGCTAGACGGTGTAACCACGAACCCGAGCCTGGTCTCCAAGGAAGGGAAGGATTTTAGAAAACTGCTTGAGGAAATATGCTCTGTGGTCGATGGAGATATCAGTGCAGAGGTGGTCTCTGTCGATGCGGAAGGGATGATGAAGGAAGGCCGGGAGCTGGCAAAGACCCATAAAAACATCGTCGTCAAGATTCCGCTCATCAAAGAAGGGTTGAAGGCCGTCAAGTGTCTGAAGAAAGAAGGGATTCGAACGAACGTGACGCTGTGTTTTTCACCGAATCAGGCGCTTCTCGCGGCGAAAGCCGGTGCCTACATCATCAGCCCTTTTATTGGTCGTCTGGATGATATCAGCCAGGTGGGAATGGACCTGATTCGTCAGGTTGTTACCATATACCGGAACTACAAGTTCACAACTCAAGTGTTGGTCGCAAGTGTTCGTCATCCCGTCCATGTCGTGGAAGCGGCAATGATCGGAGCGGACATTTGCACGATGCCCTTTAAAGTTATCGACCAGTTGATCAAACATCCTCTGACAGACATCGGACTCGAAAGATTCCTTGCCGACTGGAAAAAAGGACAGGCCAAATAGAAAATGAAGAGGACGCCGTTCAACGAAATTCACAAGTCCCTCGGCGGAAAAATGGTGGAGTTTGGAGCGAGATGCCTGTTCAGTACAGCAGCATCATCGAGGAGCATCTTGCTGTTCGGAAAAGCGTTGGCGTCTTTGATGTGTCGCATATGGGCGAATTCGAAATTCGCGGAAAAGACGCACTCGCGTTCCTGCAGAGGATGACAGTAAATGATGTCTCCAAGCTGGTCGAGGGGAGGGCTCAGTATTCCGCAATGTGCTACGACAACGGCGGCATTGTGGACGACCTGCTCGTCTACCATTGTGGCGACTACTACCTGCTGGTGGTGAACGCCGCGAATTTGCAAAAAGATTTCGAATGGCTTCAGTCCCATGTGTCCGGAAGCGCGTCCTTGAAGGATACCAGCGACGCAGTCTCGTTGCTTGCCGTCCAGGGTCCAAAGGCTCCTGCGACGCTGCAAAAACTGACGGACGTGGATCTCTCAACAGTTGAGTATTACCACCATGTGCGTGGGAATCTTGCGGGAGAGAACATGATAATTTCTCGCACGGGATACACAGGCGAGCCCGGGTTTGAGCTATACTTTTCGGCCGATTTGCCCGCAGCTCAAAAAGCGTGGGGTGCCATATTCGAGGCAGGAAGAGAATTTGGAATCTTGCCCGTCGGGCTCGGGGCACGGGACACATTACGGCTTGAGATGGGGTTCTGCTTGTATGGCAACGACATTGATCAGTCGACGAACCCGCTTGAAGCCGGACTGGGCTGGATTACAAAACTGGATAAGGGGGACTTCGTTGGACGTCAGGTTTTGCTGAATGTAAAACAGAAAGGTCCGAAGCGAAAACTTGCGGGCTTTACTTTGCCGGAACGGGCACTTGCGAGACATGGATATCACATCCGGTCCAACGGCTCGGTTGTAGGGCATGTCACGAGCGGAACGTTTTCTCCCTCGCTCCAGAAAGGAATCGCCCTGGGTTATGTTCCTGTCAGCCTGGCAAAGCCAGGACAAATGGTTCTCGTAGAAATACGCGGCAGGGAGGTGCAGGGAGCGGTTGTGAAGTTACCGTTTTATCAAAGATCGTAACAATTTCAGTCGGGGGCGCTGAAATGAGGATTGATCTCAGTTTTTCTGCTTCTTCGTTCGATGAGCTGCAGTTACGCGACAAGAACGTGATCGTCATCGATGTGCTGCGTTCCAGCACGACGGTGGCGGCGGCGCTGAACAATGGAGCGCGGGAAATCATTCCCGTGGCAAGCATTGAGTCAGCCGTGAAGATTTCGGGGAGTTTGTTTGGCGAGGTGACGTTGAGAGGAGGAGAGCGCAATGGAAAAATCATCGAAGGTTTCAACCTCGGCAATTCGCCGCGAGAATACACGGAATCGACCGTTCGTGGAAAATCTATCATCTTTTGTACCACGAACGGATCGGTCGCGATGGCGAAAAGCCGGTATGCCAAGAACATGGCTGTCGCTTCATTCGTGAACTTGACGAGAGTCGTTGAGTACATGAAGGAAATCAACAACGATTTCTGGATTGTGTGCGCTGGCAAAGCGATGGGCCTTGGCAGTTTCAGCCTTGAGGACGCTGTCTGCGCAGGGATGATCCTTGACAGGTTAGAAAAAGAGAATTCATTGCCGATGGAATTGTCCGACTCGTCAAGGGCAGCCCAACTCCTTCACAAATCGCTCGGCCGTTCGCTTCTCAAGATGATGAAGAACTCCGACCACGGGCAGTATCTCAAGGAGATCGGTTTCGAGGAGGACATCAAGGTGTGTGCCGCAGTCGATTCCATCCCGGTTTTGCCGGTGTTGAGCGGTAACGTGTTGAAGTTAAGAAAGGATGACCGTGCTCCGGAGTCAGAGTTGGCGCAGGGCACGAAATAGCATCGTGAGATTGTTCACAGCACGGAATACGCCATGAACCCACAACAAAAGCGTCAGATTGGTTCGTTCGTCGGCATTCTTGTTTCCTTCATGCTTCTCCTCAGCCTTGTGTCGTACACCTCCGCAGACCAGGCGAACGGAGAAATCCGGATAACCGACCTCTGGAAGGTCTTCACCAATGACGAAGTCATGATGGTGAAGGCTCTTCACACCAAGAACTGGCTGGGGTTGATGGGAGCAATCCTTTCGAACTGGCTCATCAACTCAACGGTCGGGTACGCCATCCTGGCACTTCCTTTCCTCGGTCTTGCCTGGTCATGGCGTCTGCTCCGACAAAAGAATTCTCACAAGCTGATCGTTGCGACGAACTATGTTATCGTCCTCGCGTTGATTTTTGCATCCTTCACAGGAACGCTGCGGCAATTCGACAACAGCCTTCCTATGGAATGGAGTGGGGCTGTCGGAGACTTTGGTGCAGTCGTGATGTCAAAACTGGTGGGGCTTACGGGGACGCTTCTGATTCTCTTTGGTCTGTTTGTCGTCGTCCTCACGCTCATGGTCGACCTCGACTACCAGCGGACTTTTGAACGAGTAGGAGGTGCGGTTAAATCGTTGTCGGCCGGGGCCAGGGAAAAGGTTGCCGAAATAAGAGAGCGACGGTCCGAAGCAAAAGCACTCCGCTCTAGGACTGTTGAAATCAGAAAGTCGCAGGAAGAATCCGTCGCCCTGCCTCTTCCGTTGAAAAAAGTTCCTCCGACTCGGCGGGAACCTCTCAGGCCACCAGAGCCGCTGAGGATCGAAAAGACCGACGAGGCCGTCGACGACGAACTTCCACTGGATATCAAAGAAACAATCCAGGAAGAGGAAGTTGATTTTGACGAACGCTCGAAGGCAGACGACGCAGAAGAGGAAATAGACTATGTTGCCCCTTCCGTCGAGCTGCTTGATGCGTCCCGTTCAAGCGAAGAAGTGAACGAAGACGAACTGAAAATCAACGCCGAGGTCCTGAGGGCCAAGCTGGCGGATTTCGATGTGGCGATCGAGAGCGTTTCCGTAACACCGGGCCCCGTGGTGACGCTGTACGAAGTGGTCCCCGCTGCGGGCGTAAAGATTAGCCGGATCGAAAGCCTGGAAGACGACATCGCTCTGGCGCTCAAAGCGAAAGGAATTCGGATCATCGCACCCATTCCCGGCAAAGGCACTGTAGGAGTGGAGATACCGAACCACAACCCGTCGCTTGTCACCATCCGCTCGATAATCAATTCTGCCAGGTTTCGCGACACAACGGCGGCGCTGCCTCTCGCCATGGGCAAGACCATCACGGGCGAAGTCTACGTGGACGACCTGTCACGGATGCCTCATCTGCTCATTGCGGGATCGACAGGGTCGGGGAAGAGCGTTGGCATTAACACCATTCTGACGAGCCTGATTTACCGGCTTCATCCGAGCGGCGTGAAGTTTGTAATTATAGACCCGAAGAAAATCGAGCTCTCGCTCTTTCAGAAACTGAACCGCCACTACCTTGCAGTTTCCCCTGACATCGGTGAGGAGATCATCACATCGCCCAACAATGCCGTGCTGGCGTTGAAGAGCGTTGAGCTTGAGATGGAAAAGCGATACGACAGGCTGGCTGCGGCAGGAGTCCGGAACATTGCCGATTATAATGACCGTGTGAAAGAGGGCCGGCTCAGCGACACGGAAGCGATGAAGCATCGAAACATGCCGTATCTCATCATTATCATCGATGAACTGGCAGACCTTATGATCACGGCTGCGCGTGAAGTGGAGGAGCCGATCGCCCGGCTCGCTCAATTGGCCCGGGCCGTTGGAATTCACCTGGTGCTTGCGACGCAACGTCCATCGGTTGATGTCATCACGGGTGTTATCAAAGCCAATTTCCCGGCCCGTATCGCATATCAGGTGTCTTCAAAGACAGATTCTAGAACCATCCTTGACATGAACGGCGCGGAACAGCTCCTCGGCAACGGCGACATGCTGTATTTGCCGCCCGGGAGCCCGAAGCCCATTCGCATTCAGAATGCTTTCATTTCCACGCAGGAAGTCGAGCGGATCACGAATCACATCGGCAAGCAGAAAGGCTACGTGAATCCAACAAAACTTCCCTCTGCATTCGAGAAGAAACGTTCCGCGGCAATTGGCGGCGATGGCAGCAGGGATGAGCTCTTCGAGGAGGCAGCTCGCATTGTCGTGCGTCATCAGCAGGGTTCAGTCTCGATTTTGCAACGGAGGTTGCAGGTTGGATATTCCCGGGCTGCGCGAATTATTGACCAGCTGGAAGAAGCCGGAATTGTCGGACCGTTTGATGGCAGTAAAGCGCGCGAAGTCATGATCGAGTCTGAAGCCGAACTGGAGGCTGTACTCAAGAGCCTGGCATGAGATACTTTCTTCCTTTGTCATGTTGGGTGGTCGCGCTCTGCCAGATTGTGAAGCCACAGTCCGAGCCGGGCGTGGCGGAAGTGACCGAGCGGATGCAGCGGCGCTACGAAATGATCGACGACGCCACGGCCCAATTCACCCAGCACGTCAAGTTTGGGTTTTCTGCAATAGAACAGACCTTCGCAGGCACGCTCACGATGAAGAAGCCAAACAAATATCGGATTGAATCGGAGCACCAGACGCTTGTGACAGACGGTGAGACGGTGTGGGCGTATTCTCCAGTGAACAGTCAGGTGGTGGTGGACAGATACAAGGAAAATCGCAACTCAATTTCCCCGGAACAGTTCATCCTCAACCTACCTGAAAATTACTATACGACCATCCTTGCCACCGAGAAGGGAAAGGATGGCAAGTTGATCACCCTGAAGCTGGTGCCGAAGGACGACCGGTCATTTGTCCGGTCCGTCAAAATCTGGGTCGAAGAAGGAAGTTGGACGATCCGCAAAGTTTCCGTGATCGATGTGAACGATACTGAGACCACCTACAGCATCAAGGAGCTGAAGCTTAACACGAACGTCAAGGACAACTCTTTTATCTTCAACGCACCCACGGGCACAGAGGTTGTAGACCTCCGACAATGACGATTATTGGTGCATGACTTCGAAGCTGAAGGCACTCCTCCGAACAATTCTTGGATTCCTCCTCGCAGCGGTTTTTCTCTATCTCGCCTTTCGAGGAACGAGCCTGAGTGATTTGTGGAACTCTCTGCTCGGTGCGAACTATCTGTGGGTTTCGTTCCTTGTGCCGGCGACGCTCATCGGTTTTTGGCTGAGGATGCTTCGGTGGGAATATCTCCTTTCTCCGATCAAGTCGAACATGTCGCGGCGCAACCTCTTTTCAGCCGTCATAATCGGGTACATGGTGAATAATGTGCTGCCTCGCGTAGGCGAGCTGATGCGGCCCTACATCATCGGACGGCTTGAGAACATATCGAAAAGTTCTGCCTTCGGCTCGGTCGTTGTAGAACGAATTCTCGACTTCATGACCTTCTATTTCCTTGTCCTCCTCGTGATGGTCATTTACCCGGGCGTTCTCGATCCCTTCATCAACTACTTCGATTTTTCTCGTCCCATTCTCATCCTGGTTGCGGTCGGATTCTTTTTGCTCTTTGTGTTTCTGTTTTTCAGAGGGGAGTCTGTGTTCAAGTTGATTTCCAGCGTGACAAAAATTCTTCCTCACCGAACGCGCGAGAGATTTGACCGTATTCGCGACTCGTTCCTGTCTGCTTTTGGCGTCACAAAAATGAAAGAACATTTCGCAGCGATCGCCGTCCTGAGTCTTCTCCTGCAGGCCACATACGCAGCGGGTTTGTATCTACCGTTCTTTGCCTTTGATTCCATTGCGCAGCTGAAGCTGAATTTTGGCGCATCAGTCGTGCTGCTGACGATTTCTTCCATTGCGTACGTTCTTCCGGCGCCAGGGGCCATGGGAACATATCATTCACTGGTGACTCTGGCGCTCGTCAACCTTTACCATGCCGACCGCGTATCGGCATTGAGCTTTTCGATTGTCACTCACGAAGTGGGATATATCATCACGATGATCGTGGGAATCGGGTATTTCCTGAAAGACCACGTTCG
Source organism: Ignavibacteriales bacterium (assembly GCA_016207415.1). GTDB lineage: Bacteria > Bacteroidota > Ignavibacteria > UBA10030 > UBA10030 > JACQPT01. The sequence goes on from JACQPT010000067.1 coordinate 8,655, forward strand.
GGTGTCCGAAGTAACGCTCCAGACAGCCGAAGGGGATGGAAGGTAGCATGATCCACGCCAAGCGCCGCAGCGAGAAGGGAGAATCATTGTGACAGTTCTCCAAGCAGTGCTTCTTGGTATTCTCCAGGGATTCACAGAGTTTCTCCCTGTCAGCAGCTCAGGACACCTCGTGTTAGCTCAGGAGCTTCTTGAGGTCCAAAGCGCCAGTAACCTCACATTCGACGTGTTTGTCCACTTTGGCACTTTGATCAGCGTCGTGTTCTATTTCTGGAAAGACATTGTCGAAATCCTGAAATCCATCTCAAAATCTTTCACAATGGCGAGCTTCAGGGAAAGTTATGCAACGAACGAGTACTTCCGGCTCGGCTGCGCCATCGTTGTCGGTTCGATACCGGCCGCCGTGGTGGGCCTCCTGTTTCGAGATGCCATCAAAGACACGTTTACAGAGCCGAAACTTGCCGCCGTGAACCTTGTGCTTACGGGACTGATCCTTTTTCTCACGCGTCTTTCGAGACCGAAGGAAGGCAAGGACGTTGGCGCCCTGTCCGGAATGGTCATCGGTATCGCCCAGGCTGTCGCCATTCTTCCCGGTATTTCTCGTTCGGGGACAACAATCAGCACGGGGCTTTATCTTCGGTTGTCGCATGTCCAGGCAGCGAGGTTTTCCTTCTTGTTGTCTGTTCCCGTCATTGCCGGGGCATCACTCGTGGAAGCCAATACAATGATGGGAGGGGGCGTTGACGTCGGGCTTGACGTGATTCTTATTGGCACGGCGGTTGCGGCCTTGGCTGGCTATCTTTCGATCAAGGCCATGCTGAAGGTCTTGCAGAAACGGAAGATCAGCTGGTTTGCCCTGTACTGCTTCCTCGTCGGGGTGGCCGGAATTATTTTTGTCTAACTCAATGGAGCCAACATGAAACCAACACATATCGTAGTCCTTTGCATGCTTTTGCTTGAGGCATGCAACACCGGAGGGAACATGACCGCAACAATCGAAACAACAAAAGGAACAATCGAAGTCGAGCTCTTCAATGCAGACGCACCGAAGGCTGTGGCGAATTTTGTCGGGCTCGCCGAGCAGAAATACTTTGACGGCGTGAAATTCCACCGCATCGCCAAAGGATTCGTCCTCCAGGGAGGAGATTCCACCGGGACGGGGAGAGGCGGGAGGAGCATCTACGGCAAGGAGTTTGAAGATGAGCTCAATCCAGCGACTCCCTCGTACCAAGCCGGGTATCTCCGCGGTGTGTTGGCAATGGCAAACCGTGGGCCCAATACAAACACGAGTCAGTTTTTCATCGTGCTGAAAGACGCACCGTCGTTGCCGAAATCGTACACAATCTTTGGAAAGGTGACGAAAGGAATAGACGTCGTGGATTCACTGGCGGCAGTCGATATCGTTCCTCAAATAGGACCGACCGATGGCAAGCCAACAACCGATATCGTGATGTCGAAAGTGACCGTCAACAAGTAAAGCCGTATGCCGGAAATTTCCTTCAGAGATTTCCAAACGCGCATCGAGCGGGGTCAGATCTCCCCCGTTTATCTTTTTCACGGCCAAGAAGACCTGCTGATCCAGGAGGGTGTTGAACTGATCATCCGCAAAGCCGTGGACCCTGCCACGAAGAGCTTTAACCTGGACGTTGTCTATGGAAGCAAAACGGATGCGAAATCCGCACTTTCGATTGCTTCGTCTTTTCCGATGATGTCTCAGAGGCGTGTAGTTGTTATCAAGGAATTTGAAAAACTTGCCGCCGGTGAATCCGCAAAAGAACTCCTCGCCGGTTATATTCAGCGCCCCCTAGATTCCACCTGCCTTGTATTGATCTCTCCCGAGCCCGATTTTCGGCGTAAACCTTTTACCGACATCAAGAAGCATGCGGACATTGTCGAGTGCCGGCCTTTGTACGATAATCAGGTCCCCGGATGGATCCTCGAACGCATTCGTCATCAAGGAAAGGGGATCAACCTTGATGCCTGTCAGCTGCTTCAAGCTTACACGGGGAATTCCCTGCGAGCCCTGCAGAATGAGATTGACAAACTCTTTATTTTCATCGGGGACCGTGGATCCATTACGGCAGAGGATGTGAGTCAGGTTGTCGGGGCGACCAGGGGCTACACGATTTTTGACCTCCAGAATGCCATCGGCAGGAAGGAAATGAATGAAGCAGTCCGCATACTGGAGCGGATGCTTGAGCTGGGGGAAAACCATCAATTGATTATCGTGATGCTCACGCGTTTTTTTCATCAGCTGTGGAAACTCGCCGAACTCAATGCGAAACGGCTCTCGGAACGCGAAATGGCGGCGGAACTCAAGGTCCATCCTTTCTACCTGAAACAATATCTTGGTTTCGCGAAAAACTTTTCTGCGGAGCATGTTGAGGCGGGTTTTAGAGCACTTCTCGAGGCGGACGCTGAGCTCAAGAGTTCATCACGAGATCCCCATGTTGTCCTGGATCTTCTTGTGTATACGCTTATCCGCGGCTCGGCCGAGAGCATCCCGGTTCCGGCATCGTAAGAATGGAAAGCACGCAGCTGGTGACCGGGGTTTTTCTTGGGATTACCATAGCCGTTGGGGCTTTTTTTGCGCGTTTTCTGACTTTCGGCGGTTCGATTGCGACCTTCTTTCTGGCGTCGATCATCTTTGCAGCAGGCAGCTGGAAATGGACGTTGCCGATTTTTGTTTTTTTTGTGCTCTCAAGTTCGCTTTCAAAACTTGGTCAACCGAAGAAGAAACAGTTCGAGTCGGTTTTTGAAAAATCCGGGATACGCGATTACGGCCAGGTTCTTGCAAACGGAGGAATTGGGGGACTTCTCGCTTTGGCTCAGGTTGCATTACCATCCCAGGATTTTTATCCGGCATACCTTGGATCCATCGCGGCCGTGACGGCAGATACGTGGGGAACAGAACTAGGCTTGATCACAAGAGGACGGACTTACTCGATAATTTCATTCAAGCAGGTTCCTCAGGGAACGAATGGTGGCGTTTCTTTAACAGGTTTTGCCGGAGGCGCCATAGGTGCTCTCACCATTGCTTGCAGTTCTGCTCCATGGATTTGGGATGAGCGACAGGCAGTAGGGATTGTGGCCGCAGGGTTGTCGGGGAGCCTGATTGACAGCGCGCTGGGAGCGACCATGCAGGCTCAATATCAATGTGAATCGTGTGGTATCACGACGGAACGGAGGATTCATTGCTCGGTGCCAGCAAAGCTAGTTCGCGGAAAGCAGTGGATCACAAACGATGTGGTGAATTGGGCCTGTGCATTCAGCGGTGCTTCTCTTCTTTTGATCTTCCGTCACTTATCTTAGAAAATCTCATTCGAGAAGTCTATGTTGAACTACGTTTGGATTTCACTGATTGCGGTAGGCATTCTTGCAGCCATCGGTAACGACATCAAAGATGAAGCAAGCAACACATATCGCAACGGTCAGCCGATTCTGGTGAAGTTTGAAGTGCGCTCGGCGCCGACAGGATCAGGCACTACATGGATAGGGGACTTTGTCATTTCGGTCGAGGAGTTCAATCATTTCTACGGGCTGAACATGTCAGGCGCCACGATTCGACAACCGGTCACGCTGAATGTCGGAAGCTCGGGCGAAGGTTCATTCTTTTTTTCAACATCTGACGGGACACCCGCCCGATGGAAGGAAATGGCAAAATCTGCCAGCGCGAAAGATAAACTCACGGGAAAAGTGCAGTCGCTCTCGTCTTCTGAAAACAGAAAATCTGCCGCCGCTCAGATCGTTTTTGAGCCAATTCGCTTTGTCAAAATCAAAGCTGTGACACAAGCGGCACTCGATTATGCCAATACGGCAGTGGAAATATCGCTCGGTTTGATCGGCATCATGGCTCTCTGGCTGGGAATTATGAAAATTGCTGAGGAAGCAGGACTTATCAAGGTTCTCACAAAATTGCTGACGCCTCTTACGAAAAAACTCTTCCCTGACGTTCCGCCGGACCATCCGGCTATCGGGGCGATGATTATGAACATTGCGGCGAACATGCTCGGACTCAGCAACGCAGCAACGCCCATGGGACTCAAGGCGATGGAGGAATTGAACAAGCTGAACACAAAACTTGGTACCGCGACGAACGCCATGTGCACATTTCTTGTGATCAATACTTCGGGTCTGACGCTCATTCCTGCCACCGCGATTGCGGTGAGAGCCGCTGCCGGCTCGGCGAATCCAGCTTTGATCATTGGAACTTCGATTATCGGGGCGGCGTGTGCAACGACCGCGGGTCTCATTGCGGTGAAGGTTCTTCAGAGACTGCCGAGGTTCAGAAAAGACCTGGAGGTGGCCAATGGCTGAATTCTTCCGGTCATTCGTTAATCTTATTTCGGTTCTTGCCATCCCCCTGTTGATTGCCGTGTTCTTCGGTTGGGGATTTGCGAAAAAAGTGAAGGTCTACGAAGTTTTTGTCGAAGGAGCGAAAGATGGGTTCAACACGGCGGTCCGAATTATTCCGTATCTTGTGGCGATGCTGTTCGCCATCGGGATCTTTCGGGCAAGCGGAGCAATGGATCTCCTCACGTCGATCCTGTCGCCTGTCACCGGTCTCATTGGTATGCCTTCAGAGACGTTGCCGATGGCGATGATGCGGCCTCTTTCAGGAAGCGGATCGCTTGGGATTATGACAGAGCTGATGAAAGTGCATGGCCCTGATTCCTTTATCGGAGTCCTGGCTTCGACGATGTATGGCAGCACGGAAACGACTTTTTATGTACTGGCTGTCTATTTCGGGTCGGTCAACGTTAAAAACGGCCGACATGCGCTTCCAGCCGGTTTGATCTCGGATTTCTTCGGCATGCTGGGAGCTGTCTTTATTTGCAGAATTTTATTTGTAAACTAATGTTACGGGAACAAACCTCTCGCACCAACTAAGGAGAAAGGTATGCAATTCACAAAAAAACTTCTAACCGTCGTTGTTCTTTCCGTCGTGGTTGCAGCCGGGCTTTGCGGCCAGCAGATGCCTTCCGCGACAATGTTACAGAAGGACAAACAGACTATACCCGTCGGCGTTGGAGCAACGTTTATCGACGGACAGCTCTGGTATCTCGTCAACATCGCACCGGAGCTTTCGTTCGGCAAGTTAGGGATAGGACTCGACCTCAATCTCCGCTACGGTCCGGCCGACAGCGCGAACAAGAAAATCCGGGCGGAGGATTTCGATGAGTTCTACGATTACCTGCGCATCATTCGTTATATCCGCTGGGCGCAAAAAGGCGATCCATTCTATATTCGTCTCGGCCGCCTCGATTACTCACGCCTCGGCCATGGGTTCATCATGTACAA
>JACQPT010000015.1 GCA_016207415.1 Ignavibacteriales bacterium
AGTCGGACAGGAGTCCAGAAAACGGCTATTTTCTGGATGCCCGCTAACAATCCGCGGGCATGACAAGGTATTTTTGAGATGTGTTCTAATCATATACATGGGATCATTTTGATACAAAGGTCTGCTGCTGAGGCGAGGCATGCCTCCGGTAATAACGTCTGTAGGGGTTTGATTAATCAAACGCCTCCATGGCCGTTGATGCAAGATCGGCGAATATCTTTAGGAAAAATTGTTCGTCATTTCAAGGCGAGGACGGCGAGGGAGATTCATTTAGGAGGGCATGTCGATTTCCAATGGCAACGCAATAACCACGACCGCATCATCCGAAGTCGAAAAGAATTGAAGAACATGAAAAATATATTCGTGAAAACCCGTTAAAATGGGACGACGAAAACAACCCATCGAGTTTCGCATAGGCACCGTGGCGTGCTCGCTCGGCCGGCAGAGTAAGCGGTCGAAGGAAAGCGGTTCTTTTTTTATCCCCGCCACACGAGAATAAGCAGGCAGTCCCTGCCGCCAATCTCGACCAGCTCAATCGAACCGAGCACTTGAAGCCCGCGGCCGTCGCGATGCTTGAAGACCAGTTTGACTTCGCGCAGGGCGCCTTTTTCCAGCAGCTCAGCGACGAGATGCCGGCGTTCATCAGAAGAAGGCCACAGGCCAAAGCTGCTCACTTTGCTGCCAAGAAGCTCGTTCCTGTTGAAACCGGTGAGGTCCTGAAAGCGCGCATTGATGTCCAGGATGCGCTCGTCGGTGAGAGTTGTGAGGATGGTGGCAATGGGGCTGGCATGGAAAATCTTTGCAAATCGTTCCTCCCGCTCTTTGATATCCCTTTGGGCAAGTCTCTCTTCGGTCACATCCCGGCAAAAACCAAAAAGAGAAGATACCTGTGCGTTCTTATCGAGTTCGATGTCCCCCTGGGAATCGAGAATTCGAACTTTTCCGTCGGGCCGGATGATGCGCTCTTCGTACCGGAATGGTTTCTGCTGTTTGAGAGCATCGCTGACGACGGCGCGGACACGCTCCCGGTCGCCCGGATGAACGCGGTCAAGGAAAGTCTCATACGTCAGAGGCGTTCCAGAATTTATGCCGTAAATGTTATAAAGCTCGTCGGACCAGATGACAGTATTGGAAGCGACGTCCCAATGCCAGCTGCCCATGCCGGCAAGTTGTTCGCCACGTCGGAGCATGCGCTCGTACCGGCGGATGCGCTCCTCGGCCTGTAGAGCGTCGCTTACGTTGTTGGGTGCCACGGAATCCATACTCTTCTTTGGACTTCTACTTGACCGCGCGCGTTTTGCCACGGTAACCTCCCTTTGGAATACCTGACAATAACAGCAGTCGGACTACTCATGAAAGACAGATTTAACATTGCCGGAGGGGAAACAGAACATTCTTGTTTGTCAACAAGCTCTGTCGATCGTGTTGGACCTCATTGAGCAATCAGGACGCCAACAACGATCCCAGCGGCAAGACCGCCCGCTCCCCACAAAATCTTTTCAAGGTTCAGCCCGCGCTTCTCGGCCTCGACGATTTCTTTGGCTTCCCCCAGCAATCTCTTTGTTTCGGTAAGATCTTTGCTCAGGTTCTCCATCGAGCTTACTGCTGAGGCGAGTCGCGTCGAAGATTCAACAATCTTTGCCTGGGTTTCTGTTGAGAGTTCGGCAAAATTTGCACGAAGCTCATCATAGCTTTTTAACTGTTCCTTCAGACGGCTTTCCTGAAGATCGATGATCTCGTCGTATGCGTTCATCAGGTTGCCGATGCTCGTCCCTTTTCGGCGAAGGTCTTTGTAGGCGGAGTCGTAGCGGCGGAACGTCAGCTTGTTGAGGACGTAGCTTGTATCGCAGCGAAAGAGCATCATGTCGTTCGCGAGGACCATGACACTTTGCAACTGGTCGCAGTTGGAGAATTCTTTGGCGACGGGTTGTGCGTGTAGTTTGGAAATAGAAAGGGCGACCGCAATAAGAATCAGTGATCTCATGAGGATGTCCAGGAAATGGGTGATGTCATATCGACCAAAGGATCTGCTGATACAGCCTTCTCCTACGCCCCAAGCCGGAAAATATAGAAAGTTTCAATTTTTTCTTTCGGCATTCACCACGGGTATTTCCGGCAAATCCTTGCCCGTCACTTCCAGCTCTTTATAGAGCTCCTTCAACCGCCGCGCCATTTCACCTCTTTGAGTTCTGAACCGTTCGTCGGCAATGCGTTGGCTTAAGTCAAGAATCTCGACGCGTCGTTGAATATCCCGAACGTACGAGCCGAATGTCGTTATGTCTCGTTGGACGCTGTCAACTGTTTCCTTCGCCGCTTCCAGGCTTGAGACGCTGGAAACAAGTCTCGCCTCAACCGATTCGAGGCGCTCAATTGCTTCGTTGAGCCTGCTATTTGAATACAGGAATGCAAGGATGAGGAGGATGAGCGTTGCCAAAGTGGCTGGTGCCATGAGTCTGAGAAATCGTTCCATGCTTATTGAGGGATAGAGGTTTTTGAGCATAAGAAACAGGATTGATAAGTACAAGAGGCTTGAGAATGAGCTTTTCTCAATGAGGGCCTCCCGGATGCGAGCAAAATGTAGAAAAGCTGCAAGGGAAAGTCAAGTTGCTGGAGAACATGTTTTCTTAGGTACATGCAGGATCTGGAGTTTGAGCAAAGTCAATCCATATCTTGCCTTTGAATCCCCGTTTATCTAATTTGACACCAAGATGACCTCACTCGAACAGCATTTTGCGAGATTCAGAAAAAACATCGTCGGGAACCGCCAGGGATTTCTAACGCCCTACGGGGAACAGCGCATTGTGTATGCTGACTGGACGGCGAGCGGTCGCCTGTATGCGCCCATCGAGCGAACCATGAGCGAACATTTCGGACCGTTTGTGGGAAATACGCACTCGGAGGCCAATGTCACCGGTACTTCGATGACACAGGCTTATCACAAAGCGCACGACGTGATTAAAAGACAGGTCAACGCGGGGCCGAATGATGCTCTTCTGTTTGTGGGGTTTGGCATGACGGCAGCCATCAACAAGCTTCAGCGCATTCTCGGGTTGAAAATTCCCGAACAGGTTCGCCCCTACATCTCGCTGCCCGAAGAGCTCAAGCCGGTCGTGTTTGTGACGCATATGGAACATCACTCCAACCACACGACGTGGTACGAGACGATGGCGGACGTCCATGTTTTGAGGCCGACCCCAGAAGGCCAGGTCGATCTCGATGACTTGAAAGAGTTGCTTCGGGAATACAAGAACCGGAAATTCAAGATTGGATCGTTCACAGCGTGTTCCAACGTCACCGGAGTGGAAACGCCATACCGGGAGCTCGCAAGGATCATGCACGAGAATGGCGGTGTGTGCTTTGTGGATTTTGCGGCTTCGGCGCCATATGTGAAGATCGACATGCACCCGGTGGACCTGATGGAGAAGCTCGACGCGATCATTCTCTCACCACACAAGTTTCTTGGCGGACCGGGCACTTCGGGAGTGCTTATCTTTGATGCAAACCTCTATCAGCTGCAATCTCCCGACCAGCCGGGCGGGGGAACGGTACTCTGGACAACCCCCTGGGGCAAATATCGTTACCATCCAAACATCGAAATTCGCGAAGACGGAGGGACTCCCGGGTTTCTTCAAGCGATCAAGGCAGCTCTTGCGTTCGAGTTGAAGGAGGACATGGGAATCGAGCACATGAAACGTCGGGAAGAGGAAATGGTTGAGAAGGTTTTTGCGGGTTTACGCCAGATTCCCGGGGTTCAGATACTTGCCGATAACCTGAGTCATCGCATCGGCATCATCTCGTTTTTTATTGACGGTGTGCATTACAACCTGGTGGTGAAGCTTCTGAACGACCGGTTCGGCATCCAGGTTCGCGGCGGTTGTTCGTGTGCCGG
>JACQPT010000070.1 GCA_016207415.1 Ignavibacteriales bacterium
GAAACCTCGAAATAAATCAGCTGGCCGATCGGCATGCCGGCATAAATTCTCACCGGTTGCCGCACAGAAATCTCGAGCGTCCACGTGTTGCAAAAACCGATATCCCCTTTTCCTGCTGTTGCGTGGATATCGATCCCGAGCCGACCTATGCTGCTTTTGCCTTCCAGGAACGGCACGTGGGCATGCGTTTCAGTGTATTCTTCCGTGACTCCGAGATACAATTTACTCGGCACCAGAATGAGTCCCTCTTTTGGTATTTCGAAGTAGTTGACCTTGTTGTGTTGCCGGCTGTCAAGGATCTCGTCCTTATACATTGCCAGCCATTTACCGAGGTGGACGTCATAACTGTTGGAACCGAGGTGTTTACGCTGAAATGGCTTGATAACGATGGTGCTGCGTTCCATTTCCCGCAGGATTTGTCGATCAGTGAGAATCATTCCGTTGAACGAGTGGGTGAGTTTACCGGAGAGAGTATACGAGTTCTCCAACAAGCATCAAAAAGACGGCAAGTGAAACAGCCGTGAACCTCCAGTCTTTTTCGGCCAGAAATCCGAGGATCGCTGTGAAGACTCGCAGAATTGGCGTGAACATGAGCAAGAGCAGGCCTGTTACTAGGATTGTGAGCGAGTCAACGGGGCGTGAAAAGACACTCGAAAACGTTTCCGATGGTGTCGGTGGTGGTTTGCTCATTTCCCCGGACTCTAGGTACGTCAACAAAATTCCTACCACCATGAAGGCAGCGCTGAACCACACTCCGAGTCGGAGCGACCAACTTATCCATCGTTCGACAATATGTCCAGCTCGGCTCATAAAGAAAATGCGACAACACGTTAGCAAGAAAGTTGCAATACTTCAAATGAAAAAAGCAGGAATGGAGCGAAGCATCATGGAAAGTAAACAACAAAGTGGATGTATTGCTCCTGCACGGCGGAGGTCGCTTGACCAGAAATCACTCTTTCGGGTCGTCTGCTCTATCATCTTCAACATTGACCGGGGCCACCCTCCTTGCAATTGCCTCAACTCTTGGTTAATTTTGTTTTCGTGATTGGCTTCCGCAGGCACATCCCAAGACTCATCTTCGTCGCCTCGATTGTCTTTTTCGGTTGCGGGAAGGAAGTTTTCACGGGAAAACGCGAAGCGCGTGGCGTTTGGATGTCCCGATTTGAATACGCCAACGAACAAACGAGAAAAAGTCCCGATGCTGGAAAACAGCGTATACGCGAGGTTTTTCAAAGGGCGAGGGAGGCAAAGCTGAATATGGTGTTTTTCCAGGTGCGTGGGAACGGTGATGCATTCTACAGGTCAACTCTCGAGCCGTGGTCGATGCTTCTAAGCGACTCGCTTGGAAGGGACCCCGGATGGGACCCTCTCGAGTTTGCCATCGAAGAAGCGCGTCGGCTCGGCCTGGAGTTGCATGCATGGGTCAACACATTTCCTATCTGGCGAGGGAACAATCTCCCAGCGGAGACAACCCCACGACACGCTATGCTTGAGCATCCGGAATGGCTTGTCTGTGACAGCGCCGGCAAGCCTGTTCTTCCCGACATCGGGAGCAACGAATACATCTGGATCAGCCCGGGAATTCCTGAAGCGCGCAGGCACGTCCTGAACGTCGTTATGGATATCGTTGAAAAATATGACTTGGACGGGATTCATTTTGATTACGTGCGCTATCCGGAGGGCTCGCCCCAGTTGGGCTTTTCACACGATTCCATAAGCGTTGCTCGGTTCAACAGTCTCGAAGGAAATCCGAACAAATTGTCGTGGGATCATTGGCAAAGGGAACAAGTCAATCAATTCGTTTTTGACGTATACAATTCCGTCTGCGCATTGAAGCCGTGGATGAAAATGTCGGCTGCCGTCATTGGAAAGTACATGGGGTCGGGGTGGACGTCCTACTATGCGGTGTACCAAGACCCGCGTCGCTGGATGGAAGTGGGTAAAATCGATTTCATTGTCCCGATGGTGTACTGGGAGCGTGAGCACCCGACACATCCTTTCGTCCCACTTATTACCGAGTGGCATGACCGTGTTGCGTACGACCGGCATGTCGTTCCCGGGCTCTCGGCCGGGCTCATCCGAAAAATAGGATGGCGGGAACTTGTGGCGGAAGTAGAAGAAGTGCGAAAGATGAACCTACCGGGCGTTGTGTTCTTTTCTTCTGCCGGTTTGAGTGCATCCTGGGATCTTGTTGGAGCCGACGCATTCCCCTACTGGGCGAATACTCCACGCATGCTGTGGAAAGACAGCATGCCACCGTCTCCGCCACGAAACGTAATTGCTTCTGCGGAGGCGAACATGGTCACTCTGCACTGGGAGTCCCCGGACTCTTCTGAGCCTTTGTTCTACAACATTTATCGTTCGGACCATCGACAGATTGACAGAGAGAGTGTTTTCGATTTGTCGTGGATTACGCCACGGAACGCCTTGACGTACACCGACACAGTCTCAACGCGTTCCGGCGGTACAACGATGTTTTATGCCGTTTCCGCGATCGACCGATTCGGGAATGAAAGCGAATTATCGAATATCGTTTCCACCGTTTTTCCTTCCGCCTCTGCATCCTCCCCGTAATTTCAATGGCTGAACTTACTCCCCGCGACGACGCAAAGAAAACGGTCAGCGAGATCCTCAAACGTGTTGACCAGCTGATCAAGAACAAGAGTTTCGAGCAAGCCGACCTCGAACTCAAACGCGCCAAAGAAATCGACCCCAAGAACATTTACATTTTCGCGTACGAAGAGCGGTTAAGCGTTCTGGAGGCTGAGTTCAAGAAGGCGCAGGAGCTTGAAGAGCAGAAGAAGCGCCAGGAAGCGGAGGAACAGAAGAAACTAGAGGAACAAAGAGCCCGGGCGAAGGCCGAAGAGGAACGGCGCAAGAAAGAATTATTGGAGCGACAAGCCCAGGAAGAGCGGCGAAAAAAAATCGAGGAGGAGGCGCGCAAAAGAGAAGAGGAAGAGCTCCGGAAGGCCGAAGAGCGCGTAAAGCAGGAGGAGGCGGCAAAAGTTAAAGAAAAGAAATCGCAGAAGCTCGACGAAAAGATGGAAAGCAAAATCGAGCAACGCGTCCTTGCGAGGCTTCGGGAGGAACTCAACAAGCCAAAAGTGATGATCATTGATGACGACGAGAAACTGCTGACACTCTTCAAAGAAACGATCGAAGACGGCGGTTACCACGTCGACGCTTTTACCACGTCCGACGAAGCGTACAAGCACCTGCGCGAAGACATCCCCGACTTGATTCTCTGCGACATCAACCTTGAAACGTCGACTATGGGCGGGTTTACGTTCTTTGAAAAAGTGCGCGAGCTTGACCAGCTTTCCGACGTGCCGTTTATCTTCCTGTCCGGGTTGACGGATGAAGTGCTCGTGCGGACCGGGAAAGAGCTGGGTGTCGACGATTATCTGACGAAGCCGATTTCGGAAAAAGCGCTTCTTGCCACGATCAAAGGAAAGATCAAACGGTTCGGACAGTTGAAGAAATCCCGAAAAGAAACTTAGTCACGCATCCCTGCACTGATTTTTCCACTCCTCAGAAAAATTCTCCGATAGAGAACGCACGCGGCAAGCACGCCATTCATGACAAAGACATTCAGGAAGAGATACAACTCAAGCTCGTTGAACACGGAGCAGACCATAAGCAGGAAAAGTTCTGTGCCGAAACCGAGGAATCCTGATAACCGCAGCGCTCTGACATCTGAATACCATCGCTGCAAGAACTTCGCCTCCCGATTTCCGTCTCGACACCATTCGTCCAGCCGCAAAATCAATCTGTCCTGCCAGCCATAAATTATCTGAAAAACTCTTTGAAGACGTAGCGCGAGCGGATCTCCCTGCAGGTCCTCATCGAGAACCTCTTCGATGAGTCTGTTCTGTGAATATTTCTGCTCAAGATGAAGAAAAGATGTGTGATAGAAAACGTGGTATGAGACGCGCAAAGTTATCCCGGTCAGTCCTGCCCACGTCCAGACCAGCATGATCGGATTTTCGTTCTCTATAAAGAGCATCCATCCAATCGCACCGAAGATTGCGACATCTGCAACGAAATCACCGATGGAATCGAGAAACCTTCCGGTGCGTGTGTACTGATTTTTCGCCCGCGCAAGTTGGCCGTCGACAGAATCGAGGATGTCTTTAAGCGTAACCATCAATCCCGCCGCGGCGACGAACTGTGGCTGTCCCTGCAGATAAAAAACAGCGGCAACTAAACCGGCGATCGTTGAGGCAATCGTCACCTGGTTAGGCGTGACGGGGGTGTTGTAAAGAACTTTGACGAAAACGCCGGCGATCGGGCGTAGAAGATACGTGTTGATGACCTCGTCTGAAGCATCTGATTTTATGGATTGCCGGTAATTATACATATTCAACCTAATTGCACCTGGCGCAATGGAACAAAAAGTAAAATGGCTGCTTTTTTCCCCTCTTGGGAAGAAGGAGAGGTGTCCCGCAAAGCGGGACGGAGTGGTCGAGATCAAATCGACCCCTCCGTCCTCCAGAAGATTTTCTTTTCGGACACCTCCCCCTGAGAATAAGGGGAGGAAAAAAGCATGCATTGTACCAAACGGCCGTAGACTCCCGGAATCTTATCTGTTAGTTCGTGGTCAGATTCCGGGAGTCTGCATCGTTCTCAAGCTTTGGCGTGATGTTGTTTTCCACAAAGGAGAGATCCTCCGGCGTATCGATCTCCGCCGCAGGATAATCGCTCACGTCAACGGCTGACATTCTTGCTCCCTCGTCAATAAGTTCCTGGAACGACGATTCATAGAATTCGGTCCTACCAACGCCTTGCCTTACCCTTTTCTCAAGTACTTGAAAAAGACGTTCGGCTGTCGAAGGGGAAACCACCTCAATACCGATGGATTCACCGTATGTTTCTGCAAGCGGAATTTCCTTCCCGATTTTTAGGATTATTCCTGTGGCGTCAGCTTGAACTTTGATTTCTTCTTCGTTGTGCGGGCCCTTGACGCGAACCGCAAGTGCGTCCGACTTGGCATTGTTCAGAATAAACGGTAACAGGTTGGAAGAAAAGACGATATCGCTGTCGAGGAGTAACAGCCGTTGGAGAGGCATGCTACGCGTCGCATCACCTTCGTAAAACTCGCGCGCCATAAGGAGAGAGAAAGCATTATTGGTGGCCTCGAATTTTGGATTGACGATGAACCGGATTTTGTGAAACGGAAAATGTTTCCTCAGAAAAGCCTTCAGCTCTTCTCTTTTATAGCCAAGGACGATACCGATCTCCTTGGCCCCTGCTATGAGAACATTCTCTACCGCGCGTTGTATAATCGGTTTACCTCCGACAGGAATCATGCATTTGGGGAGACCTTGAGAAACGGATTGCAGGCGAGTCGACATTCCCGCTGCGAGGATGACACATTTCAAGCGGGAACTCCGTGTGTTTTCCAAACTCGCAGAAATTCATCGAGCAACTTCAGCAGTTTTCGGTTTTGATTCACTGTTCCCAGTGTAATTCGCATGTGGCTGGTGAACTCCGGCTCCGAGAAAAACTTAACGGCGATATCGTTATGCGTGAGATACTGTTGTATCGGGGACTTCAACTCCGGAGGAATTCTCACAAGCACAAAATTCGCATCTGATTTGAAGCACTGGAGTCCTTCAAACCGGGCAAAGAGTTCACAGTATTTCTCCCGGTCCGCCTTCATGTTTTCTGAGATTTGGCTGTAATGCGACGGCGAGTCGAGCGCGGCAAGCGCGAGAGCCTCTGACACACGGTTAAAACCAAGGTATCGTGACGCAAACCTGGCGAGGTGGCTCAAACCTTTACCGGCTGCAGCAAATCCAATGCGAGTGCCGGCAAGCGCGAAATACTTTGAGAACGTCCTGAGAATCAACAGGTTTTCATGCCTCTCCACGAGGGACCCAATATGGTCGTTCGTTTGTCCATTGAACCCCCAATAGGCTTCGTCGAGAATTACCACAGCTTCGCCGACAGATGCCAAAAGCATTTCGAATGTTTGATCGGGAAAGGAGTTTCCAGTCGGGTTGTTTGGCGACGCGATGAGAACGACGCGAGGTTGGTTTTTCCTGCACAACGCTTTGATGTCATCCACGTCATAGAAATATGCCTCACCGTTTTCACGAAGAACATAGTTGACTGTCACTCCCGAAACTTCCTCAGCCACTTTTTGATAATACCACCATGATTGTTCTGGCACGAGAATTATTTCGCCGGGTTTCAGATAGCAATGCACCGCTTGTTTGAGCATGTCCTCGCTTCCCTCGCTCAAGAGAATCTGATTTTCAGGAATTCCAAAATCTGCAGCGAGCCGTTCCGAGAGTTTGCTTTTCACTCCTCTTGCGAAATCCCGGGAATAGACGCTCAGCTCCTCCTCTGTAATATTCCTAAGGACATCGAAACATTTCGGCGCGGGGCCGTAGAGGTTCTCGTTGCGGTCAAGGTGGAGTATCGTGTTCATGTCTTGTTAGGAGTCAACGCGCCAACGACAAGGACGAATCAACGACACCTAAACATTCTTCTTTTTTGAGTTCGGATTCACGACCCAGTGGTCAGCGCCTTGAATCATTCTAATAAGCTGGGCCATAATATGCTCATACTTATCGTCAAGAGCGTCCACAGTTTTCGCGTCAAGATAACCGCACTCGAGGGCGAATTGGAGATGTACCTGAGTTTCGGCGGCCTCTGTTTCAGATTCGTTGAGTTTCGAAACAAACGCTGCTCGATATCGTCTCCTCCTCCAAGCTTCTGCAATACCCGTGCATATTGACCTCGTTGACCTTCGGACTTGATCTACGAGTGAATACTTCTCCTCGGCGGGAAAACCCTTCGTCAACGTGAAGACTGACATCGCAGCTTCAAAAGCATTCTTGTAGACATCCAGACCCTTATACGAATTTATTTTTGCCATAATGGCCTCCCGTGCAGTAGTGGCGGTTTGTCGTGTCTTCGACTTCATTTGCAGAACTGTCGTTGGTTCGTCAGCTCGTTTGTCGTTGGTTCGTCATTCAATCACCCAAGGTTCCAACAGATGCTCCCCGATTCCCTGAATAAATCGCGAAGGCTTGCTGAGAATCATCCCGCTTTCACGGTCATAGACATTAATCGGGTACGTGATGAAGAGGTTCTCCTTTGCTCGCGTGCAGGCAACGTACATCAAGCGCCGTTCCTCCTCGAGCTCATCGTCATTGCCGGCGGAGTGCATTGTCGGGAAGCGGCCTTCAAGCGCATAGATGACGAACACGGCGTTCCATTCGAGGCCTTTTGCGCTGTGAACTGTGGAGAGGGTGAGGTATTCTTCTTCCGGCCCCGGCGATTCAATGTCAACAACGCTCTCATTCGGAGGTTCCAGCGCAAGGTCTGTGAGCAGTTCATTAACGTTTTTGTACCGTTCGGTGATGTTCTGGAACATCTCGAGATCTTTCTTGCGTTTCGGATGGTCGTCATACCGTGCACGGAGGATCGGCTCGTAATACTGCAGGATGTGGTAGGATTTTTCGCCCGGCGAAATTTGGGAAGCGTGGACTTCTTTGAGAACGGAGAACAGTTTTTGCACTCCGTCCGCATAATTCTGGTAATCCATCCAAAATTTCGCCGTAATCTCCTGGCCGTTGGTTCCCAGCCTTCGTTTCAGAATATCGTCGATGACTTTTTCTGCGGTGCGCGGGCCGACGCCGTCCACGAGGAGCAGGATGCGGTTCCACGACACAACGTCGCGGGGATTTTCAAGAACGCGCAAATACGCAATCATGTCCTTGACGTGCGCCGTTTCGATGAATTTAAAGCCGCCGAATTTTCTGAACGGAATGTTGGCTTTCTGCAGTTCGATTTCGAGGTCGAACGACAGGAACGATGACCGGAAAAGAACGGCCATTTCTTCGAGAGGGATTCCCTGTTCCCTCAATTCGAGAATTTTCTGAACAATGAAGCGGGACTGCAGGTTTTCCGTCTCTGCGACAACGAGATGCGGCAAGGTGCCGCCCGGTTTTTTTGTGTAGAGTTCTTTGTAATACATCAGATCACTTTGGGTTCAGGGTTCAGGATTCAGGATTCAATGCTTCAGGTGACCAGAACCTGAACCCTGAACCTTGAATCTAATCGACATATCCCTAATTCAACGGCGCTCCCCTTTTCAGGATCTCATTTGCCAAGTTCAAAATCGGCTGCGTGCTGCGGAAGTTTTCCTCAAGCTTGATGACCTTGCAATTCGGAAATTCTTTCGGAAATTCCAGAATGTTTTTGATGGTCGACCCGCGGAACGCATAAATCGACTGCGCATCGTCCCCAACCACCATGACATTCTGATGCTTGAATGCCAGGAGTTTAACAATTTCCGACTGAATCTTGTTCGTATCCTGATACTCGTCGACCATAATGTATTTGTAACGAATCGAAAGTGCCGTCCTCACCGATTCGTCCTTTCTCAATAATTCCACGAGATTCACCAGAAGGTCGTCGTAATCCATCAGATTGTGTTCTTTCTTGTAAATCGTATACGCCTTATGAACGTTCGCAATGTCCTCCTCGAGTTCAAGATAATGCGGATAATCGTTTGCAAGAATGTCCTTCATCGGCGTGAGTGTATTGAGAGCGCGGCTGTAGATATCGTAAAGCGTTTCCTTCCTTGGAAATCGTTTTTCTTTTGCATCGTAGCGCAGGCGCGTTCGTAGGAGGTTCACGACATCTTCCGCGTCCGACTGGTCGAGAATAGTATAGTTCCGCTCGTAGCTGATGACGGGCGAGTATTTTCGCAGGATGTTATTGGCAAAGGAATGAAACGTCCCTCCTGATACATTTTCGCATCGGCTGTCCAGAAGGATTGCCGCGCGACGGAGCATGTCCTGTGCTGCTTTACGCGTGAAGGTGAGCAAAAGAATGCTGTCTGGCTTCACCCCCAGTTCGACCAGGTACGCGACACGATACACCACGGTGTTCGTTTTTCCCGTTCCGGCGCCCGCAATGATCAAGTGCGGACCCTCGAGCGAAGTCACAGCCTCGTATTGAGCAGGGTTCAGCGCCTGCTTGTAGTTGATCGTCAGGTGCTGCGGCTGGACGAGATGAAGGTTATCGCCGGGAAGAGGTTTTAGCGTAAATTTTTTCATTTTTGCGTCTCGACCTCCCCAACTTCGATTAAGCCGGGGCCCCTGCTTCGTCCAAGGAGGGGAAAATGGATTTCGCGTGACTACGTTTAATCGTGAATTTTTTCATTGTTAGGCCTCGACCTCCCCAGCCTCGATAGAGCCGGGGCCCCTGCTTCGTCCAAGGA
>JACQPT010000068.1 GCA_016207415.1 Ignavibacteriales bacterium
GAGCTTGCATGGCCAGGAATTACGAGACCGTGCAGAGTATGTGCTGGAAATGATCCTCGACCGCTTCTCCGATTTTCAGGTGCGAACCATCGACAGCTTTCTCATCTCGGTGTTTCAATCCACCGCTTTGGAATTTGGCTACGCGCAGTCTACCGACATCCTCTTCAATCCGGAAAAACCGCTCGCCGAAGCCTTTGCAGAATTCGCCCACGATGCCGATGCTCAGGCGCAATACGGCGACCTGCTGAGAAAACTTGTCTCGCTCATCGAGCAAACACGGTTCAGCTATCTGCGGTTTCTGTGGAATCCTTACGCCAACATGCTCCGCGAAACTCAGAGGTTGTACCGACAGCTGAGAATGGTCACGAAACCGCTTGTCATGGAGGACCGGTCAGGCGAGCTGACGACAATCGCGGACGATATCGAACAACAAAGCCACACACTACAAAAAATCCTCGACGAGTCGGGGCTGACCATCAGCCGCCTTTTTCAGAATGACTTGAATGAGGCGAAGCAGCGTAACGTCGAGGCTTTGCTTGAACGCGCAAAGAAAGACCGCCCCTACAACAAGCCGTCTGTAAAACAACAGGCGGGCGTTCAGAAATACGGGAAGACTATTGAAGAGCACATGATCCGCCTGTACGACCTCCTCGCGCAATACGCCGAAGTGTTTTCTCAAACAAGGTTCTATCCTTATGCGCGAACAATGGACCTTATTGGAAGTCATGTCGACGAAATCTCACGCCGGGATGGCGCCTTGCTCCTGGACGAAATCCATTGGAAGCTGAAAGACAACCTCACGCGCAGCATGGTTCCGGAGATTTATTTTAAGCTCGGTGAATCGGTTCATCATTTCCTTATCGATGAGTTTCAGGACACGTCGCCTATCCAGTGGTTTAACCTCAAGCCGCTCTTGGAAGAAACACTATCTAAAGACGGCTCTTTGTTCGTCGTCGGCGACACGAAGCAATCGATCTATGGTTTCCGTGGGGCGGACTGGACCATTATGAAGCGGCTTGCGCAAGGAAACGAGTTTGGCTCCGTGCAGCCTACGCAACTGAACCTGCGCTGGAATTACCGGAGTCTGGGCAACATTGTGGAATTCAACCGGCAGTTTTTTTGCATCACCATTCCCATGTCGGAATATGCTGAAGCTGCGAAACTCAGCGACCTCTCCGATGTTGACCAGCGTGTTCCAAAAGAACGACAGGGGAAAGGCTATGTGCGCGTGCACCTCGTCCCACACGACGTTGAAACAAGGCCCGAACGCTCAAAACTTATGGAAAGCATCGAGGATTGCTTACGCCGTGGCTATG
Organism: Ignavibacteriales bacterium; assembly: GCA_016207415.1. Taxonomy (GTDB): domain Bacteria; phylum Bacteroidota; class Ignavibacteria; order UBA10030; family UBA10030; genus JACQPT01. The sequence goes on from JACQPT010000068.1 coordinate 1,317, forward strand.
AATACCGCGATATCGCCGTCCTAACACCCGAGAATAATGATGTTATCATGATCAGCTCGTGGCTGAACGAGCACAAGCCGCCCATTCCGTTTGTTTCCCACAGCAACCTTGACGTGCGACGGAGAAAATCCGTGGGCGAAGTGATTGCGCTGTTAAAGTTCCTCGACTCGCCAGTCGACGACCTCTCGTTTGCGACGTTCTTGCTTGGCGACGTGTTCCGGCAAAGGGCGCGGTCCTTACCCATCGAAAACATCCGACAATTCATGTTTGATGTTCATCGTTCACAACACCGCCGGATTCCTCTGTATAAAGTCTTTCAGGAGACATACAACAAGGTCTGGCAGGAACTGTTTGAACCTTTGTTTACCTCCGTTGGGTATCTTCCTCTCTACGACCTGGTTTCCGAGGCCTATAAACTGTTCAATGTGCTCGTGCTGTTTCACGAGGAAGAGGCGGCACACGTAAAGTTTCTTGAAGCTGTGAGGGCATACGAACGGGAAGGAAATAACAGCCTCAAAGAATTCCTGGAATATGCCGAAGAGAAGGATGAGAGCGACCGGTGGACGATGACCGTGCCCAAGGGAACAAACGCCGTTGAAGTCATGACAGTTCATAAGGCAAAGGGGCTGGACTTTCCCGCCGTCGTCATCTTCCTCAGGGACAAAGAGCCCCGTTTGCGCGATCCGGTGATCGACGAACGTCCCGAAGACGTGCGGCTGCTTTCCCTGACCGAAAAAATAGGTGAGAAAAGTGAATCGTTGCAGGCATTGCACAAAGAGAAGCTTTTGGTGCAGCAAGCGGACGCACTCAATAAGCTGTATGTTGCCCTTACGCGTGCTCGGGACGAAATGCATATTGTGTGTGTCATGAATGAAGACCGAAAAGGGCCCACGAAATATCTTGTTGAGCAGACTGTCGGCAAACCGCAGTCAAAAGAGCTGACGTTGGGATTGGAGCGGCAGGAGACGTTAACGCAAATTCAGTACAGCAGCGTGCCCCGGAGCGTTCCGATGACAGACCGCCGTCGCACGGCTTTGAGAGAAACACAGCGCGGGGAGCTTATCCACGAGGTGTTGGCACGAGTGGAGTTTCTCGATACCAAAATTGACAAAGCGCTTGCTTCGGCGTGGGAGCGGGCCGATCAATCGAGGAAGAGCTTGTTCGAACAGTCAGAAATCGTGAAAACCCTCAAAACGTTTCTGGCCGAAAGCGGCGTGAACGCATATTTTCAGAAAAAAGCCAAAACCGCAATTCTTACAGAGCAAGAATTTGTCAACAAGAACGGCGATCTGTTTCGCTGTGACCGCGTTGTGATCGAGGATGGAAATCTCACTGTTATTGATTTCAAAACCGGGGACGATGAGAAAGAACCGGAGTACAAAATTCAAGTGAAGAATTACATGGAGATCCTGCAAGAAGTGTATTCGAAGAAAAACGTGCGGGGATGCATTGCGTACGTGGATTTGAGAAGAATCGTGAGTGTTCAATAATATGGGCTCAACCCCTTCCCCTTCTCTAAATTTTGGAGAGGGGGAGCTAGGGGTTGAGTCCTTCACGGCATGAGCAAATCCTATGTCATATCGCCGTCGCAGAACCTCATCGACGAGGTGTTGCATCGTCTTTCTTCTGACGGGCTAGATTATTCCAAGAACCTTGTGATATTCCCCGGTAAACGACCAGGATATTTTCTGAGAAAGGCGATTGCGAAAAAACGAGGAACAAGTTTTATCCCGCCGCGTGAAGTCTCCATGGAAGAATTCGTCGATATGATATACACTCAGGCGCTCGGGCGCAATGAGCCGGCGATGGAGGCGCTCGACGCAGCAGCAGTTTTGTTTGAACATCACCGCCAGTCAGCTCAGCGGTTCGGTGGAGAGCATTTCAATAACCTCGATGAATTCCTTCCGCTCGGCTTGAAGCTGTTCGAGGAAATTGAAGAACTAAAGATCGCTGGGTGCAGCCCGAAACTCGTACGAGAGAAAGTCGAAGGCATCAGCTATGGCAGGATATACTTGATCGCTGAAGTGTACGAACAGTTTTACGATGAAGTGGAGAAGCGGGGATTGGTCACTCGCGCAATGAAATACAACAGAGTGAGCGGCGAGTTCAAAACGCAAAACCTCGAGGCGTTCAAAAACATCATCGTTGCAGGATTCTTTGCCTTGACGCATGCCGAGCGCGAGCTTTTTCGCAAACTCCTCACCATGGACCAGACAATCCTCCTTCTCCAAAAGTCAAAACGGACATCACGCATCGTCGCGGGGCTTGGTCTAGAACCGGAAGAAATTGGTGGGACGTCCGGAGAGCCACACATTGCGATTTACAAAAGCCCCGACGTGCATGGGCAAGTGTTTGCCCTCACTGCCCAGGTGCAGGAAATGATCGACCGCAAAGAGCCGATCGACGAAAACACGGTCATCGTCCTGCCGTCGTCAGATGCGCTGTTTCCCGTACTTCACCAAACACTTTCATTGCTCAATGAAGATCACTACAACGTCTCGCTCGGCTACGGCCTCAACCGCAGCCCGGTGTATGCGTTTTTCGACAGTGTTCTCGAGCTCATCGCCTCGAAGTATCAAAGAGCCTACCATGCGCCAAGTTACATGAAGTTTGCACTGCATCCTTACACGAAGAATGTTCGATTCGGTCAACGGACGGATGTGACTCGCGTGTTATTCCATACGATTGAAACTGAATTCGCAGAGCGCGGTTCATTGACGTTCTTCGACCTTGAGAACCTGGAACGTCAAAAAAGCATTTTTGAACGAGCCGGGCGAAACCTGGCGGGCGCTGAGCCTCCCTCAGCAACCGAGTTCCAGCGACATTTGGAATACATACACAATAACACCATTCGGCCGCTTGAAAACATCACCGATGTGAGGGAGTTTTCGCGGAAATGCATCGACGTGTTGACCTTCATTTACGACGAAAGCACAGCCCGACTCCACCCGTACTTCCATCCGTTTGCCGAAAAGACGATTGAGGCTCTGGACAAGCTCTCGAGCGGAATCCTGAGCTCACATTCGTTTGCCAGTCCGCGCTCGTACGCTAAGCTTGTTCGGGAGTACCTGTCGACGCGCGAAGTTCATTTTGCGGGGACTCCTGTGCGGGGGGTTCAGGCCCTCGGACTCCTCGAAACGCGCAATCTCAAGTTTTCCCGCGTGTTTATCCTGGACGTCAACGAGGACATCCTGCCCGGTCGCGCAAACCGTTCCGCGAAACTGCTGCCGGAAAAAATCCGCGAGCAGCTTGGACTGGAAACGAGCTCTGACCGCGAGGAATTGCAAGAGGCGTATTTCGATTCATTGATCCAGGGGGCGGATGAGGTCAGTCTGTTTTTTGCCGAAAACGGAAGACGGGAAAAAAGCCGGTTTGTCGAAAAAATCCTGTGGGAACGACAAAAGCGTGAACGACAGCCTAACGCCAATGCTTTCATGAAGACGATCTCCTACAAGCTTTCATTGAAGAATCAAGTTCCGGATTCTGTTGCGAAAACTCCCGAAATGGCTGATTATCTGAAGGGCGTCAGTTACAGCGCTGCGTCGCTCGATTTGTATCTGCAATGTCCGCTGAAGTTTTACTACTCCCAGGTCTCAGGGCTGGAGGAAAAAGAGGAAGTTTCGGAAGAAATCGAGGCCCGCGATATCGGCAACCTGATTCACGATATTCTGTTGGAGTGGTTCCGGCCGACACTCGACATGACATTAACCGCGGCTTTCCCGAACCGGCAGGAATTGCAAAGAATCGTCGATGCAAACATGCGAAAGAATTTTGGTGAATACGAGTACGGAACTCTGGCCCTCATGAAAATGCAGATCGAGAAACAGCTTATGCGATTCCTGGCGAGCTATCAGCATCCGGCTGCCGATGCCGGGCATATTACCGTTACGGGACTTGAGTCAAAAGCTGAGATTGAGCATCGCGGGTTCATGTTTCGGGTACGTATGGATCGCATTGAACGACGCAACGGTGACATCTTTATTCTCGACTACAAAACCGGCGGCGATCCGCAAAAACTCAAAACGAAAATCGCTAAGCTCGAAGTCGACTATCCGGCAACGTGGGCAAATGCAGTAGGCTCGTTCCAGCTACCGCTGTACGCCATGGTGTACAAACAGAACGCGAATGTGGCAATTGACAAAATCAAACCGGCATTTCTTTTTCTTGGCAAGAACAAAATTGACGGGACCATCGAGTCTCCGCTTTTCGACAAAGACTTACCGCAGGTCGAACAGTATGAAAAACTCGAACAGGTATTGCTCAAAACCCTGAATGAAATTGTGGACGTGAACACGCCATTCCGCGCCACGGAAAACATGGAAGAACAATGTCCCCGCTGTCCTTTCAAAGCAATTTGCGGAACACAGTGGGTGCTCGGATGGAACCAATGATAACACTGATTCCTAACAGGACTCCTCCCGGTCGCTTGACATACCTTCGTGGAATTGTTACCTTCACATGTCAGAGAGGTACACATGAAAACAGCGGCCCTCCTCCTGGCTGTAATCCTCTCGGGGTGCAGTGCCAAAGAGCAGGTATTCCGACAAGATCGGTTGCCCCAACTCATCCTGCAGGATCCTCTCCCTCCCCTGGCCTTTGCTCCTGGAAACAATCTCCGGATCGACCTTCGGATCTTGATTGACGAAGGCGGTAACGTTGCGCACGTCGAGCTGGTCCGACCCGCGGTAAACCCAAAGTGGGATTCGTTAGCTCGTCAAACGATTTACCGCTGGAAGTTCAGCCCTGCAACTTCCAACGGAAAACCCGTACGTGTATGGATGCGTTTTCCCGCCGTTGTTCAATTCGCCGAGCCCAGGTTTATGGAACTGGCTGAAATTGTCTGTGAATCCCGAATAACAGCTGATTCCATTTTCGCGTTGCTTCATTCCGGGGCACACTTTGATGAAATGGCGATGCGGCATTCCGTGTCCGAGTCAGCCAGGCAAGCCGGTCGTCTCGGAAAAGTGAACATCCGGCGTTATCCTGACGAAGTCCAGCGTATTTTGACCGAAATGGGCGATGGAGCTTTCACTTCCCCAGTTCACTTGGGAAACTCCTTCATCATCTTCAAACGTTTGCCGCCGCAGCTCTAAACATAGCTTCCTCCATGTTTCCGATCGGTGTTCTCTTGTGTCACGCGTCACTCAAATCGCGGCAAGGGATTCCTACTTTCACGTGAGGTTTTCAACTTAACATCGCGTGGAGGCGTCCCCCATGAAACACATCCTTCTCGTCGAAGATGAAGAGCAGTTAATCGACATCGTTGCAACTGTTCTTGAAGAAGAAGGATTTGAAGTTCGAAAGTCGCTCACCGCGGAAGAAGCTCTCCAACAGGTTCCTCAGTACCGGCCGGATTTGATCATCTCCGACATGAAAATGGGGGGGATGGACGGGTTCACGTTGTTCCAGAAGGTCCGAAGTGACGCAAAGGTTGGAAAAGTCCCGTTTATCTTTCTGACGGCGTTGGATGATTCAGCAAGCAAGAAACAGGCTCAGGCTCTCGGTGCAACCGCCTATGTTACAAAGCCGTTTGACATAGACGATTTTGTCAGACTCGTCAAAACCGTCCTAGTACCTGCAGCATCCTAACACTCAGACCACAAGTAAAATCTCACCAATTGCTGCGCCAACACCTTGAAGCATTAGTGCGTTTTCTCTATATTTGTCAGTACGAAATCGCTACTGCGGGCGTAATTCAGCGGTAGAATGCCAGCTTCTTCCAAAATTACCCACGAACGTTTCTTGAGCGAGTGGTTGTAATTTTGAGAATCCCGACGTTTTTTGTCGGGACCAAGCTTGCGAATAGTTTTGCGGGCGTAATTCAGCGGTAGAATGCCAGCTTCCCAAGCTGGACGTCGCCGGTTCGATCCCGGTCGCCCGCTCATGGGAATGAAGAGTGCGTAGTGTGGCGTGCGGAATTCCGCCCACCACGTTCCCTCTTGCGCACTCGACATCACGGGCCGCTCTCGATTTTTCCTTAGGGTGGCTCGATTAGTTTTCGTTAGGAACGCATCGGCTATCAAAAACGTCAAATAAGATTGCACAAAACCGGAGGATTGAGTGGATATCAAGACCATCAATGAAATGATCAAAAAAGAAAGTGCCTTTGTCGACGAATTGACTGGTGATGTCGGCAAAATCATCGTCGGTCAAAAACAAATGGTCGACCGGCTTCTCATTGGACTTCTTTGTCAGGGACACATCCTCCTCGAGGGTGTCCCTGGGCTGGCAAAAACACTTACCATCAAGACCCTAGCTTCGGCCATCAATGCCAAGTTTCAGCGAATTCAGTTTACGCCGGATTTGCTGCCCGCAGACCTTGTTGGCACGATGATTTACAACCAGAGAGACGGTAAATTCTTCACGCGTAAGGGTCCTATTTTTGCCAATTTCATTCTCGCCGATGAAATCAACCGGGCGCCGGCAAAAGTCCAAAGCGCGCTCCTTGAAGCAATGCAGGAAAAACAGGTGACGATTGGCGAAGAAACATACAAGCTTGAAGAACCTTTCCTCGTGCTTGCAACGCAAAATCCGATTGAACAGGAAGGGACTTATCCGCTCCCCGAAGCTCAAGTCGACCGCTTTATGCTGAAGGTGAAGATCGGCTATCCGTCACGTGAAGAAGAGCTGTCGATCATGCGACTGAATATCAACGGCATGCCGAAGGAACTCACACCGACGGTTTCGACAAAACAAATTCTTGCGGCCCGGGAAGTGGTGAGGACGGTCTATATGGACGAGAAAATCGAGCGGTATATTCTCGACATTGTTTTTGCAACAAGAGAGCCCAAAAGGTTTAAGCTTGACAAGCTCGCACCGTTAATCAGCTACGGAGCATCACCACGCGCGTCGATTAACCTTGCGTTGGCTTCGAAAGCACATGCATTCATCAAAAGACGCGGATACGTCATTCCCGAGGACGTACGAGCCATCTGTCCCGATGTGTTGCGCCATCGTGTGGCGGTCACGTACGAAGCGGAGGCTGAAGAGATTACTTCCGAACATGTGGTGCAGGAGATACTGAATAAGGTTGAGGTACCATAGAACATCTCGGTCACGCTGAGCAAAGAGTCGAAGCGTGCACAGAGCCAAGGGGCATCCCTCAACTCCGCCGGGATGACTCATACACATGGAAACCAAAGAACTTCTCAAAAAAGTCAGACAACTGGAGATACGGACTCGCGGACTGGTTAACCAGGTCTTATCGGGTGAGTACCATTCCGTGTTCAAAGGGCGGGGAATGGCATTTTCTGAGGTGCGCGAGTATCAGATCGGCGATGAAATCCGGACGATCGACTGGAATGTCACGGCGCGCTTCAACCATCCATTCGTCAAAGTGTTTGAAGAAGAACGGGAATTGACGGTCATGCTCATGGTAGATATGAGCGGCTCCCAGTTCTTCGGCTCACAGTCGGCGTTGAAACGCGACGTGGCCATCGAGCTGAGCGCCATTCTCGCATTCTCGGCGATGAAAAACAACGATAAAGTCGGGGCTATTCTTTTCACGGACCGGATTGAAAAATTTATTCCGCCGAGAAAAGGCAGGTCGCACACCTTGCGCGTGGTTCGTGAGTTCATCGATTTTGAACCGCAGCAGCGAACGACCAAAATTGCTGCAGCATTGGAATATCTGAACCACATTCAAAAAAAACGAAGCATTGTGTTCCTCGTGTCAGATTTCATGGATGGCGGATATGAATCTGCGCTGCGAATCGCCGGAAAGAGACACGACCTGATCGGCCTCGTACTGCTCGACCCTCGAGAAAGAGATCTTCCCAAAGTAGGCCTGATTACGTTTCGCGATGCCGAAACGGGTCAACAACGATGGGTAGATTCGAGCGATCCGCGCATTCGAGCAAGTTATCGGGCTTACGGAGAACGGATTCTCCAAACGCGGCGTTCGCTGTTTCTCAAATCGCGCCTCGACGCAGTGGAAATCCGCCTCGACCAACCGTATCTTAAGCCTTTGACCGATTTCTTCCGACTGAGAGAACGAAGATGGTAGCAGAGCGAATGTGGATTGTCAAGGCTCCGACCCGTCGAACAGAGTGTGGAATTCGGAGTATGAGAACATTTGTCTTATTTTTGTTCGGGTTTCTATCTTCGGCTTTTTCTCAAGAAGTAAGGATTACTGCCCGAACGGATTCTCTCCACTATCGTATCGGCGATTGGATTGCGCTGAAGGTGGAAGCGAAGTTCCCGTCGACAGTTGAAACAATTACGCCTGCGGTCACAGACAGCCTTGGGTCGTTCGAGGTGCTCAAGGCAGAAGCTCAAGAGATTGAGCCGGCGGAAACTGGCTTCCGTCGCCAATGGAGCTTCAGACTCACAACATTCGATTCAGGCAAAGGCTACATCCCGCCCATCGATTTTCTGTATCGGGTTAAAAGAGACACGACTCAACATCTTGCACGGAGCAACTCGTTAATCCTGGACATCAGCAGCGTTGCCGTTGACCCTCAAGGCGATATCAGGGATATTAAGCTGCCACTTGATGCACCGTGGATGTTTGAAGACTACCTTCCTTACCTGATTGCACTTGCGTTCCTCATGCTTGCCGGATTCGGTTATTATTATTGGAGAAAGAAACAAAAACTGAAGGAAAACGAGTTTGCCCGTATCAAGCCCCGAATCCCGCCCCACCAACAAGCGCTTTATGAACTGCGGGAACTCGAGGATAAGAAACTCTGGCAACAGGGAAAAGTGAAAGACTACTATTCAGAGGTGACAGAAATCATCAGACGGTTCTTTGAAGGAAGGTGGGAGGTGATTGCTTTGGAGTTGACCTCAGATGAAATACTCGAGCAAATGAAGAAAATTTCCGATGCCCAAAAAGTTTGGCGGGAAATGCAGTCCTTTTTTACGACGGCGGACCTGGTAAAATTTGCCAAGTATGATCCCACGCTGGAAGAGCACGAGAAGGAGCTACGCTGGGCCTATGAGATCGTCCGCGCAATGGAACCGCGTGTGCAAGTAACAAAAGAGGAAGTTGTGTATGCTGGGTGACCGGTTTGCCAATCCCGAATTCCTCTGGCTGCTCGCCGCTCTCCCCTTGCTGGCATTCGCTTTCTGGCAAAGGCGAAAACGAATGGTTTCCGAGGTTCAGTTTTCATCGATTCTGCCTTTTGACAAGGCCCCGCGATCGTTGAGGGAGAAACTACGGTATGTCCCTCCGGCAGTTAGACTTTTTGCGCTTGCAGTCTTGATCGTTGCGTTGGCTGGTCCGCAGTCAGTGTCGAGCCGGGAGAACGTTACGACCGAAGGTATCGACATCGTACTCGTCCTGGACGTTTCGGGGAGCATGCTGGCGGAGGATTTCTCGCCAAACCGGCTTGATGCGGCAAAACAAGTAGCTACCGAGTTCATCGAAGGCAGGACGAACGACCGCATCGGTCTGGTGATATTCTCCGGCGAAAGTTTCACGCAGTGTCCATTGACCACGGATTATCTTGTACTCAAGAACCTGTTAAGAGAAGTAAAGAATGGTATGATTGTCGACGGCACGGCAATCGGTCTGGCACTGGCGAATGGAGTCAACCGCCTGAAAGAGAGCAAAGCAAAGAGCAAAGTGATGATTCTCCTGACAGATGGCGTCAACAACAGGGGTGAAATAGATCCGTTGACCGCAGGGAAGATCGCTGTTACGTACAACGTGCGCGTCTACACCGTTGGAGTTGGTGCACAGGGCCAGGCGCCGTATCCGTTCAAAACGCCGTTTGGAATTCGCAGGCAAATGGTGCCGGTTGACCTCGATGAAAAGACGCTGACAGCGATTGCGGAAATGACGGGGGGAAAGTACTACCGTGCGACCGATAACAGAAAACTGAAGGCCATTTACAAGGAAATCGATCAACTCGAATGCACGAAGATCGAAGTCACGGCGTACAAACGCTACAAGGACTTGTTCCCCACCTGGCTTTCTGTGGGGTTATTCCTGCTGGTGTGTGAAGTCGGGTTGGCATCGACAGTTCTGAGAAAGATCCCGTAAAAGAATTATATGCTGAGATTCTCGAATCCGGAATATCTTTGGGCTCTCCTGGTGATTCCAATCCTTGCAGTCCTTTTTTTGCTGCTACAATGGAAAGGGAAAAGGCTTCTGCAGAAATTCGTTGCCGAGAGGTTGATTGCACAGCTTGCTCCCGACCTCAGCAGCGCCAAACGATGGTTGAAGCAGGCCATGTTGCTGCTGGCACTCACGTTCCTTATTCTTGCGGCGGCAAATCCGCAAGTAGGGACACGCCTGGAAGAGGTCAAGAGGGAGGGGATTGATCTCTTTGTTGCGCTCGATGTATCGTTGAGCATGAGGGCGGAAGACATCAAACCAAGTCGACTGGAGAAAGCAAAGCGTGACGTTTCGGAATTGCTGAAGAAACTCTCAGGCGACCGCGTCGGGCTCATTGTGTTTGCCGGAGACGCTTTTATCCAATTTCCCCTCACGGCAGATTACGCAGCCGCCGACCTGTTCATTTCTGCGGTCGATGTGGAATCCGTCCCAACGCCCGGCACGATGATTGGCCTTGCCGTTGAGCGGGCAATGAAATCGTTTTCCACCGAGCTCCCAACGCAAAAAGCGGTGATCGTGGTGAGCGACGGCGAGAATACGGAAGGGGACGTTTTGGGGGCTGTGGAGGAGGCGAGGAAGGCAGGTGTGAAAATTTTTGCCGTAGGGATGGGTACGACAGAAGGTGGGCCAATTCCGGTATATAATGCCAATGGCCAGAGGGTGGACTTCAAGCGCGATCGTGCAGGTAGTGTGGTGGTCACGCGGCTGGACGAATCCATGCTGCAGGAGATCGCGACATCCACCGGAGGGACCTATCGTCGCGCAACGAGCGCAGGAAACGAAATTGATGAGATATTCAACGAACTTGCTTCGCTGGAAAAGACAGAGTTTGGCGTGAAGCAAGTAACAGGGTTTGAATCCCGCTATCAGTATCCGCTGGCGGTGGCGGTTCTTCTGTTGATGCTTGAACTTGTTCTTTCGGAGCGAAAAGGGAGACTGATGATTCGGTTGAAGAAACTGCTGCCAGCATTTGGCTTGGTGACGGCGACCCTGATGTTCGTTGCGCCGCTCAACGGTCAGACTGTTCGCTCTCACGTCAGCGACGGGAACAAATCCTTCGGCAAGCAGAATTATGCGGACGCGGAGGTTGCCTATAAGAAGGCTTTGGAAAAAGACCCAAAATCCAAAGAAGCACAATTCAATTTGGGCAACGCTTACTACAAGCAACAACGTTATGATGAATCGGCCAGACAATTCGCCAACACGGTTCTTGCGATGGGCCCCGACACCCACCGCGCAAAAGCTTATTACAACCTCGGCAATTCATTATTCAAGGCGAACAAAATACAAGAGAGCATCGAAGCGTACAAGCAATCTCTGAAGCTCAATCCGGATGATGACGACGCCCGATACAACCTGGAAATGGCCCGAAAACGCCAACAGGATCAACAGCAACAACAAAAAAACCAACAGAAAAATCAGGACAAAAACCAGGGCAAAAACCAGGATCAACAAGACAAGCAGGAACAGAATCAACAGCAGAATCAGAAGAAGGAACAGGAACAACAGCAGCAGAGCCAAACGCAGGAAGCGAAACAGGACAAAACCCAGCAGCAAGAAACGCGAAAGCTGAATCAAATGCCAAAGCAGGAAGCCGAAAGAATTCTCGAGGCGCTCAGAAACAATGAAAAAGAGGTCCAGAAAAACCTTCGTAAGAGGGAAGGAGTCAGAGTGCGTGTGGAAAAGGATTGGTAGAATGGACATCCTCGGCCGACAAACACTGTCAAGGGCGCTTCTCTTAGCAGGTCTTTTGCTGATTCTTTTGTTCGCCGGGCTTCAGGCGCAAGAAGCAACATTTACAGCCTCGGCAAGTCAGACGAAAGTAGGGATCAGCGAGCAGTTTGAAGTGATGTTCACCGTCTCGGCGCAGGATGCGAACGGGATTGCTAATTTTCGTCAGCCCGATTTCGGTCAGTTTGTCGTGCTCACCGGGCCCAACCAGTCGACGAGCATACAGTTCATCAACGGGCGCAGTTCGGCTTCGGTGACGTACTCGTTTACGCTCTACGCGCGGCAAACGGGCAAATACACCATTCCGTCCGCAAGTGTGGACTACAAAAGAAAAACGCTGAAGTCGAACTCTCTTTCGTTCGAGGTCGTCCAGGGCAAGCCGCAGCCGCCACAAGCAAAAAACGGGCACCAACAGCAGTTGAGCCTTGAAGACAAATTGTTTGTGCGCGCCGTGGCCGATAAGCATCGCGCCCGGCAGGGCGAACAAGTCACGATTCTGTATAAACTGTACTGGAACGTCGCCATCACCAGTTACGATGTTGTGAAAGCGCCAACCTACGAGGGCTTCTGGTCGGAAGATTTTGAACTTCCGAAACAGCCTCCCGTTTCAGCAGAGGACTTTGAGGGCAAGCGATACCAGGTAGCGATAATCAAAAAGACGGCATTGTTTGCAACGCAGAGCGGAAAGCTCAAGGTTGAACCGATTCAGTTGCGGTGTCCTGTTCAGGTGCCGGCGCGCCGGAGGAGCAACGATCCGTTCGACATGTTTTTCAACGACCCTTTCTTCAACCGCATGCAAACGGTCGACTACGAATTCAAGTCGAATCCGCTGACGCTGACGGTTGACCCACTGCCTTCTCCTCCCCCCGGATTTACCGGGGCCGTGGGGAGCTTCTCTTTCTCGTGTTTGGTGGACAAGAAAAATGGAAAATCCGGGGATGCCATCACGCTCAAACTGGCTGTTTCAGGAAAAGGGAACCTGAGACTTCTTTCGTTGCCGAGACCGTCATTGCCAGCCGACCTGGAAGCCTACGAGCCGAAAATCAGCGAAGAAATCTCGAGGGATGGCGCAGAGATCAGAGGCAGAAAAATCGCTGAGTACGTTATGATCCCTCGCAATCCAGGCCAGCGAACGATCGAGCCCATGTCGTTTGTCTATTTCGACATCGCAAAAAACGACTATGCCACTCAGCGGTCGCCGAAGTTCGATCTGACGATAACTCCCGGTAAGGAATTCCTCGCCGGAGGCGGATCCATGGCGTCGAAAGAGGACATCCGCCTGCTCGGCGAAGATATCAGGTTTGTGAAACTCTCCCCCGGCGAATTCCGATGGTTCGGCGAGAGCACAACAAATTCTTCGTGGTTCTACGCAAGTATGATTCTGCCCCCGCTGATGTTTGTGGGTGCCCTGGTCTACAGGAAAAGGATGGAGAAGGTCTATGGAAACATGCCAAGGCTTTTATTTCGGAAGGCCGGGCGTGAAGCAACGAAACGTCTGAAGCAGGCGAGCAGGCTTCTTGCCCAGGGAAATCCTGCAAGCTACCATTCCGAGATTTCCCGGGCCCTTTTGGAATACCTTCAGCATAAGCTGCAAATACCTAAAGCCTCACTGACGGTTGACGAAGCCATTGCAAAACTGCTGAACAAGGGAGTTCCGTCGGAGACCGTACAGCAACTACGTCATTGCATGGAGCGGGCCGAATTCGCGCGCTTTGCGCCGGGTTCCGATTCTCGTACTGCGAGGAGGGATCTTCTTGAAGCGGCGAAAAAGAGCATCAACGCCGTGGAAGAATCCTTGAACGGAAATCCATGAAAAAGCATACCGATGGGTTGTTGCGAAACTTCCGACTTGGTTCAGAGGGGATCATCGTACGCGCTGTTTTCACATTCGTTGTTTTTGACCACGCGTTTGCCCAGAGTCCGGAAGAACTCTTCAGCAAAGGCAATGAGTCCTATCGCAGCGGTCAATTCCAGGCGGCAGTGAAAGAGTATGAGAGTATTATAAACCAGGGGTACTCGAGTTCTGAGTTGTACTTTAACATTGGCAATGCATACTTCAGGCTCAACAAGATTGCACCTGCTGTTTTGGCTTATGAGAGGGCGGCGAGGATACGCCCGGGTGACCCCGACATCGTGCACAATCTCAAGCTTGCGAACCTTAAGATTATCGACCGCATTGACCCGGTACCGGAGCTCTTCATCTTCCAATGGATGAGGATTTTTGGGAGTCTTCTCTCGCATGAATCGGCGACGACAGGGTTTATTATGTCTTGGGCTTTGATGTTCATCTCTCTGAGTATTCTTTCCATTCTTAAGCAGGTTTCGTTTCTTTCCATGACGCGTTGGGTAGTCGCGGTGTCACTCGCTTGCGTTGTTGCCTTCGGGGGTTTTATGGGAATCCATTCATGGGAAGCGTCCGCCGGACAGAACCAGGCGATTATCATGGCGCCCGTTGTAACGGCAAAATCTTCTCCGGACGATCAGGGGGTGGATGCCTTTGTGATTCATGAAGGACTGAAAGTGCAGACGAGCGACGCAATTGCCGATTGGAAAAAAATCATCCTGCCTGACGGAAAAGTAGGTTGGATTCGCTCGGACCAATGCAAGACCATCTCGATGGATTGATGTTCCGCTTCGGGAGTGGTATATTGGCATTCATGAGGAAAGCAAGATTGAGAATCTTCTGGTTCTATTCTTTTCTGTGGACGCTTGGAACCGTGCAAGCGCAAGAGGCAGAACAAAACAAAAACACGTATTTCCATAATATCTCCATCGATGCAGAAGGCCACGTTTGTTATCTTGAAAGTTTGCCGGGGAATCCCATCAACCGTATCGAATACCGAACTAACGGCAAAAGCACTCTCGATATCTTCTTCGAGGACGATGTCGTCAGGTCAACCATCCAGCTGACGGACTATAATGCCGACGGCAGTATTGACCATGTGTACATCATGAGAGAAGATCTGATAAAAAAGAAGGGCGGGATTCGAAAGGTCGATTATTACCGTGGTCCTGAGTATCTCGAGCACCTGAAACGACATTACAAACACGCGCTTCTTACAGCGACGCACCCCCTCATTGCTCATCGGCCCGACGAGAAGGAACGCGCGCGGAAGATTGAAAAAGACCTCGAAGCAATGAACAACATCAGCATCAACAAAGACGCCATGGGGATGTACACGCCGGAGGGGATGTTCTTGGAACTGCAGTCTGCCGATGTGAAAGAATCATTCCTGGCCTCCGATACCCTGAATGTTGCCGTGCGCAATGTGCTGACGGGCGATTTCAGGGTTCTTTCGAAAACCCCGGAGATTACAAGGAAGTACAACGTGGAAATCAACTCGCTCCTGAGCATCAAGCCACCTCCGGGAAAATTCGAGGAGCAATGAAAACAGGACGCTTAGCTCAGCTGGTCCAGAGCGCTGCCCTTACAAGGCAGAGGTCGTAGGTTCGAGCCCTACAGCGTCCACACGAATCTCTCATCATGCGAAAAAGCAAATACCTTGTTCGTCTAGGACTTTGTGCGGCGTTTACGATCTCATGGTGGCATACATCACCTATCTCAGCCTCGATACCACCCGGATGTTTCCACCACAAGTTCATCGTCCAACAGGATTTTACGCTTCTTCTTGCGATCCAACCGGGGAAAGGTTCCGAACAGAAGCCGCCAAACAAAAGCTTCGAGGGGATCGAGATCACAGAACAGGCTGAGCAGCAGTTCTCCTCAACCATCGACAGTCATTTCGAAGCGGCGGTATCCTATTCTTCCGAAATCCTCTTCACACTCACAACCTCTTCTTTTCTCTAAAAGGTAGTCTCAATTTCCTCGTGTTCACGACAGGTTTTTTGGCTGTTGGATTCAAATCATTTCCTCAGAAAGGAAATTTCTATGACTACTTCCGCGTGGATCACGATGCTCGGTTCATGGACCGTCATTTCGTATTACACCATCAGATTCTTTCTCAAAGTGCTTCAGCACCCTCAGAAGAAAGAAGAACAGCAATAAAGTTACGTCAGCTCTTCAAAGACTCCCGTCTTCCGGTTCTTGGTGACATTGTCCCAGCGGAAGAATCTTCCGTTCATGGCAATATACACGCCGGAGGGCAGAGTCTGAACGAAGGCAAGAGCGCTCCCTAAGTTAAAGAGGCCATCCGAACTGCCGAATTTGTAGGGGACCATCGCTCCCGTGAGGACAATCGTTTTGTCTTTGATGGATTCGCCTAAAACGCGGGCGGTAAGTTCCATCGTGTCCGTTCCATGAGTGATGACGATTCGATTATCCGAGGCTTTCCTGCAGTGTCGGAGGACGTACCTCCGGTCTTCCTCCGTCATTTCAAGGCTGTCAACGAGCATCAATGATTTGACACGCGCTTTCACTCTTGACCTTCCGAGGTCGAGCATTTCGTGAAGGTGCGTGTTTTTGAAAAACAACTTGCCCTCAATTTCGTTGTATTCCTTGTCAAACGTTCCCCCGGTAACAAAGATGGTTATTGCCATTCGTGCTCCTGTCTCGTATAATGATTTATTCCTGGAATAGTATGCCCTACGTACTTCTAGCCCTCGCATTCGCCCCGGGAGTCGCACTTTCCGTCTTCGTGTATTGCAAGGATAAATTCGAAAAAGAACCGCTGAGCCTTCTTTTCCAGTGTTTTTTTGCCGGGGCTGTGAGCGTGGTGCCGGCTCTTCTCTTTGCTCTTCTCGCGGAACAACTCGGGATAAGGATGTCCCACAACATGCTCTCGGTGGCTGTCTATGCCTTTTTCGTCATTGGACTTAGTGAAGAATGGAGCAAATACATGTTCTTGCGATGGGTCGCATATCCGAAAAAGGACTTTAACGAACCGTTCGACGGCATTGTGTATTCCGTCATGATTTCCATGGGTTTCGCGACGACGGAAAATATTCTGTACGTCATGATGAGAGGATTGGAAGTTGCTCTGTTGCGCATGGTCATGTCCGTGCCCGCACATGCAACGTTCGCCGTGCTGATGGGATATTTCGTCGGACTCTCCAAATTCAGGGGGAATCAAAGGCAGTTACGGATGTACGGCCTTGCCTCTGCCGTGCTGTTTCACGGCGCATATGATTTCTGTCTTCTCCAGCAGAGTTACGCCTTGATCACCGTCGGTGCTGTCGTCTCGCTTGCCGTTGCTGGTTACTTCTCCTTCAAAGCGATGAAGGCGTCGCAAAAGCTGTCTCCGTTCCGCGCATCTTAGCGGGCAAGCTGTTCCGAAAGACATTCTCTTACCACCTCAACAGCCAAGGAAATATCCTCCGGAGAATTGTAGAAATGCGGAGAGAACCGCAGCATCCCCTCGCGCACGGATGTGGTGATGTTCCGGTCTGAAATCTCTTTGAACACCGCTTGTGCATCAAGCGACCCCGTGGGTCGGACTGTGACAATGCCGGCTCGCTCGGCGTCGTTGGCGGGCGACATCAGTTCAAGCCCGTCAAGCCTTTGTAATCCATCCATGAGCATCCTTGTTATTGACAGGATGTGACGCTCGATGGCTTCAACGCCGAACTCCAGCAGGAGGGCCAGGGAAGCCTGAGTTCCCCACCATCCTGGGATGTTCAGAGTACCGGGCTCGTACCGTCGGGCAGTGGACGACAATGACTGGGAGAAGTTATGGAAGTCCCAGGGGTCGGCGGCGGACAGCCATCCGACATGTTGTTGCCTGATGTTTCTCTGCAATTCTTCCGTAATGTACAGATATCCCGTTCCCTGTTGGCCGAGCTGCCATTTCTGGCATCCCGTGGCAAGAGCATCGATCTTCATTTGCTGAACGTCAACGCGCACTGCACCGATGGCTTGGATTCCGTCGACGACAAACAGAATGTTTTTCTTTCTGCAGAAATCGCCGATTGTGACAAGATCAGCTTTGTAGCCGGACAAGAACTGCACAGCACTGAGAGCAACCACCCGGGTTTTTGCAGTGATTCCACGTTTCATGAGTTCCATGGGAATGCGGCCTTCCGGAGCTTCCAATATGTCGATTTCTACGCCGAGGTTTTTAAGATACAAGTAGGGATAAACATTTGCCGGGAATTCTGAAGAGTTGAGAAGTATCCGGTCGCCCGATTTCCATGGGATTCCCGTTGACACAATATTAAGCGCCTCGGAGGTGTTGCTGACAAGCGCGACCCGGTCGGGGGATTCCGCATTGATCAGTTTGCGAATGGCTTCTCGACACTCAGTGATCATCTTCATGTCATTGGTGAAGTTTTCAAGAGTGCCGACAGAGCGTTGTTCCAGGTAGCGGATTGTGGCGTCAACAACAGGTGTTGACAACGGCGTCGTTGCCGCATGGTTGAGGTAAATCTTTCCCTTCGATGTGTGGGGGAAAAGTGAACGAGCTTCGGAAAGCTTTTCAGGAGATAACATTTGACTCGCCGACATACTGTTGCTGGGAGAAATCATTGTCGGCCAATATACTCACACTTTCCACAAAAGAAAATTCTCCGCTTGATGTTGCTTTTCAGCAAGATTCAATGTATTCTTTTCCACCTCACCACCAGTACTTCAACTCTTTTTCACATATCAGAAAGGTCTCTTCCATGAAAAAAAGGGTTGCCATTTTTTGCGCTATTGCAACTTTTTCGCTTGCCCATCTGGGTGTAAGCCAGACGCCACCGGCAAAACCGGAGCAGAAATCAGGCATGAAAGCCTACTCGGACGTCATTACGAAAGAAGCAAAGTCCGATACGGGAGTCTTCATCGTTCACCGGATCAAAGACAAATTGTTTTTTGAAATACCGGCGAAACTGCTGGGGAGCGAGTTTCTCCTTGTCAGTAATCAGGCCAAGACACAGGCAGGCCTCGGCTACGGCGGCGATGCAGTCAATCGTCAGGTCGTTCGGTGGGAGAGAGTCGGAGACCGGATCCTGTTCCGCAGCGTGTTCTACACTTCCGTCGCGGCGGACAGTCTACCGGTTTCTTACGCTGTGAAAAAAGCAAACCTGGCCCCAATCATCATGGCATTTGATATTCAAGCTATCAATAAAGACAGCTCGAACGTCGTGATCGAGACGACGGATTTGTTTACGACGGATGTGCTGGAAATGGGTTTAAGCAAGTCCGCGCGTCAAAGGTTACAGGTAAAACGACTCGACAGCAAGAGGTCGTTCGTGGAATACTCCAAAACATTTCCGGAGAACATTGAAACGGAAGCGACAATAACGTACGAAGCAGGACAGCCCCCCCAAAGCAACATGAGCACGATCTCAGTGACGATGCACCATTCCATGGTCCGTCTGCCGGAAAAACCCATGATGCCGAGGCTCAGGGATGATCGCGTCGGATTCTTCGCTTATAACCAATATGATTACGGATATGATTCTCAGCGCGCGGAGCAAAGGCGCTACATTGCGCGGTGGCGGCTGGAACCAAAAGACCCTGACGCCATTCACCGAGGAGGTTTGAGTGAGCCTATCAAGCCGATTACCTACTACATCGACCCCGGGGTTCCTGCTAAATGGCGCCCATGGCTAAAAAAAGGTGTAGAAGATTGGCAGGTTGCGTTTGAGAAAGCCGGCTTCAAGAATGGAATCATCGCAAAAGATGCGCCGAGTCCGGCGGAGGATCCGAATTGGAGCGCTGAGGATGCACGTAACGCGACTATTCGCTGGCTTCCATCCGAGATTCAAAACGCCTACGGCCCTCACGTTGTCGACCCAAGAACCGGTGAGATCCTCGACTCCGATATCGGGTTTTTCCATAACGTGATGAACTTGTGCCGGAATTGGTATTTCGTCCAGGTAGCTAATTTGGACCCGGCCGCGCACAAACTCCCTCTTCCGGACAGCCTTATGGGAGAACTCTTGCGATATGTGGCGGCACATGAGATTGGACATACACTGGGATTCCCTCATAACTGGAAATCGAGCTCATCCTATCCGGTCGACAGCCTGCGGAGTGGGACGTTTACGGCAAAGTACGGCAACGAAGCCTCTATCATGGACTACGGGCGATTCAACTACGTTGCACAACCCGGCGACAAAGCTCGCCTGATCCCCATGGTCGGTCCTTATGACAAGTTCGCAGTTGAGTGGGGATACAAGCCAATCTTTGGCACGCAATCGCCTGACGAAGAACGACCGGAGCTGAACAAGATTGCGGCACGACAGGAAACGGAACCGTATCTCAGGTTTGGAGTTTCCGACGCGAACGACCCGACTGTGCAAACAGAAGACCTGGGGGCGGACCCCGTTGCAGCCACGCGTTATGGATTGAAGAACATCACCGCCATTGCCAACATGCTCATCAGCGCTACGACGAAGGATGGAGAAGACTACACCACGCTCAAGGAGATGTATGGACAGCTCGTTGCACAACGCAACCGTGAAATGGGACACGTGGCAAGCTATATCGGGGGCGTCATACGGTCGGAGCGCGTTGCGGGCCAAAAAGGTGTCGTGCACACTCCTGTGTCACGCGCAAAACAAAAAGAGTGCATGACATTTTTGCAACAAGAGGCGTTCCGGACGCCAACAGAGATTCTCAAGCCGGAAATCCTGGCTTTGATCGAACCAACAGGGGCGACTGAGCGCGTATCACAGGGGCATCGTCAGCTCTTGAACATTTTGTTGAACAATGACCGCATGGGCCGTTTGGTCAACAGCTCTGCGCTGTCGAAATCGCCAGCCTATACTTTGGCCGAAATGTTGACTGACTTGCGGCAGGGAGTGTGGAGCGAGTTGACTTCGGCGAGGGTCAGAGTGGACGTTTACCGGCGAAACCTCCAGCGAGCCTTCATCGAAGCAATGGGAACCAAACTGAACCCACCGCCGTTTACACAACCTGCAAACTTGCCTCCAGGAGTAACTGTTCCACCGCCCACACCGCTGCCGGGGGAAGCGAGGTCCCTTCTCCGTCAGGAGCTAATCGACCTCGTCGGCCTTCTTGGACGATCTATGGTAAAGGCGGGCGACAGGGAAACGAGAGCTCACATGCAGGATAGCAAGGACCAGATTGCGAAAATCCTGTACCCGGAGAAGGGAAAGTAAATACAAAGGGAAAACGAGAGTCGCTCCTGATTTTTTTGTTCCAGAAGTGAACTCGTGCTACTTCTTTTTCCACCGCTTCATTCGCATGTCGATCAGGGTTTTCCGCGATCGGCCAACTGAATCCGGCGGGGTTCTGCCAAGATATCTCTCATAACCTTTCATGGCCGCCGTGGAATCACCTGCCTGGTCGTGTGTCCACGCAATGAAAAACCATGCGTCCCTGTTTAACGGGTCGATCTCTGCAGCACGTTGATACGCTTTTACTGCCTCACGGTAACGCTTTTTTTCGGCCAGCATCGATCCAAGATCCACATACAACTTTGCGACCTGATTGGGATTCGTCGCGGCAATGGCTTTTTCATACGCTTTGATGGCAAGTTCAGTTGAATCCATTCTCACATACGAGAGGGCAAGGTTGATATAATACACCGGGTTGGAGTCGTCAATGATGATTGCTTTCTTGTAGGCATCCACAGAAAGCGGATATTGTTTGAGGTGATAGTACACAAACCCGATCTGAGCAAGATAAAGGGCATTGGATGTGTCCAACTCAGCCGCCTTCTTGAAAAAGGCAACCGCGCGTATATGGTCGTTGAACTCACGGTAACATTGGCCGATCCTGTAGACATAGTCGGCATTTGATGGCCGAAGGGCTGACGCCCTTTCGAACAGGTAAAGCACCTCAAGCCAGTTCTTCTTCGCAATCTGAATCGATCCTAGTCCGACGAGAGCCGGGACAAATGTTTGGTTGAGCTCCAGTGATTTCCGCAGAAATAGTTCGGCTGTGTCCTGCTTCCCAAGTCCCACAAATGATGAACCGAGGTAGTATTGGCCGAAAAAATCTGCTGGGTTGGCAGTAAGCACTCTCGTGAAGAACCGAATTGAACGGGGAAAGTCTCGTTGATCATGGAAAATGACGCCCAATTGAAAAAGTGCAGGAATAAAGGAGGAATCCATACGAATAATGGACTCGTACGCTGATTGAGCCTCCTGGAGGGATCCAAAGTTTGATAATGTCCGTGCGTATTGAAACCGGAAACTCAAATTCGATGAATCGAGAGCGATAGATTCTTTGAGGTAACGGCGTGCGAGTGCGAAATTATTGATTGCCGCGTAACAACTTCCGAGGTAAAAGCGCATGGATGCCGACCCGCTGTCAGCTTTTGCTGCGAGCAATGCTTGCAGGGCCTCTAGGTGGCGCCCTTCCATATAATACTTGATTCCGGCCTGCATGACGCTGTCAGTCGCTGACACTTGTGCGGCTGCTGGAATCGCCAAGCATCCGACAAGAAGCGAGAATATTACACTTTTCTTCATTTCCTTCTTTTCCAAAAATAATACACCGGGACGCCCAACGCCAAAAAACCCAACCCCGCCCACGCCTCCTGAGGCCTTTCCATTAACGTGTTGATAACAAACCATGTTGCCACTGCGATGAAAAAAATCGGCGGGAAAGGATACGCGACGGTTTTGTAGGGCCGCTCTGCGTCCGGCAGGCGTTTCCGAAACACGAACACACTTGCGGCAGTGAGGGCGAAGAAGATCCAATCGGTAAAAACAACATACGAAATGAGTCTGTCGAACGTTCGCCAAAACAATATCAGCACTATTGCCCATGCGGACTGAATGAGGATAGCGTTCACCGGCGTATGGTAACGGGGATGGACTTCCGCTACTTTTTTGAAAAACAAGCCGTCGTTTGCCATTGCATAATAAATGCGCGGGGCAGTGAGTGTATAGATACCCGCAGTCCCGAATGTCGAAATGAAAATGGTCAACGCGATGATCGTCCCGCCGACGGGGCCCAGAGCAACGCTTACAGCATCGGATGCTATTCTC
The DNA here is from genome assembly GCA_016207415.1 of Ignavibacteriales bacterium. GTDB lineage: Bacteria > Bacteroidota > Ignavibacteria > UBA10030 > UBA10030 > JACQPT01. The sequence continues at coordinate 23,956 of JACQPT010000068.1, forward strand.
TGGGACGAAGCCATGTCCGCCGGAGAAAGCAACAGCATGTAGGCGATGTTCGTCGAGACATACACCAGGCCTACAACCAGTGTTGCCAGAACAAGCGCAAACGGAACGGACGTTTTGGGATCTTTTGCCTCCGCCGCAGTAAAAGTCACGTGCTGCCAGCCGCCGTACGACCATAAAACACTTACGAAAGCGATCGTCAGCGCACCACTCAGGTTGTTCGAAGAAAGTCCGAGTGAGAAGTCCGTCGTTGACGTCGAGCCCCAGCCAAATCCCACGATGATGAGAAACAAGATCCCGACGAGCTTCAAGAGAGTGAACACATCCGAGAAAATGCCTCCGACCTTAACGCCGAGGATGTTCACAAATGTGACAAAGACGATTCCCGAAATGGCAACAGCTGTTTGCCCGGAGTCGTTCAAAGGCACGAGAAATCCGAAATACGTTGAAAAAGCGACCGCAAGCGCAGCAATTGCACCTGTATTGACCACGAGGAAATACGCCCATCCAAACAAGAATCCGACAAGCCCACCGTACGCTTGGCTCAAGAAGACATAAACGCCCCCCGCTCGTGGCATCATAGATCCCAGCTCCGCAAAGGTCAACGCCCCGCTGAGAGCCATCAGGCCGCCGACGACCCAAACGCCAATGATCCAGAACGGCGAAGGGAGCTCTTTTGCAATGAGCGCCGGCGTAAGAAAAATACCCGACCCGATCGTTGAGCCGATCGCAATCATGGTGAGGTCAAAGAGTGAAAGGGAGCGGCGAAGTTCAGGCATATCGTTCAGGAAAAAACGTTAAACAAAAAAAACATTTTCACGCTGAGCGTAGTCGAAGCGTGCTATTTGACGCCTTGTGTAGGTTCGAATCCTGCCCGTGTCTCGGAGCGGGTTTTTGTTGGTCTCTTGGCTTTCATTTCGGTTGCTATCTCATGAGTCTTTTGAGCAACTGTACTTGTCCCGCATGGTACACATCATGCATGGCGATGCCGTAGAGGGTCGATCGGATTGTCCACTCGCTGCCTTGTGGTTTTTTCTGGAGGTCGGACGATTGGAGGTGGGCAATGGCCTGAGTCAGCAAAACGTGCATCTGACCCAGCAGCTTGACATCTTGTTTCCACGCCGATTCAGTTCGATGCTCCGGCCTGTGAAACCAATTGCTGCCTTTGAGTGGGAACGAACCTTTCTTTTCAGCGAGAATTCTCCGTCGCACAATGTATTTCCAGTATGCACAATGCACCACAATCTCCCAGATGTTGTGGCGTTTCGCTGAGAGGCGCCATGAGGCCTCTTGCACCGTCAAACCCCGAACCGCGCCGCGCAAATTCGGGCCGTGCCAGGTTTTTCTCGAATAACCCTCTTCCACGATTTGAGTCAACAAACTGAGTTCGTTCGGCCTCTTCATCCTGATTTTCCTCCTTTCTATTGCACTCCGTGCCAACGTTTCCGAGGCTGAGTTTGTTGTTGAAGAGGCATCTTTTCAGGCTCAAGCCAGCGAGTATGCAGCACGTCCTGATATTCGCCGAGGATCTCTTTACCCTGAGGATGTTTGTTCAGGATTTGAAACAGGAGAGAGTTCCGTTCAGGAGTCGCCAAACTGATTAACTTCAGGCATTGTTTATACCCAACGATATAATCGTCAGACGTAAACGAAACGGTTAGGTCGTCGACACGCGTCAAGCCGGGATAGAGAAACACGCGGTTTGTCTGAGCCCGGTTCTGAAAAGACATCTTGAACGTATATGGCGCTTTGAGGACAAACGGAGAAAATCTTGCGAGGTTCTGGATCGATGCCTTTGCGGCCGTAAAGATGTTTTTTTGAACGATAGCTTGAGGAAGTGTGTCGCACGAGGCGCGGTTCTTTGCATTTTTGACCACAGCGTAAAGAGCATCGGGGAATTGCTCTTTGATTTGCTTTTCCAGCACATCGTCGCCTGAAACCATGATGACGGGCACACCAAACCTGGCAGCTGAGGCGGCAATGATCGTTGTCTCCGTAAAATCCATTCCGTTCACGTTGAAGGCCGGTTCGATGGTGTATGTATGAGCGAGGAATCCATTCGTGTTTGCACGGGCATGCATCCCGATACACACGATCGCTTGATACGATGCGTTCGGCGAATCCGTGTAAGGAGCAAACGAAGTGTCTCTGAATTCGAACGTCGCACGTTTGTCCATTTGGTCAAGAAGGATATCGGGTTCGGGGTTTCCGCTGCCGTGGGCGTCTGTGACGACAATGTGTTTCGCACCGCCCTCGATGAGTCCGGCAATCGCTGCGTTGACATCATCGGTAAGAAATTTTCTCCCCCGTTCATACTCGGGATATCCAAAGCTCGTCATTTTCCAGTGGTTGACTCCTGAGAGCCCTTCCATATCATAATAGAGAAGAACTTTCGGCTGCGCTGCCGCGAGTGAAAAAAAGAAAATGCCGGCAAGGATTGGGCGTTTCATGGTAGCTCCGAGTTTTTGGTCGTCAGCGTATGGCGATGTGGACAAGTGTGAAGAATGTACACAGTGACGGTGCGAATTGCAAAGAAAACATGTGATTCGATGCACACGGACGCTCCATTGTGTGACAGGCTCCTTGTCCCTTATCCGAGTCTTTCGTATAATTGCGGACACCAAAAATGGAGGGACGTATGAAAAAAGCAATGTTGATTCTCTCGGCGTGGATGCTTTTGTCATGCGCTTCGCATGCACAGGACCACGGTTTCGGGCTTGGCGTTGTCATCGGCGACCCAACCGGGATCAGCGCAAAACTCTGGATGACGCGGCAAACTGCACTGCAATTCGGTTTTTCCCTTTCCGACAACTTCAAGGGGAGCCGCGCGTTGATGAGTGCCGATTATCTCTGGCATTCATTCGACCTCATCCGGTCGACCGAACGACTTCCTGTATATTACGGTGTGGGAGGAGCGTTGAGCTCGGGCGGCGGGGGAGATGCTGCGTTGGGAGTGCGGGGAGTGTTCGGCGTCGTATGGCTGCCCCGAACAGTTCCCATCGATGTTTTTTTTCAAGTCGTGCCGACGGTGACCATCGTTCCCGCAAGCTCATTCGGCATAGGCGCCGGAGTCGGTGTGAGGTTTTTCTTTGGCTAGCAGGATTCTTGGATCTTCTATCAGGAGGGAATAAGAATGAGAAACATGTTGATGA
>JACQPT010000069.1 GCA_016207415.1 Ignavibacteriales bacterium
AGCGAGCCGTCCGGACCAACCGCAGGATCGTGCGGGAAGGCGCCTTTCGGAACATCCCACTCCTTGATGATTACCTCAACAGTATCAGCCGCGAAGAAGCTCATCGATGCCGCGGCGAAAATGATTAGGGCTAAAATCTCTATTTGCTTCATAGCGCTCTCCGTCTAACATAAGATTGGAACAGTGATCAAGAAAACTTCATGTTGCTTCGTCAAGTTTTTCGAGAATTTTGTAATGAGAAATTGTCTGACCGATCGTGCGTCGCCAGTTCCTTGATGAAGCGATTGAATGGTCTCGAAAATCGTTGTCAAAACTCCGTCAAGGGTATTGGTGAATCTGAGAAATCTTACTCCGTATGATTCGATGAACTCCTGCCGATTATCGTCGTAGGCAATCGCATCATCAGTGTGAGTATCGCCGTCGACCTCAAGCAAGTTTCAACTTCGGGCAGTAGAAGTCAATGACATAGGGGCCGATTCCGTACTGCCGCAGGAATCTCTGATCGAGAAGTTGTTTTCGTCGAAGATTAGACCAGAGGATAATCTCTGCTTCGGGCATGCTTTTCCGCAGCATTCTGCGAAGATTCTTGTGCCTGGTGTTATTGAAGACCTGAGTCATCGTTGTTTATACCGACCCCTTTTGAATTTCCCCCTTCGGAAGGGGGAAAAAAAGGGGGTCGGCTAATTTGCTTTGACTTGGCAATCAAGTCCGTGAATTTGGGCTTTGTAGCCGACGCGAGTCCCACCTTCGCCTAATTTCTCAAGAATCTTATAGTGAGAAACGGTTGTTCCTATCATTAACCTATTGTGTTCAGGTCCCGACAAAAAAACGTCGGGATTCCCGCCTGCCCTGAGAAACGTGTCCGGAGGGCGGGCTCAAATTTTCGTGCAACTCACAAAGAGTGTTCGTGCCTGCACGCCGTAATTAATCTGTTTTGTTACGGCACGCAGGCGTGGAAAAATTTGGAATTCGGCCGATCATTTAGCACTTAAGTGATCGACCCCAAAGGGGTCGCATACTCAAGGTCGGGACAACGTCCCGACCCTAATATCAATGCAATCCATCAAACCCTGAAGGGGTTCGATACCATCAATCCCAAACATACCGTTCGTCATATTCCACTCCATACTCTTTCAGAAACTCTCGGTATTCATCCTGAAAGGTCTTCTTTCTGTGATGCTCTTCCTGTCCGGTAATGTATGCCCGTACGCGTTCAATTTCTGCTTGACCGACGGAGAATGCTCCGTAGCCGTTTTGCCACGCAAATTTTGTGAGCATTCTTCCCTTCGTCTTGACCCACTTGGATGATGACCGTTTGATTTCGCCGACGAGTTTTGCAATTGTCAGGTTGCGGGAAAGAGTGCAGAGAAGATGCACATGATCGGCTGCCCCTCCTACCTTTAACACCTGAGAATCAAGTTCATTGCAGGTTCCACCCAAATATGCGTGCATTTCATCACGGATGTTCTTGTCGGAAAGAAACGGATAACGATTCTTCGTGGAGAAAACGAGGTGAATCAGCACTTTTGCGAGTGACTGTGGCATGGTGATTCTCTCATCGGTTATGGAACCCTTTCAGGGTAACTGATTTATCTATTTGTTATTATCCGAGGGTGGTGCCCTCGGTTTGAATATGTTTCCCCTTTGGGGAACTTCAGCGCGACGAGGCGGTCGAGCTTAGTGTCCTGAGCCTTGTAGACGACGCCCATGCCTCCCTCGCCGAGTTTCTCAAGAATCTTGTAGTGAGAAATCGTCTGTCCTATCATGATTTCTTTGTTTGACACGTATAAGCTTTTTGCTGAACCTTGTGCTGCCCTCAACGCGAAAAGAGGTGGACTATTTCATCCGCCGCAGTTCTCCCGGCTCGGGGAACGCCTTTGGTTCATCGGCATATTTAACGACGAATTTTTGCAACTCCTCGGTTGATGCCGTAAGAATGATCTCGTTCTCCCGTCGTTCGTGCGCTAGTCTCACCTTCTTCTTCGAGGCCTGGTCCTTAAACCAATCGTGACTCAACATGGCCATACGCACCTTTTCCTCCTCAATCCAAACCCGCGAAATCGTATGCACCGGTACCAAATGGAACTTGTAAAATCCATTGTCGATCACAGGTTCCTTTGGGAAGATGTCGAGAAAAGTGAATTTTCCAAGCTTGACGAGCCGAGCCTCAAACCTTCCGGGAGACCCTTTCTCTGTGTAGATCAAATCGTAGGATTTTTGCCCTGATTGGGCGAAAGTCCACACACTCGAATCTTGATCCACCCAGCTGCCGAGCAGTCCTTGCTCGAAGATCAACGTTTTCTCGGTGTAAAGAGGATGCAACGAACGAAGACAACCGGAGATAGTACATGCTGCTATGAGGGCAAAAGAGGAAAGAATCCACCAGGTACGCATAATTGCCTCCCTGTGATTTGAAATCCAGAAAGCCTAATAACAACTACGCTAGTTCTACAATTGTTGCGATGCCTTGCCCGACGCCGATACACATTGTGGCGACGCCGTACCTTACGCCACGCCTTTTCATTTCGTGAACGAGGGACGTCATGATTCGAGCCCCGCTGCAACCGAGGGGATGGCCGAGCGCAATGGCACCGCCGTTGACGTTGACGATCTCAGGGTCGATACTGAGATCTCGAATGACCGCGAGGGATTGAGCAGCAAAAGCTTCGTTGAGCTCCATCAACCCGATGTCCGTGATTTTCAGACCTGCTTTTTTCAGAGCCGTTCGAGTCGCTGGGACGGGCCCGATTCCCATGGTGCGAGGGTCGACGCCCGAGACGCCGGTGGAAACAATCTTGACGAGCGGTTTCATCTTGAGCTCTTTGATTTTCGATTCGCTCATGAGAAGAACGGCCGCAGCTCCGTCATTGAGAGATGATGAATTTCCGGCCGTCACTGTTCCCCCTTCGCGAAAGGCGGGTTGAAGCTGAGCGAGTTTTTCCAGAGAAGTATCTGGCCGGGGACCCTCGTCCTTCACAACCCATGTTGAATCGTCTTTTTTTTGAGGGATCTCAACGCGGACGATCTCGTCAACCCAGGTACTGTTGTTTTGCGCCTTCACGGCAAGTTGATGACTCCGGAGCGCAAACTCATCTTGATCTTTTCTGCTGATCTTCCATCGTTCTGCGATATTCTCCGCTGTTTCGCCCATAGACTCCAGCGGAAATATTTTTTCCATCTTTGGATTAGGGAACCGCCAACCGAGGGCCGTGTCGTAGGCTGGAAGGTTTCCGAACAATGCCTGGCCCGTTACGTTCTTTGGGATGACATAGGGAGCGCGAGACATCGATTCAACTCCGCCCGCCATGGCAACCTCATAATCTCCGCTCCAAATTGCTCGAGCGACGTGGTTGATGGCATCAAGACTCGACCCACAGAGGCGGTTGATTGTTGAGGCGGGGACGCGTTGAGGAAATTCGGCAAGCAAAACTGCCATCCGTGCCACATTACGGTTGTCTTCGCCGGCCTGGTTCGCGCATCCCCAGAGTACATCGTCTATGAGCGCGGGGTCCAGCTTCGAGCGATCCACGAGTTTCTTCAGGACAAAAGCGCTCAGGTCGTCAGGCCGGACATCCTTCAGCACGCCGCCGTATTTTCCCACGGGCGTCCGGACGGCGTCAACGATAACGGCTGTATTCCGGCTTGCGGCCATTACGCGGATGGACTCTCGGGTTTGGATTGCCGGATGAGACGTTCGAGCTTGAATTTGTCGCTGGTGGAGTACAGAAGATAGAGGCTGAAACCGATAAGCAGTGTGCTTTGCAACATCTTTTCCCAGTTCACTTTTCCAACGCTCGGGTCCTGCGAAAAACAGCCGCACGCGATATCCAGGCCTCTGGCCAATGCCGATCCAACGGCGACGGCAAAGATCAGTGACATGATGCTTGCAAGCAGAGAAGTGCCCCGGAAAAACACACCCGCGAGAATACCCAATCCGCACAAAAGCTCAACCCAGGGAAGAACAGTTGCGGTCAGCGTAGCGATGAAGTCGGGTACGAGCTTGTAGTTAGAGATGGAAACAGCGAAGTCGTCAGGTTGCGCCACTTTGTCAATGCTGGCGAAAACAAACACAAAGCCTATGAATACTCGTGCCATGAGCACGAGATAATCGTTCGATAACAACGATTTCATGGAGAGGCATCAATTGGAAGTTTGTTCGCCGTCCAGTCCTGCCAGCCGCTGAAAAATATCTTCACGTTGGTATAGCCCTCTTCGTGCAGCTTTGCGGCGAGGGCGATGCTGGAGTTGCAGTCCACGCCGTCACAATAGGTGACAAATGTCTTCTCCCGGGAAATTTTCGCCAACTCGCCCTTTTTCTTGTCGAAATCGGCAAGGGGAATACTGAGCGCGCCACGGATGTGGCCTTGTTTGAATTCAAACTGATGGCGGGCGTCGAGGAAAACGGCTCCGGATTCATGGAGGGCTTTCGCCTCCTCCAGAGAGACCATGGCTGGAGCAAGCGCTGCAAGCTGGCGCAATTTTCCGGAAGGCTTCTTGTGCTGGAAATAACCCTTATCGCTCAGCGCCGTGTACGAAAAACCAAGGACGGATGCGGCGACCAAAACGAGAACGGATTCCCTGAATGCCTGTCGGAGCATGTTATTGTCCTTTAATTCCTATGTATGAGACTCTGATCTCAACTTTCGGCTGATTCTTGCTGTCCGTGCTCAGGGTGACATGTTCATATGCAAAGCCTTCTTTGTCCGGTATCAGCGTGACGGTAACGACAATCGAGTCTGAAGGATTTACGCTCATCTTGTTGGCGGTTGCTTTGAGATTTTCCGACGTCGACAAGAGTTCTTTGATGCTGATCCTTTTCTGAGAGACGTTCTTGTAGATCATTGTTTGCGTGATTTCTTTCCCCAGAACAAGGCCTCCAAAGGGGATCGAACTGAGGGGAGAGACGGGCTGAAGCTCTTCCATGATATCCGCAGAGATTTTGAGAGTCAATTCTCTTGCCGTCGGGTCGTTTGTGGAAATGAAAACGTACTTTTCCGTTTTTCCGCGCATGCCCGGTACGGCGCTGAATTCGATGTCAACGTAGTCCGATTTTGACGGCTGAATCCAATCCTTCGGACGGCGGACGGTGGTACATCCGCAGGAAGGCTGAACGGTCTTAATGAGCAGCGGCTGGTCGCCGATATTCTTGATGGTGTATCGGGCTGTCTTGACTCCGCCGCTGTAGACAGTGCCCATATCCATTTCCATCGGGTCGACGGAGATCTTTGGTTGAGAGACGGCGCCTAACCACAAACCACCAAGAAGAGAGAAAAAAGAAAGAAATCGTTTCATGGACATGCACCTCATCTGTTTGTCAGTTTCTCGGCCTTCCCATCATCGGCATCTCCATCTTCTGCCATCCTTCTGGCGCTTTGAAGAGAGAAGCGTCCAGTGCTTTCTTTTCAATCTTTGTGACTTCCATGCGGGCCTCCTCTTTGCCTTCCGCGTTTCTTGTCAATGTTCGGAGCGGGAAAAAACCTTTTGCGCGAATTTCTTCTTCCCATGCCGCCGGCGTTTGGCCACCTCTGCCCATGCCTCCACGGCCACCTCCCATCGGTCCGCCCATTCTCGGACGCATGAACGTGCCGAGCCCTTTCGCTGCCCAGATTTCTGTTTCCCAGTTGTCTTCTTTTACAACGTATTGCTCACAATCATAACCAAGGATTTTCTCGCTTTTGCCGGTTTTTGTGAATTCCGGTTTCTTGCTTCCCTCCGGGGGCGGTGCTACAGAGTCGATGGTTCGCTCCATATAGGAGTTCATTTGAGGCATCAGCATGATCATCTTTCGCTCTTTCATATTCATGATCATGGCGAACTCGCCCCTTGGTGTCTGAGATTCTGTTCTCACAAAATCTCCTTTCACCATGTACTTCATCGGCATGGATGATTCCTGATTTTGGCCTTTTATTTGCATTTCAATCACACCTTCGAACTGCTGTGCCACGGCAACCGAGAACAGCATGCATAAGGCGAGTGTGACGAACACGGACTTCTTCATGGACTTCTCCTTATGTATGATGGCATTCCCTGAAAATATTCCGAGCTAGCTCAAAAATACAATCGTCATTTCCTCGGATTCTAAGACGAGATCCAGAACACGGCATTTATCTGGATGCCCGTCCCAAAGGGATCCCTTCGGGACTCAAAATCCGCTGGTGTGACAAGGTATTTTTGAAATGAGTCTTAATCAACCTGTGATAAAACGGTTTTCGTATTCAATTTTTTTGCCCACGTTTCGACTGGGACGATTGGACCGACAAACTCAACGGTAACATACTTCACTGAAGTCTTGGATGATTTCTTGGCACCTTGTCCCTGGTTGAAATCTATCCTGGAGAGTGTTTTTGTGTCTTTGAGCGAGGACGGGTCGAAATACACGCGGACGCGCGTGTTCCCTTCGTTTTCGCCCTGCACGGATTTCAGCGCGATGAAACCCATGCCCTCGAAGAGAACGCCGTCGGGGTCTATTGTTTCGTTTTCTCCTCTGTTGAAATAAACATCGATTCTGATTGGGGGGTTCGCTTCAGCCGATGCTGCCGTTTGCATTACTTTTGACTGCATCTCCTGCGAGAGGCGGACGACCTCCTGCATATCCCCCTTTGCTTGCGCTGCCTTGATTTTTTCCATCATCGTCTTTTGCTCATCCTCGGCGGTTTTAAAAGAGTAGTCACGATGAGCACCGGCATACAACAGATTCGCCGAACCCTCGGACTCGTAGTACTCAGTCGGCAGACTGAATGATTCATTCTTCGTTTCTGAGCGATAGCCTTGTGGTGCATCTCCGAGCGCACCGAGGACGGCCACAAGTTTCTTTTTTATCCCTGCGACCTCATCCCGCGTGAGCTGTTTCGCTTCTTGTGCCCACACGGTGCTGAGGGAGCCAAGAACCACAACCATGAATTTCCAAATCAAAATTCTTTTCATACAATCCTCCTGAGTTTTCCATATTCTCTGTTTGGGAAAAACATATGGCTTATCCTCAGTTCCTTGGTTGGCCGCTTTCAGCGAGTTGCTTCATGAGCGGAGCAACCCGGTAACGGTCTTCGTGTAAGTCATTCTGCAAGGCATTGAGTACAGCGAATACCTGCCCGATCCCGATCTTTTCTGCCCACTCAATGGGACCCCTTGGATAGTTGGCCCCGAGCTTCATTGCCAAGTCTATGTCCTGCGGCGAGGCAACTTCTTCCATAAGAGCAAACATGGACTCGTTAATCAGCTGGCACACGATTCTTGGCATCACCATCCCCACCCGGTCCTGGACAATTTCAATGTGCTTGCCCAATGAAACGAAGAATTTCGACGCGACCTCCAATGTCTCCTTCGGTGAAAACACCGTTGGTGCCACCTCGACCAATGGTTTTTCAATAAGCGTCGGGAAAGCCCCGAATCCGACAAGCCTGTGCTTTCCTTTGATCCATCCCGCTTGTTGAGTTACAGAAACTGTCAACGAAGAACTCAAGATTGCAGCGGTGGGGGGGAGGGCATTGTCCAGCTTCTGGAGGTTTTTCCTCTTCGCTGTAAGATCAGTATTTGTTAACTCAATACCAAGCGAACAATTCTTAGGAATAGTCTCAGATTTCTTAGCATTTGAGCCTAGGGGTTGCTTTGACGATGGCTGAACATTCCAGGAAAAAATAGCGCCGTATCCATGATGGTCACAGAGATGCACATATGATTCAACCATCGGCGATTCGCCGATGATGAAGACTTGAGCTTTTCCAGCTGTTTTTGCCATTTCAACTTTGTCTTAATCCTTGTCAATTTACATCAGTGTTTAGGCCTTTTGCTCGTAATCATAAAAGCCCTTACCGCTTTTTCTGCCGAGAATCCCGGAATCCACCATCTGTTTCTGGATGGGATGAGGGCGGTAGCGAGGTTCTCCAAAATACTGGTCGTACATAGATTGAGTGACTGATAAGTTGACGTCAATGCCAATGAGGTCCATCAACTCGAATGGTCCCATGGGAAATCCCCCTGCAGTTTTCATGATCCGGTCGATTTGCTCGACTGTAGCAACATGCTCACCCAGGAGCCGAAGAGCCTCACCATAGAAAGGGCGGGCTATCCTGTTGACGATAAACCCGGGCGTGTCTTTCGCAGCCACGGGTGTTTTGCCGAGCTGTTTGATAAACTCGAATGCCATCACCAAAAATTCATTGGAGGTAAGCTGTCCGCGTACGACTTCGACAAGCTTCATGATGTGGGCGGGGTTGAAAAAATGAAGCCCAACAACTCGCTCCGGCTTTCTGACTGCCGAGGCGATAGCAGTAACTGAAAGGGACGAAGTGTTTGTCGCTAGGAGCGTGTTCGGCTTGGTGTCGGATTCAAGGTGTTTGAACAAGTCCTTTTTGACTCTCAGGTCTTCGATCACTGCTTCAATAATAATCTCGCAATGGCCTAGGTCCGATAGTGATGTTCTGGGGTGGATCCTCCCAAAAGCCTCAGTGGTTTGTTCAGTCGTCAGCTTCTCTTTTTGAATGCCTTTTTTGAAATCCTCTTTGATTCTTTCAAGGGCTCTTCGCAGGAGAATATCGTTGATATCGTAAAGGAGCACATCGACTTTTGCCAGTGCCGCTACCTGCGCAATGCCGGCACCCATGGTGCCGGCGCCGACAACGCCAAGATGTTTGATCATGAAGTGATGAGAAAAGAGGTGGTGAAGAAAACTTAGTAAAATAGGCCCTGAAAAACAACAGACGCACCCGGTCCCCGAAACAGATTCCGCTGAAAGGATTCTATTTCCCCTTGAACTCTGCCTGCCTTTTCTCCAAGAATGCTTTCACTCCTTCTCGGTGGTCTTCGGAGAGCGAGGCAATTTCCTGGACGTATGCTTCGTAGTCGAGAAGTGAATCGAGGTCTGACGAGAGCGATTTGTTGAGGGCTCTCTTGATAAGTCCGATTGATTTGGTTGGAGCTTTGGCAAGTCTTTCCGCAATCTCGAACGTAACTTTTTCGAGATCGGCGGCGGGAACAACCCTATTCACGAGGCCCACACGTTCGGCTTCCGAAGCGCTTATGTCGTTGCCCAACGCGGCGTATTCAAACGCTTTCGCCATCCCGACGAGACGTGGCAAAAACCAATGTGATCCCGTGTCTGGCACAAGGGCGATGCGAATGAACACTTCGATAAGTTTCGCTGTGTCAGCCATGATGCGCATATCGCAGGCCAGTGCGACGCTCATGCCAGCACCTGCGGCGACCCCATTGATCATGCCGATGATGGGTTTTTCCATCGAGCGCATTTTTCGGATGATGGG
>JACQPT010000071.1 GCA_016207415.1 Ignavibacteriales bacterium
AAGGTTTCCAACCTTGCGGTCGCTTCTCCGGATGTCGGCGGGATCAAGATGGCACGCTCGTACGCGAAGCGTCTGGAAGCTGATTTGATTCTTATTGATAAGCGCAGGCCAAAAGCAAATGAAGCCGAGGTCATGAACATCATCGGCAACGTCAAAGGCAAGAATATTCTTATCGTTGACGATTTGATCGACACGGCGGGCACGTTTGTCAGCGCAGCGAAAGCGATCAAAGACGCCGGGGCAAAGGAAATTTACGGAGCGTGCACGCATCCGATACTTTCCGGAAAAGCGTATGAACGGATCAACAAGTCCAGCGTCCATTCAGTCGTGGTGACGGACACGCTCCCGTTGCGAGAGAAGTCCTCAAAAATTGAAGTGGAGACTTCGGCCAGGCTGTTTGCAGAAGCGATTGTCAGAACTCATAAACACCAGTCCATCAGCTCGCTGTTTGATGTTGATAAAGATAAGATGTAGCAACGAGGAGAAGAACGATGTCTGAAATCACGATCACAGCACAAATTCGCTGGGAAGCAGGCAAAAGGACAAGGGCGTTGCGACGCGCTGGAAACGTCCCGGGGATTTACTACGGCCACGGCCAGAAGAATATTCCTGTTACGATGGCGGAACTTTCCCTTCAGCCTCTGTATAAAACCACGGCCACGCATCTCATCAACTTGAAACTCGACGACGGATCATCGCATACATGCATACTTCGCGATGTTCAGTTCGACCCCGTGACGGAGCGGCCGCTTCATTTTGACCTTTTTGGGTTGAATGAAAAAGAGGAGCTGACAATTGAAATCCCGGTCCGTGTGAAGGGGATTCCGAAAGGCGTCAAGGATGGAGGAATCCTCCAGCATGTCTTGCACAGAATGAAAGTGGCCTGTTTGCCGAAGAACATACCCGACTACATCGAGATTGACGTAACGAACCTGGAAATCAACCGGTCTATTCACGTCAGTGAAGTCGCCGTGCCAAACGTGAGGATTCTTGAAAGTGAAAAGAGCACGGTGGTTGCCGTGGTACCGCCGACGATTGAAAAAGCTCCCGAAGTGGTCGCGGCCGAAGAGGCAGTTGCTCCGACGGAGCCCGAAGTGATCGCGAGAGGCAAAAAACCTGAAGAGGGAGCGGAGGAAGGCGCGGAGAAAGCTCCTGCCAAACCCGTCGCCGAAAAAGCGCCCGCCGAGAAAAAGGCCGAGCCCGAGAAGAAGCCTTCAGAAAAGAAAGCCGAGAAAAAGTAGCTCCGGGAAGGACGTAGCGCGCTTGAATGTTCTTTCTTGTTGGATTAGGAAACCCGGGGAGCGAATATTTCGGAACGCGGCACAACTTCGGTTTTGAGGTCGTCGACAACATCGGGCTTCAGCTAAGGCTTCGCTGGAAAGAAGGTAAGGGCGACTACCTCTTTGCGGTCGGTTCTTTGAAAGGCGTTGAATTCTGCGTGGCGAAGCCGTTGACGTACATGAACAACAGCGGCGAGGCGGTTGCGGACATCGTGAGCCGGTTTGCAGTCCCCCTCGGGAATCTTCTCATTGTGTGCGATGATTTTCAGCTTCCTCTTGGAGTGCTAAGGATGCGTCCCGACGGAAGCGACGGCGGCCATAACGGGCTGTATTCGATCATTTATCAGCTTCAGACAGATCAGTTTCCGCGGCTTCGTTGTGGTATCGGCTCGCCAACCATGCCGGCCGATAAAGAACTCATGAGCAGGTTTGTGCTGGAACAATTTGAGCCTGCCGAGCTGGCTCAGGCAAAGGAAATGGCCAACAGGGCAAAGGATGCCTGCTTGAGCTTTATCGAACACGGCATCGACAAAACCATGAACCAGTTCAACAAAAGCGCGCGGCCTGAATAGCTCAAACTTTTTGTTCGACATTCATCATTCAACATTCTTTATTCGACATTCATTTTTTAATTAACTCACCCCTGCTCCGGCTGCGGCCGAGGGCCATGTTTCATCAGTCCAGAGGGAAAACACTCCATGGAAAACACATCAAAGATTTACGAATCGACGTTCATTGTGAATGCCAGTCTCGACGACGCACAAATTGACAGCGTCATCGAGAAAGCAAAAGAGTCCGTCACGAAAAACGGCGGCGAGATGCGCGACCTTGCAAAATGGGGTCGAAAACGCTTCACTTTCCCCATCAGGAAGAAGAACAACGGCTTCTACGTGGTCTTCGAGTTCACCGGTTCCGGTGACACCGTGTCGAAACTCGAGCGACATTATCAGCTTGATGAAAATATTCTCCGCTACCTGACGATTCTCCTCGACAAGAAAGCCCTGCAGGCTCGCGTCGCGCCGAGCGAGCTCGTCAAACAAGCGGCCGAAACAACCGGTGGCCCGTCCCAGTCCTCAACGAGAAGGGAACCCGCAAGAGTCGAAGCACCTGCGACATCACCGGAAGCAACGAAAGAAAGCGAGAAGAAATAATGAGAAACAAGCCTTTGAGAAGGACACAGACACGCACCGGCCCGTCGTCGCGGAACCTCCAACAGCAACGCAAGAAACGAACGTGCCGCTTTTGCGATAACAAGGACATTTACATCGATTACAAGAATGAAAAACGGCTCCAGCGCTTCGTTTCCGAGCAAGGACGCATCATTCCGAAGCGTATTACAGGGACCTGTTCAAAACACCAGCGGCAACTTGTTACCGCGATTAAAAGAGCCCGCCATCTTGCACTCATCCCATTTGTCTCTGACGCAGTCAGCTAAACGAGGAGAACATCATGAAAGTAATCTTACGACAGGACTTTGAGAAGCTTGGTCAGATGGGGCAAGTCGTCGACGTCAAGAACGGTTATGCCCGCAATTATCTCTTCCCCCGCAACATCGCCTATCCTGCAACGCCGAGCTCTCTGAAAATGCTGGAAGAGGAGAAGAAACAGCATGCAAAGAAGCTCGACAAGGAAAGGAAATCTTCCGAGACCCTGGCTGCGCAATTGGAGAAAGTTTCGTTGACAGTCAAAATGAAGGTCGGTGAAGATGATAAGCTCTTCGGGTCGGTCACTTCTCAAATGATTTCAGACAGCTTGAAAGAAAAAGGTTTCACTCTCGACAAACGGCAGATCGAGCTCGACGATTCCATCAAGGCGCTCGGCGTGTATGACGTGAATGTGAAACTGGCCGGCGGTCTTGCGGGGAAATTGAAAGTGTGGGTTGTGAGAGAGTGAGCACCAGTGTTCTTGTCGAACGAAAGGCGTCGGTTGAGAGAACCGATGCCTTTTTTGTTTTGAGACGGGCTCCGTCGTCAGCGCTTGATCTTGGACGGAGCCCGGCTCGCTGCCGCGCTTGGTGTTGAAACTTCGTTGACATTTCCGACAAAAAATGCGTACATTTGTTAGTTATCTTTCGCACGGTTTTCTACGCTTTTCTGAAGGAATCCCATCCATATGGCTGAAAAAACAACTCAAAAACTTGATGAAGTAACGATTCGTTTTGCCGGAGATTCCGGAGATGGAATGCAGCTCACCGGCACGCAATTCACGAACACGACCGCAATCCTCGGCAACGATTTGAGCACACTCCCGGATTTTCCGGCTGAAATCCGCGCCCCGCAAGGCACGCTGTTCGGCGTCAGCGGTTTTCAGATTCACTTTGGAAGCACAGAAATCAACACTCCGGGCGACGCATGCGACGTCCTGGTTGCAATGAATGCAGCGGCGCTGAAAGTCAACCTCCGGAGCCTCATCGACGGCGGCGCCATCATCGTGAATACCGACGGGTTCAACGACAGAAACCTTAAACTCGCCGGCTATCAATCTAATCCGCTGAAGGACGGGTCGCTTTCCAAATACCAGGTGTTCGAAGTCGACATCAGCAAGCTGACCGCCCTTGCCCTGCAGGATTTGAACCTCTCCAGCAAGATCGCCGACCGGTCGAAGAACTTCTTCGCGCTCGGCATGATGTACTGGATGTACAACCGCCCCATGGAACCGACGATCAAGTGGATTCAGTCGAAGTTTGCGAACAAGCCTGACATCATGGAGGCCAACATCCGCGTGCTGAAAGCCGGATGGAGCTACGGCGAAACCACCGAGATTTTCAAGGTTCGATACCAGGTTGCTGCCGCAAAACTGCCGCCGGGAAAGTACCGCAATATCACGGGCAACCAGGCGACGGCGTGGGGACTGATGGCGGCGGCGAAAAAAGCCAGACTCGACCTGTTCCTCGGGAGCTATCCGATTACTCCCGCCAGCGACATTCTGCACGAGCTTTCCATATATAAGCATTTCGGCGTCAAAACCTTCCAGGCGGAAGATGAGATTGCAGGAATTACGTCCGCCATAGGGGCGTCTTTTGCGGGAGACCTCGGCGTGACAACCACGAGCGGCCCTGGCGTAGCATTAAAAACTGAAGCGCTCGGGCTCGCGGTTATGGTTGAGCTTCCAATCGTCGTCTGCAATATTCAAAGAGGCGGACCAAGCACAGGTCTGCCGACGAAAACCGAGCAGGCTGACCTGTTGCAGGCACTCTACGGGCGTAACGGCGAAGCCCCCATTCCAGTGATTGCTGCCTCCACACCGGCCGATTGTTTCGGCGTCGTCTTTGAATCCTGCCGCCTTGCGTTAAAATACATGACGCCTGTGATCTTCCTTTCGGACGGTTACCTCGGTAACGGCTCTGAGCCTTGGCTCATTCCGGATTTCAACAAGCTCCCGGATATCTCCGTAAAGTTCCGGACAGAAAAAGATGGGTTCCTTCCCTATCTCAGAGATGAAGCAACACTCTCAAGACCATGGGCTGTCCCGGGAACCCCAGGACTTGAACATCGTATCGGCGGTCTGGAAAAGCAGCATCTCAGCGGCAACGTGAATTATGAACCTTTGAATCATGAGTTCATGGTCAAGTTGCGAGCGGAAAAAATCGAGCGTATCGCAAATGAAATTCCTCCGGCCGAAGTTGAAGGGGACAAGAAAGGAGAAATCCTCGTGGTGGGTTGGGGAAGCACCTACGGAGCCATCAAAACTGCAGTTGCGCGCCATCGACAAAAAGGAAATTCGGTTTCGCATCTCCACCTGAAATATCTTAACCCATTGCCGATGAATGTTGGAGAGATTCTCTACAACTTCAAACATGTCCTGGTCCCAGAAATGAATCTCGGTCAGTTAATAAAAGTGTTACGGGCAAAATATCTCGTGCCTGCCGTCGGGTTGAACAAGATTCAAGGCCTCCCGTTTATGGCAGTCGAGATCGAAAATAAAATTGACGAAATGCTGAAAGGCTAACCATATGAGCACACTCGTTGAAGAGTTGTTAAGTCAAACACAAACAACGGAACAGGCAAAATATACATCGAAGGATTTTCAGAGCGACCAGGATGTGCGTTGGTGTCCGGGATGCGGCGATTACTCGATCCTGGCGCAGACACAGCGCGTCATGCCCGACCTCGGTATCCCCAGGCATAAGATTGTTTTTGTTTCCGGCATCGGATGCTCAAGCCGTTTTCCGTACTACATGAATACGTACGGTTTTCACAGTATCCATGGAAGAGCAACGGCCATCGCTTCCGGCATCAAGATGGCCCGGCCCGACCTCTCCGTCTGGGTGGTAACGGGCGACGGCGACGGAATGAGCATTGGCGGTAATCACCTCATTCATCTTCTCCGGCGTAATCTGAACATCAAAGTCCTTCTGTTTAATAACCAGATCTACGGACTGACCAAAGGCCAATACTCGCCGACGTCGGAGATGGGCAAAGTGACAAAATCCACTCCCTACGGCTCCATCGATTATCCCTTCAACCCCGTGTCGCTTTCACTGGGGGCAAGCTCGACCTTTGTGGCGCGCACGATGGACCGCGACCCCAAGCACCTCCAATCGGTTCTGAAGCGTGCAGCTGAACACCGCGGGACGGCGTTCGTCGAAGTGTATCAGAACTGCAACGTCTTCAACGACGGTGCTTTCTTTCAATTTACAGAAAAGGAAACCAAAGACGACAGCGTCGTCTTCATTGAGGACGGCAAGCCCCTCGTCTTTGGCAAGGAACGAGATAAGGGTATCCGACTCAACGGATTCCTGCCGGAAGTCGTCTCTCTGAAAAACGGCAAGTGGTCGGTGAACGACCTCCTGGTGCACAACGAGAAGGACACGACTCTTTCGTTTATCCTTGCTGACATGACCTACAAGCCGAACCTTCCGCGCCCGGTCGGTATTTTTCTCGCCGTGAACAGGCCGACTTACGAAGCCGAGATGGCCCGTCAGATTGCATTCGCAAGAGAAAAGCGCGGTGAGGGAGATATGTCCAAGTTGTTGAACTCGGGAGAGACCTGGGTCATCAACTGATGTCTTTCAACCTTCGCAGAGGTGTGGCTATTCCCGGGTCACACCTTTTTTGTTTTTTCCCTGTCGTGAGGAATTCATGGCCCCGCCGAAACGATCGCCGCAAATCAGCCTGAGCAAAGAATTCGAGGCGTTTCGGAAAGTCCTCAAGACGAAGAAGCAATTCGTTTTGGCAACCCATGTCAACCCGGACGGCGACGGTATCGGCAGCGAGCTGGCGCTGGCCGCGTTCCTCAAGGCGCGTGGCAAAGATGTTTCGATACTTAACCACAGCGCTACGCCATTGAATTACATGTTCCTGGATCCGCGGCGAGATGTTCAAACATTCAACCCGGAAAAACACGGCAAGATGATTGAGCAGGCCGATGTCATCATCGTTCTTGACACAAACCACCCGGACCGCTTGGTCAGCATGAAGGAGCCTGTTCTCCGGAGCAAGGCATACAAAATCTGTGTTGACCATCATCTTGACCCTGCAGAATTCGCCGACCTTTATCTCATTGACGAGCCGGCCACGGCGACGGGAGAGACGGTCTATCGCTTAGTGACGCATCTCGACGCGCACGCAATCACCAAGGAGATCGCAGTCTCCCTCTACGCAGCCATCATGACCGACACCGGCTCTTTTCGTTACCCGAAAACAGACCCCGAAGTCCACATGATTATTTCTCGCCTGATAAAGCGAGGCGCCGACCCTGTTGAGATTTACGAGAATGTGTACGAGAAAGGATCTCCCGGCCGGCTCAAGCTTCTCGGACAGGCGCTCGCCAATATTCAGGTCATTCATGGCGGAACGGTCGCTTATCTCGTCATCACTCGGAGTATGCTTTCCGAGACCGGAACAACAGAAGTCGATACCGACGCTTTTGTTCCCTACACACTCAGCGTTGGCGGCATTAGGATTGGAATGATGTTTACGGAGCTCGATGACGGCTTGAAGATCAACTTCCGGTCAAAAGGCGACATCGCTATCAACGAACTCGCTAAAGAGTTTGGCGGTAACGGCCACAAAAACGCCGCAGGGGCTCGACTTCAGGATACCCGCCTCCAGGATGTCCTCCCAAAAGTCCTCGAGCGCTCTGCATATTACTCCCGATAAAGGAGAACCATGAAACTCTCTTTCCAGAAATCTTCGGTTGACAGAATCTCGGCCGAGCTCGTAACTGTTTTTATCCATCAGGATCCCTCTGTTTTCAAGAAAGAAACAACAGCCCTGAGCAAAGTCATGGACATTGCTCCAATGCTGGAGGCCGGGGATTTTAGAGCAAAGAACGACGAGTCAGCATTTGTTTATCTGCAATCAGAGAAAAAACCTAAGCGCATCCTTCTTGTCGGTCTCGGCGAAAAAAAGGATGTTACGCTTGAACGGTACAGACGCGCGGCTGCCTTCGCGGCAAAACGCGCACGCAAGGTAAAAGCAAAATCTGTCGTTCTTTTCCTCCCATCGCTGCTTCACAAACCTTTTGATTCGTTCGTTGCTTTTGCGGAAGGTGCCTACCTCTCGCTCTACAGGTTTGACAAGTACCTTTCCAAAGAAAAAGGCGAAGCCGCAAAAGTGGAAGAGGTGGGCATCGCTTCCGACGACGGCAAGGTGTCGGCAATCTCCAAAGAGGCCTTACACCACGCACAGGTTTTGTGTGAGGCGACGTTCCTAGCACGCGACCTGGCAAATGCTCCTGGGAACGAGATTTATCCGGAAACACTCGCAAAAGCCGCCCAGGATTCCGCCAGGAGGTGCGGATACAAGGCGACTGTTCTTGATGAGCGAAAAATCAAGGAATTAGGTATGGGCGGAGTGATCGGGGTTTGTCAGGGGAGTGTGCGGCGTCCGCGATTCATCATTCTGGAATACGGGCCGGCTTCAAAAAAACCCGTTGTTCTCGTTGGCAAAGGCGTTACGTTCGATACCGGCGGGATCTCCATCAAACCGTCGGCGAATATGGCGGAGATGAAAATGGACATGTCGGGTGCTGCGGCCGTGGTCGGGACTTTCGAGGCGGTCTCGAGGCTCAAACTGCCCGTGCATCTGGTGGGCCTCATTCCTGCGGTCGAAAACATGCCGAGCGGGAGCGCCGTCCGGCCTGGCGACATCCTTCGACACCTCAACGGGAAAACTTCAGAAGTCGACAACACGGATGCTGAAGGACGGCTGATCCTCGCCGACGCACTGGCGTACGCCGACAGGTACAAGCCGGCCGCGGTGATCGACCTCGCCACGCTTACCGGCGCGATCGTTGTTGCGCTGGGTCATGTCACCACTGGAATGATGGGGAACGATGAAGAACTCATGGATAAACTCAAGGCATCGGGAGACAGCACGTTCGAACGCGTGTGGCAGCTTCCGTTGTTCGACGAATACGAAAAATTGATTAAGAGCGATATTGCAGACGTGAAGAATGTCGGCGGCCGCTGGGCGGGCTCCATCACGGCCGCGTTGTTCCTCAAGAAATTCACCGGCAGCTATAAATGGGCTCACCTGGATATCGCCGGAACGGCGATCCTTGAGGAGGCCCAGGAATACATCCCGAAAGGCGGTTCGGGAGTCGGCGTAAGATTGTTGACAGATTTTCTCAAGAACTGGAAATAGCCGCCTTCCTTGCCTTTCCCTGCCATTCTTCCTATTTTTCTTTTTCAGTGACAACAACTTTTGAGTCGGTTGAGTTGGAATTACGCTCCCTTGTGAAGGGGGACTGCTTTTTTGATGCACAAACGCGGGAACAATATAGCCGTGCTGCAAGCTGGTATGAAATCCTACCCGTTGGAGTCGTTTTCCCCAAAGACGAAGTCGATGTTCAAAAAGTCATACAGTTCTGTGCTGAAAACAACATCTCTGTTATTCCACGTGGCGGCGGAACAGGCCTGGCCGGCCAGGCGGTTGGCATGGGAATTGTTCTTGACTTCACTCGCCACATGAAGGCAATAAGGGGAATACGCTCTTCTGCGGTGGATGTTCAACCAGGAGTTGTACTCGAAGACTTGAACGAACGGCTACGTCTCTCACAGGCATATTTTCCCGTCGACCCCGTCAGCGGAAAACTCTGCACCATCGGTGGAATGATTGCCACCAATGCTGCCGGACCGCATGGCGTAAAGTACGGGTCGATGAAAGATCATGTGGAATCTCTGCGTGTTGTCTTTGCCGATGGAACTGTTGCGGACATCGACGGGAAGCCTCCACTGGCCAACTCACATCTTGCCGGCATCTTCGCAGTGATTGAAACACTGTTGATGCCGAACAAGAAGCGCATTCTTCGCCGTTTTCCGAACGTGGCAAAGAATTCTTCCGGCTACAACCTGAAAGATGCGGTCGGGGGAAAAACCCTTGATCTGCGCAAACTCCTTGTAGGCTCCGAGGGAACGCTCGCTGTTGTCGTCGGGGCAAGGCTGAAGCTTTCACGTCTTCCTCAAGCTCACGTTGGCGCGGTGGCTCATTTTTCCGATTATTCATCGATGGTCGAGGCTACGATTCGAGGGCTGGAACTGCATCCCTCTGCAATCGAAGTCATGGACAGGACGTATTTCCTCCTCGGCGAAGGCTTTTCTCCATCAACCGACGCCCTTATTGACAAGAAATCTACGGCAATGCTGTATTTCGAGTTTGAGGGTGACTCGGAAAAAGACCTGGAGCCAGCGCTTCCCAGATTGACAGAAGTCCTCAAACCCTGCAAACCATTAAGTTTTTCCTCCCTCAAAAGCGAAGAAGAAATGCGCAATCTCTTTGAACTGAGGGAGGCAGTGAGCAAGAGATTGAATCTCGAGGATACATTTGGTAAATCGAGTTTTATCGAAGACGTTGCTGTTCCCGTGCACAACATGCCGTTATACATAGAGGAATTGTCCCGCATTCTCAGCAAATTTGGCATCAGGTTTTCCATTTACGGTCATGCGGGGAGCGGAAACATCCATTGCGGTACGTTTGTCGACCTGAAAGAACCGCAACAGTTTCGCGCTATCGACCGCGTAGCAGGAGAGATCGCCGACCTGGCGGTATCCCTGGGAGGAACTCTCTCGGGCGAGCACGGAGACGGTTTTGTACGCACGCCTTTTCTGGAACGTCTCTACGGGACTGAAGTCTACGCCCTCTTCGGGCGCGTGAAAGAAATCTTTGACCCTCTGAACATTCTTAACCCGGGAAAAATCGTTGGCCCCCAGAACATTTCCATCCTCCATGACATCAGCTTCGCGTAACTTTTTTCTGCTTGGATGCTTTTTGATGCCGGGGTTTCACAGCCAATCCCAGCAACAGATTGAAGGTCAACCCCTGAGAGATCAAAACGTTTTTTTTGAGGCAGTACCGGTATTCGGCGAAGACACGTCAAAAGCATACGTCTCTTTTCATTACCGGATCAACAAGAACTTTTTCGTTTTTATAAAGAACCGGAGCAATCCTACTGTGGAGGAGTACGTTGCACGCGGAGAATTGATTGTAGAGCTGCTGAATGCGCAAGGAGTATCGGTTGGAAGGGAAATAAGAACAATCAACCTCAGCAGCGCGACACTCCCCAACCCTCAGGAGCAAACGTCCGACATCCAGGGTGCGATGCAGTTCACTGTTCCGGATGGAACGTTGAGCATTGTCTTCCAGGTCGATGATAAAGAATCCGGCCGTTCGTTTGTCGAGAAGAAACAGACTGTTACTACGCGAAGGCCCTTCCTCAAGCCTCTGGAAGTCTCTATTCCCTTTTTTGTGAGCCCAATGCCTCAAGGCCGCACACCTGCACAGTTTGAAGTTGTAAACCGAGGGTCAGAGGTGGTCTACGGATCAAAATGTGGATACCTGCTCCAGGTGTATCTCCCTGCCAGCGGACACGATTTCCAGGTCCGCTGGAAACTGGAAGGCCGGAGAGACGAACGGTTTCAGGAAAGGCAGGATCTTGGCGGCAGTGGTTTCACCCTTTTCCCAGGAATTCCAAAGCTGAACGGCGAAGAATCACAAATCACATACGATATCGTGCCTTCCCAGCTCCCGTGGAAGACCCTGTATGTTCCACTATCAGTCGAGACGTTGGAGACTGGGTTTTATACAGTTGAATTCGAAATAAGCCTTGGGGAGCAGAAGACGACGTTGAAACGCAATTTCCGGGTGCATTGGCCGAATAAACCCCTTTCTCTGAATGTCTTCGAGACCGCCGTTGATGCACTCCGACTTATCGCCAAAGAAGAGGAGGTCGAAGAAATGTACGGGTTTACGTCTTTTCGCGGGCAGCAGAAGTTCAGAGAGTTCTGGCGCAAACGTGACCCGGACACAACAACAGTGTACAACGAAGTGAAGGCCGAGTATTACCGTCGTGTTGACGAGGCATTACGGAGGTACTCTTCGACCAAAGAGAACGACGGCTACAAGACCGACCGGGGCAGAATCTTTGTCCTTTATGGTTCACCGACGTCGACCGAGCGCTTCCTTCCTCCGAACAGTACGCCGACCGAGGTCTGGACGTACCAGAATATCAGGCGGAGGTTCATCTTTCATGACCCTGTGAGAAACGGAAACTACATCCTCAGCGAGACTGAAAGTTTTTGAAGCCGCTTGTTGCAATAACGATCGGTGATTTCAACGGTGTCGGGCCGGAAATTGCCATGAAAACGGCAACTACTCCGGCCGTGAGGAACATCTGCACGCCGATCCTCGTTGGGCCCCTGAACGTTCTCGAGCATACGCTGAAATCCTTGAAGTTGCGGGGCAAGTTCGCTAAAACGTCGCTTTCCGTCGTCTCCGATTCGTCTACGCCTGTGTTTGACGTCGGGGATGGAATCTGGGCGGATGTCCAGTGGGGAAAGCCCACCAAAGCATCAGGAAAATCAGCGGGAACTGCGATTGAGCAAGCTGTTGACCTTTGCCTGAAAAAAAAGGTGCATGCCATGGTCACTGCACCAGCGTCGAAGGAGGCACTCAATCTTGCCGGCTACAGTTTCCCCGGACAGACGGAAATGATCGCGCTTCTGAGCAGGTCGAAGCACGTGGCCATGATGCTCGTGTCTGAAACTATGAGAGTCGGCCTTGTCACCACGCATGTGCCCTTGCGCGCGGTTTCCGAAAGCATCTCCAGAGAAAAGATCGTCGAGAAACTAATGGTGGTTCACGATGCATTGCAAAGGAATTTTCGCATCAAGAATCCCTCCATCGCCGTTCTCGCACTCAATCCTCACGCCGGAGACAAGGGCATCATTGGCACTGAGGACGATGACGTCGTCGCCCCCGCTGTTGCCGAAGCGAAATCCAGACACATCAATGTCGAAGGACCTTTTCCAGCCGATGCCTTTTTCGGCAACCGCTCCCATGAAAAATTCGATGTAACCCTGGCGATGTACCATGACCAGGGATTGATACCGCTCAAATTGAGTTCGTTTGGAAAAGGAGTAAACTTTTCGGCGGGACTCAACATTATCCGGACTTCTCCCGATCATGGAACCGCCTACGATATCGCCGGTAAAGGGAAAGCGAACATCTCCAGCATGGTCGAAGCAGTAAAACTCGCAGTACGATTCAGCCGCTGAGCCATGGTCGAACTCCAGAATGTGACGGTTTCTTTTGATGGTCAGCGTGTCCTTGATGGCGTTAACTTTGCCATGAAGAACGGGGAATTTGTCTACCTCGTGGGCCAAACGGGCGCGGGGAAGAGTTCTCTGCTGCGTTTGATGTATTTTGACCTGAAACCCACGAGCGGGCAGGTTCGGGTTGACGAATACGATTCACTCGGCACACGGCGAAGAGAGGTTCCCTACCTCCGCCGGAAAATTGGCGTCGTATTTCAGGATTTCAAGCTGTTGGAGGACCGGACAGTGTATGAGAAC
>JACQPT010000072.1 GCA_016207415.1 Ignavibacteriales bacterium
GAATGTTGCGGTGTAGTCGTATTTGACAGAAGCAAAATCATCAGGCTCTCCCGGGCCTATCTTGCCGGAAATTACTTTGTCGTTAAAGACTTTTCGCTCAAAGTGAATCCCGTTGGGAAACATTTTATTTATACCGCCTTTGAATGCCTTGTCGTAAACCTCTGCACTCAGCACTTCACCTTTCTTGTTGAACTTCAACCGCAATCCGTGCAATGTGCCCTCCTTCCCCCTTGCGCTCAAATCGAAATCATCCTCGACGTCGCCCACTGGCACATCACTGAGGAACAGCTTTGTGACTGTTATTTGCACGAATTTGTGATTGGGACCCATATCCCAGTCTTGAGCTTCAAGCGTGCGCACGAACGAAAGTGTACTTGCCGTGCCGTTGACCGTCAGGGTTCCTGAGGCCATGCTTTTCTCTTGCGAAGAGGCCGCAACTACTCCGACCAAAAGACAGAAGAAAACTTTTGAGACGATCATAGAATCCTCCTTTTGAAGTTTCTTGCCTTGAATTACCGCGATCGCTGCTACTTCATTAGAAGCTTCTTCCTCAATTCAGCGGATCCATCAGTCCTTTCGAAAGTGCCAAACTGGAGAGTGCAGTTATTGCTTCGACAAGCACGATTGACCTCATCGTTCCTCCCGCTGGTAAAAATCAATGACGAAAAAGAGCAGAGCGTGTTGGAAAGCTAAATGTTCGGAAAGCTTCGTTTGCGAGATGACGTTGTAGTCTGAGAAAACGGCTCTCAGCAATGGAATGGCGATGAGAATATAGCGAGAGGCAAAAAGGGAATCAAGGGTGGTGCTGAGGCATGGCTTGGACTTTGCGAACATCTCAGCGTTCAAGTAGTGTATTGAACGATCCATGGTCCTTGAACAGACTTATTGCTTGACACAATCTTTCAATTCTCTGCTTGATTTTGCCACAAGCTCTATTTGCCGACAGGCATTTGTCATTGCGGGTAAAACGAATGCCATTGCATGCGCAAACAAGTTGACAATTCACTTGAAACTTCTTATCTTGGAAACCGTAGAAACTCTTTGGGTTTCTGATAACTCGTTGATTTTGCAGGCAGTCAGAAACGACTGCTTTTTTGTTATCTTCAAGGAAACTTGCAATACCGGAAACGTTTCCTCGTCTTCTTAAAGGAGCCCGAAATGTCTGATCTAGAAATCAAGAAACGCATCCTTGACACCGCCGGAGAATACTTCTATCGCTTCGGTGTTTCAAAAGTCACCATGGAAGAGCTGGCCGACAAGCTCGGCATGAGCAAGAAGACGCTTTACAAATATTTTGAGAGCAAAGACCATCTCCTCCGCGCGTTGATCGACTCTATCAAACAGGATCTAGAGCAACGCTCTCAAAAGATTCTCGCCGATGATTCCATAGACTTTATCGAAAAGCTGAAGCAGACAATGTCCTGCGTTGCCATGCAGTATTCGAAAATAGGAAAGCCTTTGCTCGAGGACTTACAAAGAAATGCGCCCGAGATCTGGAAGCAAATCGAGGAACTGCGGAGGGAAAGGATTGCGAATGGGTTCGGCAAAATGCTCTCCGAAGGCCGGCGGCGCGGAATCTTCCGGAATGACATCGACGAACAGCTGGTTCTCATGATTTATTCAAACATCATCCAGAATATCATCAATCCGGATGTGCTCGTTCAGGTCCCTTTTTCGGCCTCACAGGTGTTCGATGCCGTCATTAAAATCTATTACGAAGGCATTATGACCGAAGAAGGCCGGGCTCAATTCTTGAAGCGCGACACATCCAAAAAAGAGCGCTTCACCGATACGACAGCAGCGTTCACCGAAAAACAGCAATCAGTATAACGCATCCTTCCATAACTTTGAAGAAATGATTTTTCAAAACATCGAATGGAGCCTCGTATGAAAACGAGATACTTTCTTCCGTTGCTCGTTTCAGGGCTTTTTCACACGACCCTGGGGCAAATGACCCAGCGGATGACTGTCGAAGACGCCGTTCGCATCGGACTCGAAAAAAGTAAGGCGATCCATGCCTCCATGATGAAAGTACAGTACGCCGACGCCCACTCCAGCGAAATGGACGCTCTTCGATGGCCGACACTCAAGTTCGCCGGTTCGTACGCCCGCTTGAGCACTATTCCGGACGCAGAGGTCGTTACGCAATTCGGCACGATCAGGCTCTTCCCGGCAGTGCTCAACAACTATAATTTTCGGCTGACCTTACAGCAACCATTGTTCACGGGTTTTCGCCTCGAACGTAATGCAGACATCGCCGGTCTGAACGCCCAAGCCACGCAAAAAGAGTTTGAAAAGGACCGAAGCGAGTTGATCTGGAATATCAAAAGCGCGTATTGGAATCTTGCAAAGGCCATTGAACTGAAGAAAGTTGTTGACGACAACGTGGGGCAGATCAAAGCCCACGTCAGGGATGCCGAGAACCTGCAAAAACAAGGTTTGGTGACTTCGAACGATGTTCTGAAAATCAAGGTCCAACTCTCAGAAGCTATCCTTCGCCAGATTGACATGAAGAACAACGTTGAACTCGGCAGGATTTCTCTCAACAGCACGCTCGGTCTTCCATTGGAGACGCAGTTTGAGCTGGAATCGGTAATGCAACGGGAGCCCAAAAAGTTTGGAGAGCTCAACGCGCTCCTTCAACAAGCCCTGGAGAAGCGGCCGGAAATCCAGTCGACAGGCCTGCGCGTCAAGGCAAGCGACGCAGCGGTCTCCCTGGCGCAATCCAACTGGTGGCCCCAGGTGTACCTCGTCGGCAACTACCTTACGGCAAGGCCAAACCAGCGCTTCTTCCCGATCGAGGACTCCTTCAAGGATACGTGGGATGTTGGTGTGTCTGTCTCTTTTGATATATGGAACTGGGGTTCGACAGTGCATCAAACCGACCAGGCAACAGCGCAGCTCATGCAGACCCAGGATGCCTTCGCCCAGCTTCGTGATGCCGTGGCGCTCGATGTGACCCGAAATTATCTCAACCTCGGGCGGGCGCGAGAACGTATTGGGGTTGCTGAAGATGGCGTCAGACAAGCCGAAGAAAACTACAAAGTCACAAGTGCGAAGTTCAAACAGGGACTTGGCACAAACTCCGACTTGCTGGACGCAGAAGTCGCTCTCTTGCAAGCCAGGACGAATTATACGCAAGCGCTGGTTGATTTCAGCCTGGCCGAGGCATCACTGGAGGAAGCAATCGGCGAATAAGAATTCTCGAATCTAATCACGGTCATACGACGCATGAAGAACCTTAGCATACTGTTGTTGTTATCCTTTCTCGTTTTGGAATCGTCAAGTGGGCAGGACTCCATCCAAGCAATGCCGTTGACGCTTGAAAAAGCGATTCAATTGGCAATGCGCCAAAACACCGACCTGCAAACGTCACGGCTTGATGTGGAGAAGGCCGATGCGCGTGTACTCGAGGCGTGGGGTTATACCCTGCCGTCGGTCGACGTCTCGGGTCAGTACATACGCACCCTGAAAACGCCTGTGTTCTATATCTCTGATAGTTCAGGCCGGCCGACGCCGCTCAGAATCGGCGCAGCACACTCAGCAAACGCGTTACTTCAGGTCCGCCAGCTCCTGTTCAACGGAACGGTGTTCGCGGGTGTCGGCGCCGCAGGGACGTATTCCGATGTCGCACGGGAGCTCTTCCGCAGCAAGCAGTTGGAAACAATCGTCAAAGTGAAAAAAGCATTCTACGGTGCGATGTTGGCCGGCGAGGTTCGCTCCATGATGCATTCGAACCTCTCGAATGCCGAGGAGAATTTAAAGAATGTGACGCTTCTTCGCGGTCAGGGAATCCTTTCAGAGTACGACGAGCTGCGCGCAACGGTTGGCGTCGAAAACCTGAGGCCGTTGATTATTCAGTCCGAAACCAACTATACGCTCGCTCTTGACGGTCTGAAATCCATTGTCGGCTTGTCTCCCTCAGAAAAGACTCGGCTTGAGGGAGCGATGCAGTTCGAAGCCGTCGATGACTCAGTGGTGGCGCAGGCTTCTTCCCTCATTCTCGAAAACAATCCCGGTTATAACGCGCTCAAAGGCCAGATCTTCGTCAACGAAGCGTTTGTGCTTGCCGAGCGGTCCAATTATCTGCCAACGATTGCTGCGTTCGGCAACTACCAATACCAGGCGGCAAAGAACACTTTTAGTATATCCACGAACGATTTCTTCGCCAGCTCGCAGGTCGGGCTGTCGTTCTCCTGGAGTTTGTTTCAGGGGCTTCAAACCAACGCCCGCGTGCAACAGGCACAGGTTGAGGTGTTAAAGTCGGTAGAACAGAGAACGAACGTCCGGCGAAATCTCCAGATCGGCCTGACCGCGACACTGGGTACGCTCGACGCCGCTCGAAAGAGAATTCAAGCACAAGAAAAAACAGTTGAACAAGCCGACCGCGGGTACAAGATTGTCACTGCGCGATTCCTCAGCAACGCTGCAACACAACTGGAGGTCAACGATGCGCAGTTGGCTCTGACCCAGGCGCGTGTCAACCGTGTCCAGGCCATTTACGATTACCTCATCGCCGCCGCCGAGCTTGACCAGCTCATCGGGCGACTCCCGTCTTATGTTGGACAGGAAATTGATTAAGAATACGTTGAATCGGAAGGAAGACTTATGAAAGCACTCAGACAATTCACGCTGGTCCTCGGAGCCGCATCAATGCTGCTCGTTTTGGAATCCTGCAACAACAGCGAAGCCAAACAGGAAGGTGGAGTCCCAGCAAAACCATCCTTGAGCGTTCGGGTCATGGAAGTGACCTCTCAACCCCTTGTCGACGCCATTCACGTGTCCGGCATCGTCAAAGCGCACGACGATGTAATGATCAGCCCGGAAGAAGGCGGCGTGGTGAAGGAATGGAAAGTCCAGAAAGGGCAATGGGTCGGCAAAGACGCTGTGCTAGCTGTACTGAAGGATGAGGTCATCAAAGCCTCGTTCGACGCGGCAAACGCACAATACAAGGTGGCTCAGTTGAGTGCCGAAAAACAGGAAAAGGTCTATGAGGAGCAAGGCATCAGCGAGCTTCAATACAAGAACACACAATACAGCCGGGATGCAGCCAAAGCCAATGCCGATCTAATGAAAGCGCGCTGGGAACGGACGAAGATCAAGAGTCCTGTTGCGGGAGTTCTCGACGACTATTACTACGATGCCGGCGAATTTGCCCCGCCGGCCATGGCCATCGCCCATGTCGTGAACATCAACTCGTTGAAAGTGCTGGCCGAAATTCCAGAGCGACATGCCGGGACGGTGGCGGTTCATACCCCTGTGCAAATGACGTTTGACGCTTTTCCGGGCGACACGTTGAGTGCGTCAGTGAACTTTGTCGGCTCGACTGTCAATGCTTCCAACCGAACGCTGCCCGTTGAGATCTTCATCAACAACCCCGGGAAGAAGCTGAAACCAGAAATGATCGCAAAAGTGAAAATTCTCCGGTCGTCCAAGAAGAACGCGCTTCTCATTAGCGAGAACATTGTCCAGCTCGTGGACAGGGGGCGCAACATCGTCTATGTCGAAAATGGCGGCATCGCGCACGAACGTTCCGTTGTGCTGGGTGCTCATCAGGGAAATCTTGTGGAGGTCGTTGAGGGCCTAAAACCGGGTGACCGCGTGATCATGACCAGCATTCAGAGCCTCGTGAATGGCCAGGCAGTTTCTGTTGCACAAGAGTAGCTGTCATCGGGATCAGCGCTCACTCATAAATCTGGAAGATGTGAAAGCCGAAAAACGATTTTTCTCCAAAAGGAATGCTTAGATGAGACCATGGAACTTAGCAGTCGATAACAAAGTAGCCGTCTACCTCATGCTGGTGATGATCGTCTTCATTGGGGGGGCGGCGTACCTGGGCATGCCCCGCGA
>JACQPT010000074.1 GCA_016207415.1 Ignavibacteriales bacterium
AGTTTTCTGCTCAGATAAAGGGCTAGAACCTCAGTTCCGTCGATGACGGCTCCTCCGCGCACCGAAAGCCCGATTCCCGCGCCAAGAAAGAACCCTCCGAAGACGGAAACAAGGAGCTTGTCGTGCGTGATTTCCGGGTAGGGGAAGACCGCCGTGCAGACTGCCAAACCGACGATGGCGAGCGAGGCTCTCAGCGCAAACTGTCTCCCGATAACGTTGAATCCTACCACCAAAAAAGGGATGTTGATCGCGACGAGCAGAACGGGAAGGGAAATCCCGCTTAACTCGGATAACAGCAGGGAAATCCCGGTCGCTCCGCCGTCGATGAATTTGTTCGGGAGGAGGAATCCTCTCAACCCAAAGCCAGCCGAGAGGATTCCCAGAGCAACAAGTAGAACGTCGGCAATGACATTCCTTGCACCGATCGCGAGCTCGCGAAAACCTTTTGCAATTTCGTAGCTTGAGTATGATTGTCGCCCCGTGCCTTTTCTTTTCCTGAGAACATTCTTGATGACAATTCTTGTCATAAAAGGATTCATGATTCCCTCCAGAAATGGGAAAGCTGGACAACTTTTGGTGGAAACAACGCCACTCGTTCTTGACTTTGTCAGGAATCGCGAGGGAAAAGCCTCGCGACGTTTGGAGACTTAAAGGAAGGAAGACGCAGCGGAAGTATAAATTTGACCTTGAATAAACCTGATTTGACCTCGAACGGGCGATCGAGAATTGTGGAGTGGACGATATGAGGATTCAAGAATGTGCCGGACGAATGTCGAAACCTCGGCTTTCCAGCTTCCCGCATGCTTTAGGACGGGAACTTTTTGAAGAATTCCCCTCGTCAACTCAACGGCACAATGATGGAGGGTCTTTTCGTTTTCCGCTACAAGGGAAACAAAATCTTGAGGAAATGAACCTGTCAAGAGAACAATGGCCGCCGCAAGGGAATACTGCAATCCCCGAAAGCTCGCCTTGATATTCCTTTTTCTAAATATCATTCGCCACCGCAAAATATGGAGTTTCTTTACTTCACAACTTTAAACACACAAAAAAGCCCGACGAAACTGAGTCGGGCTTGAAGAGTAACAGGTGAACCTTGCGAAGGTCGCCCTGAGACTTCCGGAGTTTTCGTCATTCGTCTCAGGCAAACTCCGGAAGTCTACATGAGAACCTTCGGAAGGTCGTGACATTCAAATAAACAGTGGCGCAAGCACGAGTGTGAGCGTCGAAAGCAACTTGATGAGCACATGCAGGCTGGGTCCGGCCGTGTCCTTGAATGGATCGCCGACGGTATCACCGACCACTGCGGCTTTATGGGGGTCGGATTTCTTCCCGCCAAGGTGTCCGGCTTCGATGTATTTCTTTGCATTGTCCCACGCCCCGCCGCTGTTATTTAAGAACAACGCCATCAGAATCCCTGTAATCGTCCCCACCATAAGGTATCCGCCGATCACTTCTGCTCCCGTCGCACCAAACGCCGGCTGGCCGGATGCGTAATAAAGCCAGCGGAAAACCATACCTACACTAATCGTAAGTCCAACGACGAGCACTCCCGGCAACACCATTTTTTGGAGAGCGGCTTTTGTGGCAATGTCAACGCACTGGCCATAGTCCGGCTTCGAAGTTCCTTTCATGATTCCCGGATTATTCTTGAACTGCTCGCGTACGTTCTTTATAATCGAATGAGCCGCTCCACCAACAGCTTTGATAGCAAGCGAGGAGAACAAATATACAAGCACAGCTCCCAGAATTGCTCCAACGAAAACTTCGGGTTTGTTAATATTGATAATCGGCTGGAATGAAGGCATGTAGTTTCGGACTTCATCGATGTACGCGCCGAAAAGCAGAAACGCCGCCAGGGCCGCGGAGCCTACGGCATAACCCTTCGTGAGCGCTTTCGTTGTGTTGCCGACGGCATCGAGGCGGTCTGTTTTCTTCCGGATGTCCTCGGGCTGCTGGCTCATTTCCACGATCCCTCCCGCGTTGTCGGTGATGGGCCCGAACGTATCCATCGCGAGAATATACGCCGCCGTGCCGAGCATCCCCATCGTGGCAACGGCTGTACCGAAAAGCCCTGCGTCGTGGAGCCCCGAGCTCTGACCGAGAAAATACGCGCCGACGATCGCCGCTCCAATGACAAGCACCGGGAACCCGGTCGATTCCATGCCGACCGCCACGCCGGAAATGATATTCGTCGCGTATCCCGTTTGCGATGATTCCGCGATGAATTTCACCGGTCTGTACTTGTATTCGGTGTAATATTGCGTGATGAAGACAAACGCGATCGAGGTCAACACACCGATGACTCCGCAGAAGAAAAAGTTCAGGTAATACTCAGCACCCAACAGCCATCGTGAAGCGATGTAGAACCCAATCATCGCCAGAATGGAAGTGACGTAATATCCCCGATTCAGCGCGCTCATCGGGTCTTCCTGCTCGTTGGTTTTGACAATCATAATGCCGATAGCAGAGGCGATGATACCAAATGCGCGGGCAACGAGAGGGAACAACAAAACGCCCAACAACGACAATTGCTGAGCGTCGAAAACAGACGCGTTTGCACGATAGAGCGCAGCCGCGAGCACCATTGCGCCGATATTCTCTGCCGCCGTCGATTCAAACAGATCGGCCCCGCGGCCGGCGCAGTCTCCTACATTGTCGCCGACGAGGTCTGCTATGACTGCAGGATTACGCGGGTCGTCTTCGGGTATTCCGGCTTCGACTTTCCCGACAAGGTCGGCACCAACATCCGCGGCTTTCGTATAGATTCCGCCGCCCAATTGGGCAAACAAAGCAACGAAGCTTGCTCCAAACCCATAACCGACGATCAACAAAGGAATTTTTGTGACGTCAGTTGTCACCCCCATGTAACTCACCAAAGCGAAAAGGCCGGCGACCCCAAGCAGACTCATCGCGACAACAAAGAAACCCGAAACCGCTCCGCCGCGCAGCGCGGTTTGGAGCGCATCGTTCATATTTCTTGTCGCTGCTGAAGCCGTTCGAATATTGCTCCGAATCGCAACCCACATGCCCATGTAACCTGCTGCAACGGAACAAATTGCGCCGAAAGCGAACGAAAGCGTCGTCCACAGTGCCAATGCGCCCTGCCCCGCCGGATCATGTTCATTCGGCGTCCGGACAAACGCGTAGAGGATGTAGATCAGACATGCGAGCGCAAACGCCAGATAGCCGATTGTCCGATTCTGTCTGCGCAAAAAAGCTTCGGCCCCTGTCTTAATGGCGTCGGAGATTTCGCGCATTTTTGGGGTTCCGGTATCTCTTCGCATCACATCGCGAATCAAAAAAAGGGCAAAGAGCAGTCCCAGGACACTTATACCTAAGATGAGAGAGAGTTCCATCCGTCTCTTTTTACATCCTTTCTATTTCTTCAAAAAATGATTGTTGAAACGGTTTTTGAAAAACAGGCACCCCTGAGGGGAGCGCACATCTTCAATATGTAGGAAAAAACACCGAAAGGCGGTTGGAAGTATATGAAACTTTTTTTCAAAATTCACTGATTTTTTTCCCTGACCTTTCGAAGGTTCTCCCCGCGTAACCATCGACCTTCGAAAGGTTCATACGCTTAGAACACAATTCACGGTAAACCTTCCGAAGGACTGACGAGAATCAATGAAATCCTTCGATAGTTCAGGGTTCATTGAAACTCACTCCTCTTTTGGTTATTATGCCATCGCCGATGGAACCCGCACCCTCCCGCTCAGACATTTCCCGCCAGCTTGTGAACGTGTGCCACCTGCTTTACAGCAAAGGCTTCGTCACTGCCACAGACGGCAATGTCAGCTCAAGGCTTCCGAACGGGAACATCCTGGTTACACCGTCGGCACTGAATAAAGGCAGAGTGAGCGAATCCGACCTCGTGGAAGTGATGGCCAATGGAACGCCGGTTACGCTGAGTCGAAGGCCTTCCACCGAGGTCGACATGCATCTGTTTATCTACAGCCAACGCGATGATGTGAAGGCCGTTGTCCACGCTCATCCAACCCACGCAACGGGGTTCGCAACAGCAAGAATACCTTTGAATGAATGCCTCTTCCCGGAAGTTATTGTAGGGCTTGGAGCTATCCCGCTTGCCCACTATGCGACTCCTTCTACGAAAGAGGTAGCAGAGGCGCTGATGCCTTTTGTCGGGAATGCCGATGCTATTCTTCTGGCCAACCACGGGGTCGTGACCTACGGAAAAGACCTGGACGACGCGTATTTCAAGATGGAAAAAGTGGAGCATGCAGCGCACATTGCGTTTGTCGCGAGATTGCTCGGCGGCGAAAAACCCTTGACTCCTTTCGAAATAGAGAAACTCCGGTCGATCAGCGAAACAAGTTATGGCAAGGATTTTTCTCAGAAGATCGCGTGCGAACCAATGCAAGAGTTGGAGGACGTTAGCGAGGAGAAGCTGAAAGAGATGATTCGCGAGATTTTGAGGAAATAAAATCGAGCTGACATCGTTTGGATTTTTGAATCAGTGGATTGTTGGATTAGTGAAGCTTGGGAGGACAAATGACTGAGTATACGTCGTTGAAAAACCTCAATCGTGGCTATATGAAACTTGATGTATGGCAAAAATCAATTGAATTGCATGAGCTTGTTTTCGAAACTGTTGATTCCATAGATGCTGATTACAAATCAAAATCTCAGATTATCGACTCCAGCCAATCGATATCGTCAAACATCTCGGAGGGTTATTCTCGAAGGTCAATAAAAGAGTATCTTCAATCCCTCTATACATCATTGGGTTCTTTGTCGGAAACCATGACACGATGTGTCGGTTTTCTTGTTACAAAGACAATCTCACAGGACGGTTTCATAAAATCGATGTACTTCATTACGAAGTCGAAAACAAACTTCTTCGGTTGGTCCAAAGCTTACAAAAGAAAATGGATGAAGGAACTTGGCATGATAGGATCTTCGAAGAAATCGCGGACTACAATCCCTAGCCGCATTTATCCAATTACCCAGCGATCCATCAATCCCAACTCTTGCCATGTCCAAGCTTAGAATCGGCGTTGTCTTCGGCGGCCGCTCGGCTGAACACGAGGTCTCACTCGTCTCTGCTGCGTCGGTGATGAACGCGCTCGACAAGGAAAAATACGAGATCGTTCCCATCGGCATTAGCCCGGAGGGCCGTTGGCTGAGCTCCGACGATGCATTAAAGCTGCTCAAGGAGAAATCCAGCATTGACAGCCAGCCGGAGCAGTTGATCGTTCCCGACCCGCGCAAGAAGGCGCTTGTCCAGCTGGATTCCTCAGGCCGGAATAAATCCGTCGACGTGTTGTTTCCGGTGCTTCATGGAACGTTCGGCGAGGATGGAACCGTTCAGGGACTTTTCGAGCTTGCCGATATTCCGTACGTCGGCGCGGGCGTACTCGGCTCGGCTGTCGGCATGGATAAAGTCGTGCAAAAAGAATTGCTGCGTCAGGCCAAAATTCCCGTGACGCCGGGTGTCTGGTTTTTCTCGAACGAGTTCCAGAAAAATCAGAAAAAAATGATTTCAATAGCCGAAAAGAAACTTCGTTATCCCATGTTTGTCAAGCCCGCGAATCTGGGTTCGAGCATCGGCATCACCAAAGCTCACAACCGGGAGGAACTCATCAAAGCAATTCAACTGGCGGGCGAGTACGACCGAAAGCTCCTTGTGGAAAAAGGGATCGAGAATGCGCGCGAAATCGAATGCAGCGTACTGGGGAACGATGAACCGATCGCATCTGTGCCGGGCGAGATTATTCCGTCGAACGAGTTTTATGATTACGATGCGAAGTACGTGGACGGAAAATCCACGGCGGTTATTCCTGCAAAGCTTTCAAAAGCCG
The DNA here is from genome assembly GCA_016207415.1 of Ignavibacteriales bacterium. Classification (GTDB taxonomy): domain Bacteria; phylum Bacteroidota; class Ignavibacteria; order UBA10030; family UBA10030; genus JACQPT01. The sequence continues at coordinate 5,823 of JACQPT010000074.1, forward strand.
TAGCAAAAAAGGTCCGGGAAATCTCCGTGCAGAGTTTCAAGGCTCTGGATTGTGCGGGGATGGCTCGGGCTGATTTTCTCGTAACAAAGAAATCCAACAGGATCTATCTTAACGAAATCAATACGATTCCGGGTTTTACATCCATCAGCATGTATCCGAAGTTATGGCAGGCATCGGGGATTTCGTATCCCGAATTACTGGACCGCTTGATAAAATTTGCAATCGAGCGCCACCAGTCAAAGCAAAGTCTGAAGACAAAATATAGACCTAGGGAGGATTGGTACAAGTGATATCGCACTATATGCCTCCTTCACGCTCAGAATAGCGACAGCTCATTTTTCTCTCGAAAAGCTTGAGGTGGTCTGTAGTGGGTATGCACCGAGAATCTGAAGCAGTTCTAAGAAAGCGAAAAAGAATTATAGTTTTGTTCGTTTTCACGATTGTCATTCCAAGCATTCTGCTGGGAATATTTGCCTACCGCTCTCTCGAGAACGAATCCCTTCTTATGAAGCAATCCGCAAAAGAAGAACAAGCGGCGTTACTGCGGTCGATTAGCGAAGGCGTCGAATCTACCATCGGGGAGGCGGAACGTTCTTTTGAAGAGCTTATCCGGTCACACCGTGGCTCGCCTGAATCTATTGCTACATCAGAATGGAAGAAACTTGCATCGGAGCAAGCACTGGTCAAACAACCGTTTCTTATTCGAAGCAACGGTGCGATCGTGTTTGTGGGCGCAAGCCCTTTGTTCGAGCTTGCTCCATCTCCTCCGCGAACCTATTCAAAGGCCCAATTTCGCGACAGCCTTTTTCAGCGAGCTGACCGCTTTGAGTTGGTTGAAAAGGATTATCTCGCAGCGGCTGAAATTTATCAAAGGCTGTTGCTTGCAACCCGTGATGATTATCTCAAAGCCGAGTTGTTAATTCGAGTCGCTCGCTGTTATAAGAACGCATCGGAACTCCGCAAGGCCTCTACCGCGTACGAGACTCTTTCGAAATCTTTTCCGCACCAACGAACCATTTCTGGCATTCCCTATCGAGTCGCTGCCGTTCTGGAGCAGAGTGATTTGTTCCGTTCAATGGCTGATGATTCATCGGCTACGCAACAACTCCTTGCTCTCTTTGAGGAATTAATCCAGCCTAAGTGGCTCATGGAAAAAGAACAGTGGCTCAGCTTTGTCACGGAGATCGAGAGCCGTCTGAGGCGTATTCTGACAGGAAAGCAGATCCAGGCGTCGAAAGCGGGGCAACATTGGCTCCAGTTGAAGAACCGAATGAAGCAAAAAATGAATGAAACAGAGCGTCTTCTCCTGCTTATGAGGGACGTCATACCATTTACTGAACAGGCTCGGGGCGAATCGGGCACTCCTGGATTTTATCGCGTGTCCAGAGTCGCATTGGGAGAAAGCTTTTTGCTCACCTCCCTTCGATTGCAAAATACAGGTGAGGCCATTCCATGGGTGGCAGCGGGTTTCGAGATTAATGAAAAAGTCATGCGCCACAAATTACTTCCTGACTTCCTCTCGCCCATACGCCTTCGCGGTGATCTGGCCTGCACCATCCAGGATCAACAAGGAAATGTCGTCTGGGGAGAGGCGGCCCTTACAAGGAAAAATCCGTCTATGACTCGTTCATTTGCGTCGAACGTTCCTCCATGGACAATCAAGTTATATGAGCAGAACCCAGAATTTCGTGAGATGTTGTTCGAGAGCAGGAAGAGCGTTTACCTTTGGGCTATTATTCTTGTCGCAGGTGCTCTGGTGTTGGGAACAGTGATGACGATCCGCCTCCTTGCACGAGAATTGGAGCTGGCCAAGCTTCAGGGAGATTTTGTCTCGACAGTCTCGCACGAATTTCGAAGTCCTCTCACTGCGATCAGTCAGGTTGTAGAGATGCTCGAGCGTCGGAGGCTCATTTCGAAAGACCGCCAGCAAAAGTATTACGGAGCCATCAAAGAAGAAACCCAGCGCCTGATACGAATGGTTGACAATATTCTGAGCGTCGCGAGGATTGAGGTGGCTCAGAAAGAATACGAGTTTAAATTTGTCGATCCACGCGGGGTCATCGTCGAGGCACTTGAACACTTTCAAAATCGAACAATGCGGAATGGTATACAACTCAATACAACCTTGCCTGGGTCTCTGCCGTCAATCCGTGCAGATAGAACCTCCTTGCTTGAAGCCTTGCTGAACCTCCTCGATAACGCTGTCAAATACTCAACTGAATCCAAGCGAATTGACCTGAGTGCTTCGG
>JACQPT010000073.1 GCA_016207415.1 Ignavibacteriales bacterium
GACGGCGCTCAGGTTCACGGCGCCGATGACGTCGCGGATGCGCTTGCGGCTTGCGTTGACAAAAACTCCGATTTTCGACTTATGCTCGGGGAGTTGTGTGACTATTTCAACCGCCCGGTCGATGGTCACAAAGCGCGGGCTACGCTCATAGAAATTCAACCCGATCGCATCTGCGCCGCATTCGAGAGCAAAACGGGCGTCTTCGAGGTTGGTAACGCCGCAAATTTTCACGAAGAGATCCTGGTTCACCATCATGCCTGCACCATCGCCTTTAGCGCAGCAACGCGGTCCTTTTTTGTTGCGATGCCTTCACCGATCAGCACCGCGTCAAACCCTGCCATGCTTAATTTTTCGATGTCCTTCGCGTCGCCAATGCCGCTTTCGCTCACAGCAATAGTCCCCGGAGGGATTTTCGAACGGAGAGTCAATGAATGTTCGATGGAAACCTCAAATGTCTCCAGGTCGCGGTTGTTGACTCCTATCATTTTTGCGCCAATTCCAACAGCGACCTCCACCTCCTCTGCCGTGTGTGCTTCAACGAGCACATCGAGGCCCACGGTCTCAGCAAGGCGGGCAAAACGCTCAACCGTAGTTTTCTTCAGGGCTTTCACAATCAAGAGAATGGCGTCGGCTCCGAGGACTTTCGACTCGTAGATTTGATACTCATCGATAATGAAATCCTTGCGCAACACGGGCAGACTGCTGACCGACTGAACCTTGTGGATGAATTCAGGCCTGCCCTGAAAATACTTTTCGTCGGTGAGGACAGAAAGGGCCCGCGCTCCTCCTGCCTCGAACTCACGGGCCAATTGTTGGGGGTCGAATTCCGTGCTCAACACACCGCGTGAAGGAGAGGCTTTCTTGATCTCCGCAATGATCGAGATTCCTTGACCCTTGATCGCACGTGCGAACCGCGGTTGCACGCTCATCGACTCGGCAGCGGCCTTGATTTCTTCATAAGGCGAACGTTCCTTGGCGCGCTCAACCTCGCGTTCTTTGTTCGCCAGGATTTCCTGCAGGATCGTCATGCCTGCGTCGGTTCCTCAGTCCTGAGCTTTTGCACGGAACTTACTTTGACCTGTCGGATTCTTCTTGCACTCTTGCTGAGAATCGTGAAGGTGCAATCGCGATACTTTATTTCTTCGTTGACCTCCGGGAGCTTCCCGCTCATTTTCTGGAGAAATCCCGCCAGCGTCTCGTAATCCGACGCCTCGGGAATGTTGGCCTTAAACTGCGTGTTGAAATCACCGATACTCATGGCGGCGTCGACCGTGGTCGAGCCGTCAGTGGATTTCTCAACGGCCTTCCCGACTTCATCGTATTCATCCAGAATCTCACCAACAATCTCCTCGATAATGTCTTCCATCGTCACCAGTCCCTCTGTCCCGCCGAACTCATCTACCACGATCGCAAGGTGTACCTTCCGCTGCTGCAGTTCCCTGAGGAGTTGGCTGATTTTTTTGGATTCCGGCACGAAATACACCATGCGAATAATATCCTGCAAAATAATCAGGTCGCGGTGCTCCAGCAGACTGAGCAAATCTTTGCTGTAAATGACGCCGACAACGTTGTCGATGGTTCCCTTGTACACCGGAATCCTCGAATATCCTTCATCGATCACCTTGTGAATGAGCCGGTCGGTCGCCATGGCGATGTCGACGGCAACGATGTCCGGCCGCGGGACCATGATTTCCTTCACGGTGATATCAGAAAACTCCAGAATGCTCTTTATCAGCTCGTGCTCTGTCTTATCGAGTGCGCCGCTTTCTGTGCCGGCGTCCAGGACTTCACGGATCTCGGCTTCCGAGAGATCTGCCTTGAGCAAGCCTCTCTTCATAAGGAAATTTTTCAGGAAGCGCTTTCCGGCGCTTAGTTTCGTCCTTACGAATTTGTCGCTTCGATCCATTGCTGTAGTTTTCTCTTAGCCGATCCGTTGTCTATGGCAGCACGCGCATCCTGCACTCCTCCCTTGAGCGAAGATGCTTTCCCAGCGACAAAGAGCGCCGCCCCCGCATTCAGGACAGCTATTTCACGGGGTGCGCCGTCCATGCCTCCGAGGATTCCCTGTATGATCTCCACGTTTGTTGCGATACCCCCTCCTCGAATTGCATCTGCTGACGTTGTCTCAACACCCACTTCCTTTGCCCGCACCTGATAGGTCGTCACTTGACCATTTCGCAATTCACTCACCTTCGTCTCCCCGACTGTGGAGAGTTCATCCAGGCCGCCATCGCCGTGAACCACGAGAGCATGGTCGGAACCCAAATCTTTGAGAACCAGAGCCATGGTTTCCGTCAATGAAGGTTGAAACACGCCAAGAACCTGACGCTTTGCCCCTGCGGGGTTCGTCAGCGGTCCAAGAATGTTGAATATTGTACGGATAGCCAGGTCTTTTCTTACTCCCACTGCGTATTTCATCGCCTGATGCATCACTGGCGCAAAGAGAAACGTAATTCCAACATCTTCGAGTACCTTTGAGACTTTTTCTACGGGAATATCGATATTCACTCCCAGAGCTTTCAGCACATCAGCGCTACCGCAACGGCTGGAGACAGCCCGGTTTCCATGCTTTGCCACTGCGGCCCCCGCTGCACTGGCAATAATGGCGGCCGTTGTCGAAATGTTGAAAGTCCCGGAGGCATCTCCGCCCGTTCCACATGTGTCGATGACCGCTGGATGCTTTGCCTGAATGCGAACCGCTTTTTCCCGCATCGCACGTGCGCAACCCGAAATTTCCTCCGGTGTTTCCCCCTTCAGTCGAAGCCCCATCAGAAAGCCGGCAATTTGTGCGTCCGAGGCATTGCCGCTCATGATCTCGATCATCGCTTCGTAAGCTTCAGGCGACGACAAATCCTGGTGTTCAGCCAGTTTTATGATGACTTCTTTGATCATGTCTCAGGGAAGCCTGCTCTTGAAATCCGCATACCGGGATAAAAAAAGATTGGCATCTGTCGGCTGGGGATTGCCCGAAAGCTGCATTTGTTTTTCAACATTGTCGACACGATCCTGGGGCAGCGGATGAGTGGACAGGAACCGCTGAAATGCCCCTCCCCGGTTGCCAACTCCTCCGATCTTCTCGAAGAAGAATCGGATTGCGCCTGGATAATACTCTGTCGAGCGTAAATATTTGATGGAATGGTTATCGGCCTCTTCTTCATCGCCGCGACTATTCCGCAACAGAGCAAGGCCGGTGAAGAGATTTCCGGCGATTTTTTCCGTTTCGCCCGGATTTCCTCCAAGCAGGACGCTAAGGACAATTTGGTAGCCGAGTGCGGTGGTCATTCTCCTTGTTGCATGTCGCCTCTCCGCGTGGGCAATCTCATGGCCGATGACCCCAGCCAATGTCGCTTCATTATCCACGAATTTCAAGAGGCCTGTATACACATAAATATAACCACCGGGAGTACAAAATGCGTTGATCGTGCTGTCGTCCCTGATAATCTCGAATTGATAGGCATAAATCCCGCGTTTCGTGATATCCGGAGACCCAAGGATTTTTCGGCCGATGGCTTCAACATACGACTTCACATCCGGTCGGTCTTTGAGAAGAGGATACTCTTTGCCATTCTTCCGAATCTCCTGGTCAATTTCTTTTCCTAGCTGGATATCCTTGGAATCGGGAAAAAGGTTGATCCCGAGCGAACCGCTGCAACTCAGGGAAAACGTCGAGAGAACAACTGCAACGACAGTAACCCTGACCGACCTTGGTTTTCCCTTTTCCATGATCAATAGATAATATGTTCAAGAAAGAGGCCGTGAGGAGGAGCCGCCATTCCCGCGCGCGCACGGTCCCTCGCATTCAGTATCTGCGGGAATTCTTCAAGGTGCCGGTAACCTCTGCCAATCTCCACCATCGTGCCGACGAGCGCCCGCACCATACCGTGAAGAAAACGATTGGCAGTTATCTCGAACTCCAAGATTGAATCCCGCGATTCCCACGAAGATGAAAGCACAGTGCATCGGTGATGCTCCACGCTTGACTGACTCTTGCAGAATGATGAAAAATCGTGCTCTCCCACAATCATCTTCGCACACTCTCGCATGACGGCAATGTCGAGTTTATAGCTCATGCTCCAGCAATACTTCCTCGACAACGCAGTCGCCCGCAGATGAATGTAATACTTGTACTGTCTTGCCTTTGCACTGTAACGAGAGTGGAAATTTTCGTCGACGCGGTTGACGCTTAGAACCGCAACGTCCTTCGGCAGCACGCCATTCAAGGATTTGATGAGACTCTGTTCGTTGATGCCGGCCGCCGTGCGAAAATTCGCCACCTGACCGCGTGCATGAACGCCGGCGTCAGTTCGGCCGGCTCCGATAACTCGGACTTCCTCCTGGAGAACCTGTTTCAAGGCCCTCTCAAGTTCTCCCTGAACGGAACGTCCATTCTCCTGATACTGCCATCCGACAAAATCTGAACCATCGTATTCCAGCTCCAATTTCACGTTCTGCATAGTTCGACGGGGAACAAAAAATCCCGCGCGCTGGCGGGACCTCGGGTTCTTCCACGATGTGTTCTTAGAACTCTTTCGAAACCTTCAGCTCTATACCGTGAGTAGCCAGAAGTCCACCGAGTGGAAGAACTCTTAATTGCCAAGCCCCCTCATACAGCACGCGTCGGTTATGCGCTGCAGCCGCTCTCCCTGCCATAAAGGCGCTAATGACCCTATTGACGACTGCGGCTCCGATGAGAAAATTGGCGTTGCGATAAATTTCATCGCTGCGAATGCGCAACGATTTGAATTGTTCGCGATACGCCTCACTGTCCCATTGCCAGGAGTACTCCGGGGCCGTGTATAACAGACTATACTCACGATTCCGTAATTTTTGCTGATTATACTGCTCGACGTTTTCAAAATTGCCGATATTCACCTCAAACTGGTCATCTTTACCGTTCAGAAGGACGTGTGCATGCTGTTGTGCAAATGCTCGGGCGTCGTTTCGCAGCCAGTTACCGTGCGAAATGAACGCTCCATACGTCAGCCAAAGACCTGCGTCCGCCATGAGAAAATACTTCCCTGTCGAAAACGACCCAGCGTACAGCTCTCCCATCCCGGGCAGAGCAAGCGAGTAGGCAACAGCCATCCACACTGATTTCTCTTTCAGCTCCTCTTGAAAAGCAAACGGGTTGACAGATTCGGACTTTGCCGACTGGCTTTCGACGATCAATGCATTTTTTATTCTTGCCTGTGAAGTCGCTCCCTGGCAACAGAGAAGGGTCAGAGCCAGTACAAAGAGTCGATGTGATTTCATGCGGCAGCGACTTCGGTCAATGAGTTTCCATAACGCTGAGTCGATTGAGCTTCGACGATTTCTCCTTCACAACCATGTTCGCTAGCCGCTGTAATACGGACGGGAATGATCTGGTTCCTGAGTTCCCGACTAGAATACGCATCGACTCGCACGTATTCCTCCGTCAACCCTGTGAGACGGCCTTGCTGCCGTCCTTCTTCAAAGAGCACGTCCACAATGCGGCCAATGAAAGATTCATGAAAAACCCGCCTCTTGCGCAGGCTCAACTCTCTGAGTTTTTCACTTCGCTCAGCGCGCACGCGAGGCTCGACGAAGCCGTCAAAAGTGGCAGCGGGTGTGTTTGGCCGCTCGGAATACGAGAAGACATGAAGGTACGATACCGGTAGGTCAAGGAGAAAGCGATGCGTTTCTCCAAACAATGAGTCGGATTCCCCCGGAAACCCAACTATCACATCCACGCCGATGCCTGCCCTCGCATCGGCTGCCTTAATCCGCTCGACACGGCTTGCATACAACGATCTGACATATCTCCGTCTCATCCTGTTGAGAACAACGTCACTGCCGGATTGGAGTGGAATATGAAAATGATTGCACAGTTTCGGCTCCGAAACCCAGAAATCCAACAGTTCATCCGTAAGAAGATTCGGCTCGATGGAACTGACCCGAATTCGCTCGAGTCCGTCCACACGAGCGAATTCCCGCAACAGCTTGAGGAGACTTGTGCCAATCTTCCTCCCATAATCGCCGACGTTGACACCCGTGAGCACAACTTCTTTGTAGCCTGACTCCACTGCCTCCCTTACATGCGAGAGAAGCTCATGAACCGGCACACTCCTGCTGCCGCCCCGCGCAAGCGGAATCGTGCAAAACGCGCAATTGTAGTCGCATCCATCCTGGATCTTCAGAAAAGCCCTCGTCCTTTCTGCGAAACCAGCTGAAGATGCCGCAGAGAACTCCCGAATTTCTTCTATCGGGGAGACGTGGATCTCGGCGACACGATTCTTGACAAAATCGAGGGAATACTTGAAGAGGTCGAATTTTTCCTGCGTGCCCAGGACGAGGTCGACTCCAGGAATGGCTGCGATTTCCTCCGGCCGAAGCTGGGCATAACAACCTGCGACGATGACAAAAGCATCCGGCGAATGGCGTAATGCGCGCCGCACAAGCTGGCGGCATTCACGGTCTGCTCTCTCGGTGACGCTGCACGTGTTGATGACGACGACACTGGCGTGGTCGTCAATGTGGACGGGAGTGTATCCCCGCTGGACGAACTGGCGACCAATGGTGGAGGTCTCGGCAAAATTCAGCTTGCAGCCAAGTGTATGGAGAGCGACGTGTTTCATAATGAAAAAGAGTTGCCCGAAGGAGTTCGAACAACTCTTCTGGTGAACATCGAAACCGGCCTTAATTCGTGCTTGGAGTTTCCGTAAAGCTCGATTCAGAAGGAGCTATGGGCGTCGCCACGATATCCTTCAACGTCATGGGAAACAGCTTGTGAGAAGCGACGTATTCATCCACGAGTTTCTGTTCCTTCCCTCGCAAAAACTCGAGCGCCGAAAGGACAATTTTCTTACTCTCCTTGTCGAATTCGATGACCCTGAGATTCAGCGTGTCGGCCACTTTGAACGATTCCGCGATATTCTTCACGGGGATCTGCGATAATTGAGAAAGGGGCACAAAACCGTCCACGCCGAGCGGAAGCTCGACAATCACGCCTTTTTCGATGAGGCGCACGATCTTTGCCTCGACGTCCGTTCCGGCCTTGTACGAGTTCTCAAACGCTTCCCACGGGTTATCCTGAACCTGTTTATGCCCAAGGGAAATGCGTCTCTGTTCAACATCGATCGCCAGAATCACGACATCGATCTTGTCGCCTTTCTTGACGACTTCACCCGGGTGACGGATTTTTTTCGTCCAGGACAAATCAGAGATGTGCACCAGTCCGTCGACTCCTTCCTCGAGTTCAACAAAGACACCGAAGTTCGTCAGGTTGCGGACGGCGCCCGTGTGTTTTGACCCGATGGGATATTTCTGCATGAGCGTCGTCCAGGGGTCGGGTTCAAGCTGCTTCATGCCGAGCGAAATCTTCTTGCCGTCCTTGTCCAGCGAAAGAATAATCCCATCGACCATTTGTCCCATCGAGACGACCTGCGAGGGATGCTTGATGTGCTGGGTCCAGCTCATTTCCGAAATATGGATAAGCCCTTCGATGCCCTTTTCGATTTCCACAAACGCCCCGTAGTCCGTCAACGAGACCACCTTCCCCGTGACCTTTGTGCCAACCGGATACTTCAGGTCGACGTTTTCCCATGGGTGCGGCAGGAGCTGCTTCATTCCCAGCGATATGCGTTTCTTTTCCTGATCGAAGTCGAGGACCACGACGTTAACGGTTTGATCAAGCTTGACGACCTCTGAAGGATGATTCACGCGTCCCCAGGACAGGTCGGTGATGTGCACCAGGCCGTCGACGCCGCCGAGGTCCACAAAGACGCCAAAGTCCGTAATTGCTTTGGCGTGGCCTTCAAGGATTTGGCCTTTTTCGAGGCTGTCGAGAATGGTTTTTCTCTGACTGGCGAGTTCCTCTTCGACGAGAATCTTGTGGCTGACCACGACGTTTTCGGACGGATGGTTGACCTTCACAACACGGAAGTCCATCTCCTTGCCGATGAACGCATCAAAATCGCGGACCGGCCGGACGTCAATCTGTGACCCCGGCAAAAATGCGTCAAGCCCCATGAGGTCGACGACAATACCGCCTTTTGTGCGACGGACACATCGGCCGCGCAGCACTTCTCCTTTTTCGTAAGACCGGACGATGCGTTCCCACACACGCATAAAATCCGCGCGCTTGCGGGACAAAACCAGCTGGCCATCTTTGTTTTCGACGCTTTCGAGGAAGACCTCGACCTCATCGCCGATCTTCATGTCTTTCAAGTTGGGGAACTCTGCAACGGAGACCGAGCCTTCGGACTTGAACCCGATGTCGATTGCTACGTTCGAATCCCCGATATGCACAATGCGGCCCTTCACGATTTCCCCGGCGTGAAACGAACCCATCGTGCTTTCATACAGCTTTGTTAATTCTTTGTATTCACTTTCTGAATAACCGCTGCCGTCTCCATCAAGTGGTACATTCAAGGCTTGCGCCATTCATCCTCCTCGACAACCGATGATACCCTCTGCTGTCATTCCCGATGCCAGTCATCGTACAACACCGGGCAACGACAACTTCGGAACACATGAAGTGAGTAATTTGTGGATTACGTGATGACTGTCAAAAAAACGCAGCAACAAACCAACGCCCTCAAACTGCGGCAGGTTGGCTCTCAAATTTTTCTTCGATCACCTTCTTGACTTTTTCCATTAGCCATTGAGGCGTCGATGTGGCTCCCGTAACTCCGACGGTCGCAACGTCGTCAAACCACCCCGCCTGAAGCTCGGGGGTGTCCTCGATAAAATAGACCCTCGGGTTTTCCGACCTGGCGATCTCGAACAACACTTTGCCGTTGGAGCTGTGCCTCCCCGCCACGAAAATGACGACGTCGTTCAACCTGGCGAACTCCCGGAGCTTTTTGTCCCGACCCGAAACTTGGCCACATATCGTATCTTTTGCATGGAATCCGATCGCTTCATCTTCGATGGAACCCACAACAAGCTCGGCGATCCTCCGCTCTAATTCCGATTTGATCTTGTAGAACGTCGGCTTGTCCATAGTGGTTTGTGAAAACAGCACGGTCTTTCGGTCGAGGTTGACTTTCCCGATCTCCTCCAACGACTTGATCACCACCGCCTCGCCGTTTGTTTGCCCCACGAGGCCGATAACTTCCGCATGCTCCTTCTTCCCGTAGACGACAACCTGATAGCCTTCGAGGTAGAAACGACGAATCCGCTCCTGCACCTTTGTCACAACGGGACAGGTTGCGTCTATGACCGTGATGCCCAGCTCCTCCGCCCTCTTGTAAGTGGAAGGCGGTTCTCCGTGAGCGCGAATCAGAACCGTTTTTCCTCTTGCACTTTCGAGATCACTCAGCGTGATCGTTTTCAACCCTTTTTCTTCGAGTCGCTTGATTTCCATCGGGTTGTGGATAATTTCTCCAAGCGAGTACATTCCTCCGTTCCCCGACAGCTCTTGCTCGGCGATCTCGATCGTCCTCACGACTCCCCAGCAAAACCCTGAATGTTGGTCAACCGTAACCTTCACGACTTTTTCTTTTTGATGATCTCGTTAGCTCTCTCGACGATAAAAAAAACCTGCTCATTCAACGTCAGGTTCGACGTGTCGAGCACAATTGCATCGCGTGCCTGTTTCAAGGGGCTTGTGTCCCGCGTCGAATCTCTCCTGTCCCGTTCTTCAATCTCGCTTGCCAGGTTTTTCTCGTCAACATCGACCCCAGCCACGGCAAGCTCTTTTTTCCTCCTGCGGGCTCGTTCTGCGACGTTCGCAACCATGAAGATCTTAAGCTCGGCATCCGGCAAAACGACCGTCCCAATATCCCTCCCCTCAAGCACAACACCTCCCTTGGCAGCCATTTTCCTTTGTTCGCGCACGAGAACCTCACGCACTCCCTGTATGCTGCTCACGGAGCTCACAGCTTTTGTGACATCGCTGCTTCGTATTCGGTGCGTCACATCTCTACCGTCGATGAAAACCCTTGGTGAGGTGTGCGAACTCTCAAGACGGATTTCGCTCCTCTGCGCCAGAGCGGAAACCTTCTCCGTCGCGATGACCGGAATCCCTTCCTCCAGGACTTTGAGCGTTATCGCCCGATACATCGCTCCTGTATCGACATGAGTGTAGCCCAATTTCCTGGCGACCAGCTTTGCCGTGCTGCTTTTTCCTGCACCCGCAGGTCCGTCGATGGCGATAACGATTTTTCTCAACGAACGTCGAACGGTTAGGCTTAAAATATAGCTATTTTATGGCTGTGGAGCAACCGATTCCTTTATTATCCTTCGATTTTCAGCTATCTTTGCCGCTGACATGAGGAAACTCACGCACACGGAAATCGCGCAAAAGAGAACCAAACCAGAGGAGATTCTCCGGGCGGAAAGGATCCCCGTAACCGTCCTCGTCGACAACGTTCGCAGCCTTTACAATGTGGGGTCCATGTTCCGAACCTCGGACGGAGCCATGATCACGAAACTCATCCTCACGGGCTTTACACCCCACCCGCCGCGAAAAGAAATAGAAAAGACAGCACTCGGCTCCACCAAAAGTGTACCCTGGGAGTACGAAAAGAATCCTCTTGCCTCCATCGGCGTTTTAAAGGAACAGGGTTACAGGATTTGCAGTCTGGAGCTCACGGATTCCAGCATTTCGTACGACAGCGTTCAACCGTCCGATTTTCCCCTTTGCCTCGTTATCGGCAACGAAATAACGGGAATCTCCCGGGAAATCCTTTCGCAATCCGATATGGCAATAGAAATCCCGATGTTCGGCATAAAGCAGTCTCTCAACGTTGCTGTTGCTTACGGCATTGCCGTGTTCGAGCTGGCGCGCATCTGGCAGAGGCATCACACTCCTCGCCGCGATTAGTCAAACGCCTTAGTGTAGAAATCCTCCTTCTGGTGCGTGTGGATCCTCATGACACCAGCCCTCACGAGTTGAATGAGTATCCGGGAAGCTCGTCGACGCGACACATTCACAAGATGGGCGAATTCCTTCACGGTCACTGTCTCGTGCTCTTCGAGATAATCAAAGAGCCGTCGCTCGTTTTCGCCGATCGTTAATCGTAAAGGCGGTGCATCGGGGTTTTCCGCGCGAAGAATCCGAACAACCTCTTTGCTGGCAACGACAGTCTTGTCGTTGACTCGAATAAACACCCTGCTGTCCTCATCTCCCATTTCCCCGTTTTCCCTTAGGACCATGTGAGGTTTTTGGGAGCTTTCATGAACATGGGTGACGATGACGTCCTTGCCCTTGTAAGAGACGATTTCGATTTCGGGCTCAATGGGCGGGTCGCAGTAAAACGATCCCGACGTCCGAACGAGTTCAACCTCGCTTTTTTCGCTTTCGACACCGACAACAGAACGGTCGTCATCTACGCCGAAAAGAATCGTTCCTCCCTTGGTATTTGCGAATCCGATGAGCGCCCGCGCGATTTTCTCCGGACTCGTCACTTTCCTCTTGAATTCGAGCTGAAATCCTTCCCCTTCGTCCAGCATTTCCTGAATGTCCCTGAAATTCATAACGAATCCTTTTTCGCAACAGCGGTATCTATCGAAAATGGTGAAGTATCCGGTTGAAGGATGGCGGAATCAAATTGAAGCGCCAGGGAATCTATGTGAATGGCGAGAGACTCCGAGAGCGCGGCCCCTGTATCGATGGTAATCATCCCCCGCGCTCTCATTCGTTCGAGGATCATCGATGCCCGACGAACCACATATGAGGATTCCTCATCGGCGCCGTGCCTGCGGGGGCTCGGAATAATTGCCGCTAATTTCGTCGCTTCTTCTCTCGTCAGGCTCGTTGCAGACTTGCCAAAATATCGTTGCGTGGCGGCCTCGATGCCGTAGACACCGCTTCCCCATTCAATGACGTTGAGGTAAATCTCGAGAATTCGTGATTTCGTCAATGTTCGCTCCATGTACCACGTGAGAATCCACTCACGGAGCTTCCGAAGAGGGTTTTTCGAGGAGGAGAGATAAAGGTTTTTGACCAGTTGTTGGGTGATGGTGCTGGCACCCCTTGCCATTTTTCCTTCTTTAATGTTGCGCGCGACGGATTCTCTGAGCTCATACCAGTCGAAACCCGAATGAGACCAAAAGGTTCCGTCCTCAGCGACAACAATTGCATCCACGGCATGTTTGGGAATCTTGTTCAGGGGGATCCATCGCTGTGACTTGTGAAACTTCTTCCCCCCTCTCTTTGCTCTCTCTTCATGCTCTTTCATGAATGCCGTCGAAACCGGGTCGGAGGATTTCAGCGCATCGATTTCGCCAAACGGAAGCGGGAAAATCGAAGCGACGGTCACAAGCAACAGGAACAGGAGAATCGTCTTTGTTTTGCTCCTGTGAATAACCCCGCCAATCCTCTTGCCCAACAGCCTCACGAGAGCCGGCTGCGACAGCTCTTTTTCCTGCGGCTGCTCTTGATTCTCCATGCTTAACAGGAGAGCGATTTCTTGGTGCTGTCCAGAAAACTCTGGAGGATGAGAGATGCGGCCATAGCGTCGACGTTTTGCTTGTCGGTCCTCCGGTCTTTTTTCTTGGTGCCCATGTCAAGCAGTGTTTGGCGGGCAATGGTCGTCGTGAACCGCTCGTCCCAGGTCACGATTTCCAGGCGTGTCTCTTGTTGAAGCCGCTTGATGAACTCCTGCACCTCCTCCGAACTCCTAGCTTTCTTTCCTTTGAGGTTGAAGGGCATCCCCACGACCACCAGTTTGACGTTTTCCGTCCGGATGATGCGGACAAGTTCATTCCACAACGTCGAATCGTTTTTCAGCGTTGCCCTGGGTTGCGCAATAATTCCGAGCGGATCGCTCAGTGAAACACCGATGCGCCGGGAGCCATAATCTATCCCGAGAATTCGCTGGTATGTGGTCACGACGGAAGGCCTCCTTTCATCCAAAGAATCTTTCCACTTCAAGGATACCTTCAACTTTTCGAATTTTCTCAATGATGCGTGTCAGGTGTTCGGTATTTTTGACGAACAGGATAAACTGTCCGTCGAACAGGGGGCCTTTGGAGTCCATGTTGACGCTTCGGATATTCGTATTCTGGTACGTGGAAATGGCGTGGGTGACATCGCTGAGCAATCCCGGTCGGTCTTTTCCCGAAATGTGGATCGCTGCAATAAAATCTGCACCGTTTGCCGGAGGCCAGCCCACTTCTACGATCCTCTCGCTTTCCGCCATTCGTAGAGAAATGACATTCTTGCAATCCTTGCGATGGATTTTGATTCCTTCTCCGATAGTGACGAAGCCGACGATCTCGTCCCCGGGAATAGGATTGCAGCACTTTGCGTACTGGTGCATGAAGTTTTCACTGGACCCAAAGATGGAGATTCCGCTTGCAATGTCCCTCGCGGTGTGAATGAACTTCGTGAACAGCGATTGCGTCTGGTCGGACCCACGCGCGCCCACTTCGGCAACCGGGCGTTTCTCTCGCACGCTTAACTGATCGATCAACCCGTCGACATCGATCTTCCCGCCCGAAACATCCATGTAAAATGCCTGGACGTTGTCGTATTTCAAGTTTGAGCGGACAAACTTCTGGAAGTCATCTTCGTTGATGTGGAACTTGTGCTTCTTCAGCCTCTTTTCCCATATCTCCTTGCCGTCATCGGCTTTCTTCCTCGTTTCCTCACGGATCCATTTACGAATATGGGATTTGGCCTTATGCGTAACGACAAACTGTTCCCAATCCGCGTTTGGCGTCTGGTTCTTTGACGTAATAATCTCGACCTGGTCTCCACTGCGCAGCAAGGTGTTCAAGGGAACGATGCGGCCGTTGACTTTTGCGCCAATACAGTGCCAGCCGATGTTCGTGTGGATCTCGAAGGCAAAATCGAGCGGCGTTGAATTGCGGGGAAGGATTTTCAGGTCGCCCTTGGGTGTAAACACATAGATCTCATCCTGGTAGAGGTTGAGCTTGAAGCTCTCCATCAGCTCCTTCGGCGTCTCTTCGCTTTTTTGCTCAAAGATCTCCCGCACCCAGTTGATCCAGCTTTCCAGCTCCTTATCCAGCGAAGATTTGTTTTCCTTGTACATCCAATGTGCAGCGACGCCCCGTTCGGCGATTTCATGCATCGGTTTTGTACGGATTTGAACTTCCACCATCTTCCCTTCAGGTCCAACGACCGTCGTGTGAATCGACTGGTATGCGTTCTTCTTTGGGACGGAGATGTAATCTTTGAATCGTTCCGGGATCGGTTTGTAGATTTCCGTCACGACGCCGTATGCAATGAAGCAATCGTTGTTATCCTGACTCTCCAGCACGATCCGTACGGCAAAGAGGTCGTAGATTTCTTCGAGAGGCTTTCCACGCTTCACCATTTTCTGATAAATGCTGAAAATGTGCTTGGGCCTGCCTTCAATTTCAGCGGCAAACCCCTCTTCCTGCAATCGCTTCCTGATTGGTGCAACAAATTTATTGATGTAGTGTTCGCGCTCGCGCCGCTTCGATTTCAGCTGCCGTGCAATCTCGTCGTACTCTTTCCGGTACAGGACACGGCAGGCAAGGTCTTCAAGCTCCCACTTTATGCGCGCCAGGCCAAAACGATGGGCAAACGGCGAATAAATGTCAAGCGTTTCCCTTGCTAACCGCAGTTGTTTGTCGGGAGCAAGGAAATCGACCGTTCGCATGTTGTGCAGGCGGTCGGCAAACTTTACCAGCATAACCCGAATATCATTGACCATCGACAGCAACAGTTTGCGGTAGCTCTCCGCCTGGGTGACCTCGTGGCTCTCGAAGATGTCGGTAATCTTCGTTGCGCCGTCCACGATATCGGCGATGGAGTCGCCGAACTCGGCCCTGATATCCTTGAGCTCAAACTTGGTGTCTTCAACGACGTCATGGAGAAGTGCACTTGCCACGGAGACGTCGTCGAGAGGTATCTCCTTTGCCACAATGAGGGCTACCTCGTAGGGATGATGAAAGTAAGGCTCGCCGGAAGCCCGCAGGTCGTGTTTGTGAGCCTCGAGGCTCATGGCAAACGCTCGCGCAATGAGGTCCTCATCGACCGTGCGCAGGTTCTTCCTACAGACCCCGATAAGGTCATCCAGTTTTTTCTTGTATTGCGTGTTGACCATTGCCACGTTGGCCTTTTGATTTAATATACGTTTTGGATTCCCAATGTCAAGGTTTGCCCCGGTCAGTTCCCGGAACCGCGCGGTTATTCTTGAGAAATGCCTGAATCTGCCGTGCTTCGTCGAATTTCGCTTTTGCACGGTTCTGCAGCTCCTCGGGGAAATCATACGATTGAAAGGCGAGCAGCACGCGTAGGTGTGTGTCCACTTCTGCCGTGTCATCGAGAGCCACTTTTATCCTGACGATATTCAAACGGCAAAGAATTTCAGAATACGGGTTTGCCATCTTTTCACTCATGACCTTGTCCAGCAAATCTTCATAGACATGAGCTGCCTGACGGTGTTTCTGCGCTTTCCACAAAGCATCTCCCAGTCCCCACAGGAACACACGATTCATGGGATAACGTGAAAGCGCCTCGCGGGCGACTTCCTCCGCCTTCTGATACTGTCCCGCATCGATAAAGATCGTGACAAGAGCACTGAGTGCAACGAAGCGATTGTAGGTGCCGAGCTTGGCGCACCTTTGGAGCATGCGAATCCCTTCCGCGCGGTCGTCGGTGATGAACGGCAGCCAGTTGAGAAACTCCGTTTTCCGGCTTTTCCAGTAGTAGTACGTCCCCAAGCCGGCGTATGCATCATAGAAAAGTGAATCTTTCTCAACGCTTGTTTTGAATTGCAAGACCGAAGATAAGCCCTTCCGCAACCCGCCGAACCAATCTCCCCGGTCTGCCCGTGCAAAAGCATCGTATCCCAGGACAGTGCCAAGAAAATAGTAGCCCCAAGGAGAATCCGGCTGTTTGTTGATAATCTCTTCGGAGAAATCCTCGGCGAGTTTCAACAGGGAATCAAAAGGCTCACGGCGAAGCGCGCTGACATGGTCGATGGAGCGAGTCTCGAGAACAGCTGCTTGGTACACATAGCCAGCGGGATGGCTGGGAAAGCGATGGGCGATAATCTTAAAAACAGAGTCAGCGGCTTCGTATTCACGCCGCAGCGTCAGGTCGATTCCTTCGGAGAGTAACTCATGGAGGAGAGAATCTTGCAGAGGCTGTCCACGCAGGCCAACTGCGGCAAAGCAAAGAAGAAGCATCAGCGCAGACGTTGTTCTCATGGAGAATCTCTTTCATTCCGTTCCGAAGATTCTGTCTCCGGCATCGCCCAGGCCGGGGAGGATATAGCCGCGTCGATTGAGACCCCGGTCCAAAGAGCAGGTGAAGATCTTTACGTCCGGATGCGTTTTCACAATTGTCTCTACCCCTTCGGGTGCCGCGACCAAACTTACAAACCTGATGTTCCGGGCGCCTTTATCCTTCAAATAGGCGATTGCCGCGCTTCCACTCCCACCCGTGGCAAGCATCGGATCCAAGATGAGGACGAGTGCATTCTTGAGATTCTTCGGCACTTTGAAGTAATAGTCGACGGGCCTGAGTGTATCCTCGTCGCGATACAACCCAATATGGCCCACACGCGCGTCGGGAATCACCTCGACAAACCCACCCACCAAGCCGAGTCCTGCCCGTAAGATGGGAACGAGGATGACGGGTTGTGCCACGACGCTCCCCCTGGTCTTCTCCAGGGGCGTCTTGATGCCGACCTCTTTAACGTTGAGGTCTCGGGTGACCTCGTAAGCCATCAGGCTTGCCATCCGCCGCAGAATTGCACGAAACAAGTTGCTCGGCGTTCCCCGGTCACGCAACAAGGTAAGATCCCTTTTCACCAGCGGGTGGTCAATGACAAAAACGTTTTCCATAGATTCCTCGCTAAAACCTTTTGGCCAATTGGTTAGCTGAAATAAGAATAGGATCCCACAAGGGAGCAAAAGGCGGTGAGTAAATCAGGTCAAGACGGAACACCTCGTCAACCGTGAGTTTCTGTTGAATCGCTACTCCCAGAGTATTCGCCCTCAGCACGCTCCCGCCGCCTCCATAGACGTTTGCCCCGAGCACGCGCCCCGATTTTTTATCGGCAATCAAGTGTATAACAACTTTTGTATTGCCTGGGTAAAAGCTGATTCTTGAATCGCCAACAATCCGTTCGGTCACGACGTTGAACCCGGAATCACGTGCCTCTTCCGAGCTGATGCCCACTTGCGCCACTTCAAGGTCGAAGATTTTCACCGCCATCGCCCGAATCACTCCCTTGAACACTGCTCTTCCTCCCGCTGCATTTTCTCCGGCAACCCATCCCTGCTTACTCGCTGTCGTGGCAAGCGGAATGTACATCCGTTTATTGTTCACAAGATTTTTTACTTCGCAGCAATCCCCTGCCGCAAAAATCGTGTCCACATTCGTCGCCTGCCGCTGGTCAGTGACAATGCCCCCGTGCTGGCCAAGATGAATTTTCGCCGACGCGCACAGCTCCGTATGAGGTTCGACGCCGAGCGAAAGGACGACAAGGTCTGTCGAAAACTCGCCAACGCTCGTTACCGCCGTAACAACGCTTCCCTTCTCATTCACAGTACGGAGCCTGATGTCATCGTTCGGCCTGAGCGTGACACTCTGCTTTGTCAATTCCTGGAGGACGGCTTGCTGGGTTTCGAGCTCGAGGCCCGACATCGGCAGCTGGCCCCGATGGAGCAGCGTGGTTTCAATTCCGTTCTTGACGAGAGCTTCGCACATTTCCATGCCGATGTATCCACCCCCGATGATGAGGACTTGTTTTGGCCGTTCTTCGTCAATGTATTTCTTGAGTGCGTAGCCTTCGTCGAGCGAATTTACGCGAAAAACATTCCGTGCATCTTCATTCTTTACGCCTAGCCTTCTGGACTTCGAGCCGGTGGCAAGAATCAACCGATGGTATTCATACTCTTGCATCTTATCGCGGTACAGGTCCCTGACGACGATTTTCTTTTGCACATTCCTGATTTCCTCCACCCGGTGAAGCGTCTTCACTTTCACTCCTTTCGCCTGCTCAAGCCGTTGAGGAGTGTAGCTGATGAGTTTTTCCCGGTCTTTCACGTCGTTCCCGATGTAATACGGGACTTCGCAGATGCCGTAGGAGATGTACTCGCCTTGTTCGAAGAGCACAACTTCGGTGTTGGGGTTGACGCGTTTTGCCTTGCTTGCAGCGCTGGGTCCGGCAGCGACTCCGCCTACCACAAGGATTTGTTGTTTCATTTCTTCCGGAAGACGATATTCAGCGGTACGCCAGGGAACCCAAAACGTTCGCGAATTTTGTGTTCGAGAAACCGACGGTAGGATTCTTGGACGAGCTGCGGCTCGTTGCAGAAGAAGCTGAACATGGGGGGACCGGTTTTCACCTGCGTAACGTATTTCATTTTTATTTCTTTTGGCCTTGACGTTTTTGGCGGGTTACGCTGGATCTCCGGCAGGAGGGCTTTATTGAGCACGCTCGTTTCAATCCGTTTTTGTTGCTCCTTGTGTATTTCCACGGCTTTTTCCACCACTTTCTGAATGCGCTGTCTCGCCTTCGCCGAAATAAACAGGATGGGAAGAAAATCGTAGAGCCCGAGTTTTGCGAGGATGGCGAGCTCGAATTCCCTCGCGGTTTGGGTGGACTTTTCTATGACGTCCCACTTGTTAACGGCAATCATGGCAGACCGATGGCGTTCCATCGTTGCCTGAACGATGTGAAGGTCCTGCTTGTCAACTCCGGAAGTCGCATCAAAGAGGATAATGGCAACGTCGCTGTTTTCGATGCTTTTCAGCGTCCGGATCGCGCTGTAGAATTCGACGTTCTCGTTGACCCGGCTTTTCTTTCGCAGCCCTGCGGTATCGACCAGGACGTATTCTTCGCCGTCGATTCTGACGAGAGAGTCGATGGAATCGCGTGTCGTCCCCGGGACATCTGTCACCACCGAGCGCTGTTTTCCCAAGAGAGCGTTGACCAGAGACGATTTTCCGACATTTGGTTTGCCGATGATCGCCAACCGAAGGAGCTTTCTCCCTTTTTTTGCCGCGCCGTTCTCATGGAATTGCGCAGTTAAGGCGTCCAGGAAGTCTCCAATTTGTCTGCCGCCGAGCGCGGAAATCGGCAGAGGTTCGCCAAGTCCGAGGCCGAAGAACTCTGAACTTAGGTATTCTCGCTTCGAAGAGTCGACCTTATTGACGACAAGGTGAACAGGCTTATTCGATTTTCGGAGAATCAGGGCTATTTGCTGATCGAGCGGTGTAATCCCTTCAACGGCGTCAACGAGAAAGACAACGGCATCGGCCTCTTCAATGGCGATTTTTGCCTGTTCACGGATGGCCTTCTCGAACACATCCTCAGATTCGGGGACATATCCGCCGGTGTCGATGAGCGTAAAGACCTTCCCCGCCCATTCGGCGTTGGCATAGTTGCGATCCCTCGTTACTCCGGGCGTGTCGTAGACAATTGCCTCACGCGCTCCGAGAATCCGGTTAAAGAGCGTGGATTTGCCCACGTTCGGCCGGCCGACAATGGCAACGATGTTTGACGACATAATTTCTAATTTACCCAAAAAAGCTGCGAGATTCAATGAACGCGAAGAGCCGGTGCTGGCTCGAGCCAGCACCGAAGAGCCGCGACTGAGGAGGATTTCCGTAGAAGTCCATGAAGGAACTGAAAAGACTTCTGAATTCCAAAGGCCAACAAAAAACCCCTTCCAACAAAGTGAAAGGGGTTCTGTTCGCAACCGGGTGCGTGTCAGGTCATTCCTTCCAGTACAGGAATTCCTTCACGCTGGCAATTTGCGTTGGGTCTGCGCCGCGCCGTCCCCCAAACACAAATCGGTTTTGCTCGTTCTTGTACTTCTCGCGAACTCTCGAAGCCTGTGCGGTCGATTTGCCCCGCTCAGGAACGCTTTGAAGGGTTTTGCTCAGCAGGTCGAAGATGTCGGACTTCGCGACTTTCCTCTCGCCTTGCTCTGCTGCACGCACACCCAGCGCTTCGGTCACCCTCTCGAGTCCCAAAACATCGAATGCCTGGTCGCGGGAGTCAAACCTGGAAATCGCGACCTGGAAGGCTTCAACCGCGTCGTCCGTAGAACCTGCGAGATAACGAGCAAGGCCAAAATTCAAGTACACGCCTCCGTCCGAGCTATCCGCCTGCATGCTTTTTTGGTAGTATTCTTGCGCCAATGGCAAATCGTTTTTCAAGAGATAAATATTGGCCAGGTTGTTCAGCGAAGCCGGAGTATTCAGAGGGCTCAACCCTTGGATGGCGGCATCGTAGCTTCCAGCTTTTGCCTGGACAACGCCCGCCTTATTCCGCTCTGTCGGATCAGCGCTCGCAAGGTTTGCAGCGCTGCTGCTGAGCATCTGGCTCTGAGCGTATTCGTAGTCTACGAGGTCCTGTGAAACGAGCAGCGCAATCTTCTCCGCCGGAGGGGGTGAAACGGTTCTTGTAGAGACGGAAAGGTTGGCTGGTGGAAACGCTGCCTTCGCTTTTCGCGTGTCGATCAATTCGATCTTGCCTCCCCCTTCTGTGTTCTTGTAATACTCCGATGCTCCCGTGAGCCATGCTTTGACGAAGGGCTGGTTAATCATCGTGGTTTCGAGCGGCATCCACACCGTATTCTCATCCACGACATAATCCTTCTCGTTCGCGCTGATCATATAGCCGTTCTTCGGCCTCACGTCGGTGTCGAACATGATGAAGATGTGGTCGCTGGTGGCAATGAACTTCGTCCGGATGCCGATGTTTTCCAGACATGAGGCAATCAGCACGGAGGAATCGTCGCAGTCGCCTGCTTTGGAGGCAAGAGTTTCCCGCGGGTAGGAAATGAGGTCCAGGACGTCGTTCTCGGCAGTTTTCCACGGGTCGGAAACATAATTGATACCGTAGGCCCGGATTCCCTCCCACACCGCAAGCGCATTGACGACGTTCCGCGGGAGCCTGGATTTCAGCTTCTCATCGCCGCCGACGCTGCCGACAACATATCGCGCAAATTGCACGACGGATTCGTCCGTGTCCGTCACAAATGCGCCTACAGACTCACTGCGTCTCCAACTGATCGTGTTGCGGCTGTAAATCGTTACGGGCTTGACAAGACTCCTTGTTTGCGGCTGGTTATTGAACGTGTAACTGAGCTCCACTTTTGCCTGGCCCGTTGCATTTGCGCTGAGCGCGTATAACTGTTTTGCGTCGAGGGTTGCGGCAAGTTTAAACGCTTGTTTGGACCCGGGGGCGATCGACGGCACGATTTGTTCCGACGGCAAGGCCATGTAGCCGGGGATGAAGATGGACACTTTTACATTCCGTATCTCAGATTTCGATGTGTTTTCAATCTCAATAGTCGCCAGCGGGTTGTAGGCATAATAATTCACCTGGGATGGAAAAACGTTTTCCACCCCGAATTGTGTGATATCGAGCGAGCTGCTTGCTGCGGAGATGCCACGGGCTTTGTCCGCATTCTCTTTCGTGCTCAGGTCAAGCCTGGTCCCGGTGAAGCCGACGACGACAAGGTCATCGCGTTTCAACAGTTCTGCACGCAAATCTTCCATCGTTCCGTTGACGGACGCCTCATACACCGCTCCGTCCTTCTCAAAATATCGAAGCTTGAGGTTATTGATGATGGGGCTTTTTTGCGGCAGGTCTTGCTCGTAGCGGGAAATCAGTTTGTCGTCGATTCCCAGCAAAGCAATCTGAATGATGCGAGGCCCGGATGCTTCTTCCTTCAGTCTCACACGTGATTTGACGTACAAATCTTTTGCAAGTGTCTCGCCCAAAATCTGCATTGTAAAATTTGCAGCTGACACGCGACCGGATGCCGGTTTCTTGGAGCTCGCGGAGGACACCGCAATCATTTCACCTGTATCTGTGATGATTACTTTTGCGTTAGCCTTTCCGGCATAAACGAAGTTCTTCATGCCATAGATTTCCGTCTCCGAGTCAAGACTTGATTCAGCTTTCCCGATAATCAGCCACTCTGCTCCGTAGCGAAGGCCGATCTCCTTGGCACGCGCAGGGTTGCTTTCAGCGAGGGCTATGTCTCGGGCCGTGACGTTGGCAAATTGTTCCTTGTCCACAAGGCGAAAGCCTTTTTCGAGCAGCACTTCTTCGATCTTCGTCGCCACGAGCCGAGCGTCAACCGACTGCATGTCGATCTTCTCGTCCAAGACGACCATGACGCGAGGCCAGTCGCGTTTGTCCTGAGCGTATACAAGCCCCCAGAAGAAAATTGCCAAGATGAAAGATTTCTTCATATGTTTGCCTCTTTTGTTTCTCGTCTCTAAACCGTCAGTAGGGACGTTCAATTGAACGTCCCTACAATAGATTATTTTTCTTGCCTGCCCTATACGCCGGACTTATCTCGTTCGTTTGTCACTCCTGCAGATTTTAAGCAGGAGTCCAGAACAAAGCCACTATCTGGATTCCGTCCCAACTTAAAACGTGTCGGGACAAGTCTTAAAATCCGACGGAATGACAGAAACGAGGAAAACGGAGCCCGTTTCTTTATTTCATTTGATCAACATCATTCTCTTGACGTCAACAAAGCGGGATTGCTCCGTGCCGCCGTCGACGGTTAGCCTGTAGAAGTAGACGCCAGAACTCAGGCCACGCGCGACAAACCTCTTCTCATAATAGCCCGGCTGTTGGTCCTCGTTGATCACAGTGGCAACCTCCTGGCCGAGCACGTTATAGACCTTCAAAGAAACGTTATACGTCTCGCGAGCCCCGGAAATCTGGTAGCGAATCACCGTCTCCGGGTTGAAGGGGTTCGGGTAGTTCGCAAAAAGCTTCATCTCCCTCGGGATCAAGTCTACTCCGCGTCTTTCCCTATCGACGAATTCACGAGTCCCGACGAGAACCAGGAAGTTTCTGATTCCTTCCTTCGAGTTGACCTCGAGAGACGAAGTTGTGCGCAAATTATACGCCATAGATTCGTCAAGGTCAACCAAATATGCCTCGAACGAGGAATTAGGAATCGCCTTTGCGCCTGACAGGTCGAGCTTAATCTTCGCGCCCCTGTCTCCCGTTACGACCTTCATATCCCACGATTCGCCATCGCTGTTCACGGGACGAATATCGCGCATCATCCCGCCGTCCGTGTTCTTGAAGTAGACAGACAC
>JACQPT010000075.1 GCA_016207415.1 Ignavibacteriales bacterium
CAGCACAAAGAAGAAAACGCACGCGCTCCAAAAGCCGATCTTGCCTGGCACGTGCGCGCGTGGGGACAATGGGTTCTCGACAACGCTCGACGCGAATTAGCAAAGTTCTATCCGACATACGCCGACTTTGAACCTCTCGACAAGAGAAATCAAAAAGCATACGAGCGGCAGCCCATGCGACTTGTACCCCTGAAAGAAGACGGCACTCCGGACATTGATGCTCTTAACAAAGATTTTTCCTCCGAATATCTCGCAGATAAACGGAACCCGAGATGGGTCGCGAAGCCGACGGTTGCCTATCTCTGGGCGCGCACGGTGACCTGTAAGAACTGCCGGGCGACAATTCCTTTGCTCAAGACTCGATGGCTGTGTAAGAAAGACAAGAAACGTGTGCTCCTCACAATGGAGCCAAATGCCGATCGGACCGGAGTGGTGTTCGGGATTCAAGACAATGTTCCCCTGCGAGGAGGTAATACCGCACAGCGGAGAGAGCACGACAAAAGAATCAGCGCCGGAACAATGTCAAAATCAGGAGCAAAATGTCCTTGTTGTGGATTACCTAGTATGACGATGCAAGATATCAGGCTTGAAGGGAGGGCTGGCCGCTTGGGTCGTGCTATCAGTGCTGTTGCAGTGCAGGGCCCTGAAGGAAAAGAAATGCGATTACCGACAAGCCATGAATGTGAGGTCGCGCATCAAGCCTCAAAGTTCATCGAGGACACATACTCGGACATTCCGTTTGGCGTTCTAACTGAACCATTGAATCCAGCAAGCACAAGATCGATATCTTGTCATTTGTACGGAATGGATAATTTTCGAAAGGTTTTCACGCCAAGGCAACTGCTTTCTCTCGGTGTTTTTGTTAGGGCAATCAGGCAACAGGCCATCACCTCGCGACACCAGGATCCTCTATGGGAGAAATCCGTAAATCATTACCTCGCTATTACATTTGGGAAATTGGTTGACTATTGCAGCGAGTTTTGTATTTGGGAACCGCGGGCCCTAGAAGTCAAGCACACGTTCGCACGGTACTCATTTTCCATGCCGTGGGATTTTGTTGAATCGAATCCCATCATTGATCTTGACCGATTCTTCCAGGGTGGTTTGAAGGTGGTGTCGTCTGCGCTTGAAGGTCTACTAGCATCGATATCACAATCACAACCGCCCCTTTTAAGACTAATGTCGTCAGATGAACTCTTGTTAGATGTCCAGTATGACGTCTTTGCTACCGATCCGCCATACTACCAAGCTATATCGTATTCTGATATTTCGGACTTCTTTTACATATGGCTAAAACGCATTCTGCATCCCGATGTATCGTTTTCTCTGCCACTCACTGATAAGCAGAAAGAGATTGTCCAGCACGTTAGAGAAGATAAGGACTACTTGTCTGAGAAGAAGAAATACGAAGATGGAATGTATAGGGTCTTCAAGAAGTCTCAAGAGAATCTTCCTGAACACGGCCGCTTCGTCGCAGTATTTGCTCATAAAGATCCGGAGGCATGGGCAACTCTCGTTGATGCGATGATAAGAGCCGGCTTTGTTGTTACCTCAAGCTGGCCCATTCAAACTGAGATGCCGTCACGGCAACGGGGTTATGGCTTTTCGTCTCTATCATCTTCAATTTGGCTGATTTGTAGAAAACGTTCTGTTGGGGCGCGCCCGGGATGGGACAACAGAGTCATTGACGAAATGCGCACAAACATCCAATCCCGTTTGCGCGAATACTGGGATGCTGGCATTCGAGGACCGGACTTTGTCTGGGCAGCAACTGGTCCGGCATTAGAAGCATATAGCAAACATCCCATTGTCAAGAAAGCAAACGAGCCAGATCAAATCCTTACCGTCAGTGAGTTTCTCTCCCACGTACGCCGTATGGTCGTGGACTTCGTCGTGGGTCGTGTCTTAAGCGGCGATGGCGAGGACAGTACTGCACTTGCTGCCTCTGATCGGTTGGACGAGCCAACAGCTTACTACCTTCTCCATCGACACGACTTTGGGCTTGATGAGGCGCCCGCTGGCTCGTGCATCCTTTATGCGGTCTCGTGCGGTCTCTCCGACAAGGAGCTTGCGACAATGTGGGATCTCATCACCTTCACAAAGGGCGCTGATACTGCTACTGACGAGGAGGAAGAGGCTGATGTTGATTCCGACGAGGTCGAAGAAGAAAGCTTCGGCGGAAAGGTCAAACTCAAAACGTGGGCACAACGCAAAGGAAAGTCCATTGGCTACGAAGCACCTGGCGGTAAACCAGTCCCGCTCATTGACCGAGTGCATCGGCTGATGCATCTCTGGAAAGAAGGAGATATGCATAAGGTGGACGAGTACCTGGACTCCAACGCTCTCCGCCGGCAAGAGTTGTTCAAACGTTTGCTGCAATCGCTAATCGAACTTTCTCCCCGTGGAAGCGACGAGCGGACACTTCTTGAAAGTTTAAGCAATCACATCCAAGCAAAGGGCGTCGTCAAAGAAGATATGACCTTGTATTTAGGATTCGAACAAGAACAGAAGGAGCAATAGCATATGGCAAAACTGCCTTGGAAGCCATGGCACGAGGTGGTGAAACTGCGCGCTGATCTACGGACGGGCGAACTTCCGTTGCACATGTTCGCAGCCGACCTCTACGAAGTGCTGATGCAGCGCGGTAAGAAACCGATGTACGAGAAAGCTGAAGAGTTCTTTGCGCTTACGTTCCCAACGTTCAATCTCAGGAAGCTCGCCCGTGATGTCGTCCTTCGTCTTGCCGGCAAGAACGACAAGGCTGTGAGACAATTGGAATTGACCTATGGTGGCGGGAAAACTCACACTTTGATCACACTTCGCCACTTGGTACATGATCCAGACAAACTGCCCACTCTCTCTTCAGTGGATGAATTCGTCCAGCACATCGGTGAGAAGCCACGCAAGTGTCGAGTCGTTGGACTTTGTTTCGATAAGCTCGATGTTGAAAAGGGTGTCGAAACGCTCGGACCCAATGGAAAGAAACGGCTTCTCAAGCAGCCATGGAGTGTCCTCGCCTATCAAATAGCAGGTGATGACGGACTCCGCCTTCTTCACGCTGATAATAAGCCGGAGGAACGCGAATCGGCTCCCGCTGAAAATCTTCTCGTTGAACTTCTCGAAATGCCAATGAAGGATGGGCATGGTGTTCTGATTCTGATCGACGAAGTATTAATGTACGCACGCGAAAAGGTCGGCACCGATGATGCTAAACTCAGCAGTCTTGTCAATTTCTTCCATTACCTGACACAAGCTGCAACGAAAGTTGACCGCTGTTGTATCGTTGCATCACTCCTTACGAGTGAGCCGACTCAGCAGGATGAATTAGGCAGGCGCATTCAGGGAAAACTCTACGATATCTTCCAGCGTCAACGCGAAGAGGTTATTGAACCCGTCGTGAAAGAAGACGTCGCAGAAGTATTGCGGCGACGGTTCTTCACTCCCGAATCGATCAAAGATAAAGATGCGTTCAAACCGCACGTCGTTGCAGCGCTCAAAGGGATTCAAGCGATTGATGAAGAAACGCAACGGCAGGGTGCAACAGCGGAAGAGCGATATCTCAAGAGTTACCCTTTCCATCCTGACCTTACAGAAGTTTTCTACTCAAAGTGGACAAACCTCGACCGATTCCAACGCGCGCGAGGAGTTCTTCGCACGTTTGCGCTTGCACTCCGAGAAGCGGAAAAATGGGATACGAGCCCACTCATCGGGCCTGCAGTGCTTCTTGGTCCTCCAGATAAAACAGAGCTTGCGGAGGCAGTGCAAGAGCTTATCACGGTTGCTGATACAGAGGAATGGCAAGGAAAGAGACAAGCCTGGACAGGTATTCTCTCAGGCGAACTCGCCCGAGCACTGCAAATTCAGAAAGACTCCATTGGTCTTGCATATCGCGAGATTGAACAGGCCGTCATCGCAACGTTTCTTCATTCTCAGCCTATAGGTCAATCTGCAAAAACGCGCGACTTACTTGTCCTCATTTCAGCTACACGACCCGACCGCATCAATCTCGAAAAGGGCTTGATTTCGTGGGCCGAAAAGAGTTACTGGTTAGATGACCGCCATACGTCTGCCTCCGGGAACCAGCTTCCATCCACCTGGCGACTCGGTAACAGGCCTAACCTGATTCAGATGCATGCCGTCGCAGCAGGTAATATCAAAGAAGAGGTCGTTCTCGCAAGGCTCATTGATGAGATCGGCCGCCTGAAAGTTCTTACAGCCGGTGCATCGGGATTCGGAGTAAGGGTGCACACACTCCCTTCGAAGCCGAAAGACATAGAAGACGATGGGGCGTTTCACTATGCAGTCCTGAGTCCGGGTGCTGCATCCGAGTCGGGGAAGCCGAGTGCAGAAGCGCGTAAGTTCATTGACGAGACGACTGGGTCCGATAAACCCAGGGTGTTCCGAAATTCCGTTTTATGCCTTGCACCGTCGCGCGACGGTCTTCAGGTGGCGCTTCAAAACGTTCGCAACTATCTTGCGTGGGAACAGGTTCAGGACGAAATCAGGAAACAGCAAGAGGATGGAAACGTCGATCCTGCGCGCGCTCAAACGCTCAGAATATACATTGATACCGCAAAGGGAAAAATGCCCGATACAATCCGGCAGGCCTACTGCATCGTGGTCACGGTTTCCGAAAAGGATGACAACCAGGCGTTCAAGATCACGGTTACTGACGATCCACATTTCAGCATAATCAAATCGGATAGACGCTCTCGCGTCCAGGACACCCCGATAACAGCGGAGGCGCTCCTTCCTGATGGACCTTACAACCTCTGGAAGCCCGGGGAAACATCCCGTCGTGTCAAGGACCTTGCCGGCGCATTTGCTCAGTTGCCTCATTTGCCCAAAATGCTACAGGCGAGCACAATTCTCGAGACACTCGCTCGAGGATGCGAAGACGGCGTTTTCGTCCTTCGTCTTGTCAGACCCGACAAAACTGTTCGCACCTGGTGGATGACGCGACCGGATGAAAACGCGCTGAATGATCCCGCCCTTGAACTGGTATTACCTGAATCTATCGAGCTTGAAGAGATTCCGGGGGAATTGATTGCACCGGAGCGATTGCCCGAATTGTGGCAGGCAGAAGAGATTTCCGTGAAGGATGTTCAGTCATACTTCAGCGGGACGAAAACCGCCAAAGTGCAGAAGAACGGATATCAAGAACCACTGAGGATACCGAAAGCCAAACCCGAAGCAGTATCGAAGGCAGTTGCATCGGCTGTGGAAAAAGGATTGGTCTGGTTTGTCGCGGGACCTACGAGCATTCTTGGTGAGGCAATTCCCACAGGTGTGCTCAACGAGAATTCGACGCTGCACATTCCACCTTCTGCATTTGCTGCCGTCGAGATACTGCCTGAAAACCTGACGAATGCCTGGCAAGATGGTCAGTGCACCGCCTTGTCGATTGCAACATCGCTCTCAACAAAAACAGGAAACAATTTGCCATGGAAAACCGTCAAGGACGTAATCTCATCAGCCCTTCAAGCTCGTTTCATCGAGATTACGGAAGCACCGGTTCCGTGGCCATGTGGTTTCCCATCTGCGCAGTTCGTCAAGTTCAAGGTCTCGGCGGCTCCACCTGTTGGAGGCGGTATTCCTGCAGGCGGTGGCGTACCGCAACCAGTATTTGTTGCTTCCTCTGACGTAGAACCGTCCGAGCTGCAAGATCTCGGTGACATCATGCCGAAGCTTCTTGAACTCAAAGCTAGGACTGGAACGCCAATACGGTTCAACATCAAGATCGAACTTGGAGATGCAAAGAATCTCCCATCGTTTGACATTGTGAAGCAATTCAATACGCTGTTGCAGAAGATCAAGGCGGCCTTAGAATTGAGAAGGTAGGAGAAAGCGCAAGTAGTCTGGAAAATAGGAGTAATGAGCATGCAAAAACATCAAGAAGTCGAAACAATCGTCTGTCCAAATTGCGGCAAGGAAATCCCGCTGACGGACGTCCTGACGAAGCAGATTGAGGGAAAAATTCGTGTTGACTACGAAGCGCGAGCAAAACAGAAGGATGAGGAATTGCGGGCCGCGTTGAACGCAAGAGATTTGGAGTATCAGAAGCGTCTGGAGACCGAAAGCGCTCGAATCGCGGAAGGGGCTAAAAAAGATGCGCAACAGTCGCTTAAGATCGAGATGGAGGCCATTCAATCTCAGTTAGCAGAAAAGAACAAACTATTGAAAGAGGCAAAGGGTCGAGAGATTGAGCTCGCTCGACGTCAGCAAGAAGTAGAAGAAAAAGAACGGGCACTTGTCTTGGAAGTTGAAAAAAGAGTCCAATCTGAGAAACGCAAGATTGTTGAAAGCACGAAGTCTGCAATGGACCTTGAAGTACGCGATCTCAAAGCCGAACTAACAGAAAAAGATCAGAAGCTGCAGGCGGCAAACAAAAACGAGTTGGAATTAAGAAAGCGGACGCGAGAGTTGGAACAGCGTGAAAAGAATCTCGAACTGGAGATGCACCGAAAACTCGATGAGGAACGGAAACAAATAGGGACTGAGGTTAGGGAAAAGATTGAAGATGACTATCGGTTGAGACTCCGTGAAAAGGAAGTAACAATCGATGGCATGAGGAAACAGATAGACGAATTGAAACGCAGGGCGGAGCAGGGTTCCGTTCAGACTCAGGGAGAGGCTCAAGAAGTAGAGTTGGACGATGTCCTAAGGTCAACGTTCAAGTACGATGAGGTCACAAGAATCGTAAAGGGAAAGGATGGAGCCGATATCCTACAGGAATTGCACACCAATCTCGGCAAACCGTGTGGCTTGCTCCTTTTTGAGTCCAAACGGACGAAGAACTGGAACGAAGGTTGGATTGAAAAAGCCAAGCAGGATCGTCTTGAGGCAAAGGCTGACTTGGTTGTCATCGTTTCTCAAGTCCTGCCAAAAGATGTCAATCACATCGCTCTCAGGGATGGTGTGTGGGTCTGCGATCTTCAGTCAGCTATTGGACTCGCTACATCTTTACGCGAGGGCTTGATCAAATTGAGTGAGGCTCAGAATGCACTTGCCGGGAAATCAGAGAAAAGGGAACTCGTATACAGGTATCTGTGCAGCCCCGAGTTCGAACACCGCATCCAGGCAATTGTTGATGCGTTCAGCTCGATGAGGGAAGGATTGGAAGGGGAGAAAAAGTCCATGAACAAAATCTGGGCACAGCGAGAGAAGGAGATTGGTAAGGTCCTTGAAAACACTGCCGGTCTCTACGGTGATCTAAAAGGGATCATTGGCAG
The DNA here is from genome assembly GCA_016207415.1 of Ignavibacteriales bacterium. Lineage (GTDB taxonomy): Bacteria > Bacteroidota > Ignavibacteria > UBA10030 > UBA10030 > JACQPT01. The sequence goes on from JACQPT010000075.1 coordinate 7,233, forward strand.
GTCGCTCCCAGAGGTCAAGGCATTGGAATTGCCGGCAGCTGCGGAGGAAGAAGAAATCAAAACTGATGAGTTGCCATTTTAAGAACAAATTTCACTTGAAAGGAGAAATGCAATGGGAAAGAAATTCAAACCAGGTGAAATAGCACCGAAGTCTGGCCAGTATGAGAGGTTGGGAACGAGGGGCGGACGGACAGGAGACGAGCGGACAGTGACCAAGGGAGAACCACTACCACCGACCCGCAAAGCCGGGGAAAAGTACATACTGGTCGACAAGACCAAGCATCGGAGGCCTAAATAATTCCTTCAATAGCAGTCGGTTATGATTTCCTTTTGAAAAAATGAAAGATACTGCCAAGAACCGCGTTCTTTACGGAGCTCTTAAGACGGATGCTCACAGGCTCGAGAATGTACGCTGCGAGGTTCATCTAAACGCTCTGGAACCGTCCAATATGAAAGCAGACATCTACGACTTGGACGGAACGAATACTTTCAGATTTATGAAGGATTTCATGGGCAAGGAGATCACATTCGAGTACTCTGCGGAGGACGAAGAAATCACGTTTAGCGGTACGGCAAGCTCAGGACAGATAACAGGAGCTTCAGACAGGATAGGGAGTCTCAGAATCGACGGCTATCGACAGAATCTCTATCTAAACAGGGATCCACTCGTCACCGCTTCATTTATGTACTATCTCACACCTGTTGAAATGTTCAAAAGAAGGAGAATGAAGGTTTTCCACGATATGAAAGGGCTTTTGTTTGGCTATGATGACTGGACGAATCAAAATAAGCCTCTGTGGAAAAGTGACTCGCACTCTTATCAAACAGTCATCGGAGAACTCGTTTTTTATCCGGGATTGGTTTTCGAAGAAGATGAGGATGGTGAGGTCACTGTGAGAGACCAAACAAAAGTTACAATCTCTATGAGTGGCGACAATATCGATATTGAGAAGCTTAAAACCTCAGCAGAAAACATTCTTGAGAACTATCTCCACATCATTTCATTTCTTGAAAACAGATTTGTCTACTGGTTCTATGGCGAGATCGATGCAAGAAGCACAAATGGCAAAGGAATAGTAAGCAGTGTCTATAAGTGGATCCCAACCTGGGAGTATAGAAGGAACGATTACATTGAAAGGCACTCAAAGGAGTATCGCGACCTTGTGCCGACTCTGGTAGAAAAATACCTAGCCTTGTCAGACCAGAAAAGACTTGAACTCGATAAAGCGATCAAACAGCTACTCGTAGCGGCAAAGCCGGACCAACCCGTGGACACCGAACTGATTTACTGGCACTCCTGTCTTGATATGCTCTTGAAAATTCTCTCCGGAGAGAGAACATCAGATCGAAAATACATGGGATTCAGCAGGAAACTGGTCCTGGCATGTGAGGAAGAGAATATTGAATGGGCTGATTTGTATGCGTACGCGAGAAGAGAAGATATATTCTCAGATGAAGTTAGAGCTGATTTCAAGATAACGACATTTCGGAACAACATGATTTCATCAAGGTAATTATCCTGATCCTGGGGAATTTGCCGAAGTGATTGCCGAAAATAATCGGGCTGCAGCATTGGTGGAGCGAATGGTTCTTCATGCGCTGGGAATGGACTACCGCAACGCACCCGTAGGAAAGTTTCGAGATTTCAGGTAGTGCGATTCTCCTTAAAATCACATTTGTAACGATGAGCATTTCAAATTCATTTTCGACCTTGCTGGAGCGCATACAACCATTGGAGTCAGAACTCCAACAAGCCGAGTCGCATGCGGCTTCGATTAAATCAAGACTTGAAAAGCAATTCAAGCTTGTGAAATTCAGTCGCATCGGCAGTCATTCCAAGGGAACAGCTGTTCGGAGATTCAGCGACATAGATTTCCTAACAGTTTTTTCACGAGATGATGCACGCTGGGGCGGTCGATATATAGATTCGCGGACATTGCTAAACAGAGTAAGACTTTGGCTCACGGGGCGCTTTCAACAAACAGCGGTGAGAAGGGACCAGCAGGCTCTTGTTCTCAGATTCTCCGCTGGAAGTGTTGCTGTCGATGTTGTTCCAGCTTTCTTTGAAGGAATGGACCAAACAAACGGCCACAGTTACCCCGTTTTTTCCATTCCGGACGGAACAGGCACTTGGTTACCAACAAGCCCGGAGATGCACGGCAGATACTTTAATGAAGCCGATGATGCGAGTATATCAAAGTTGGCTCGAACGGTTCAGCTTCTAAAATTCTGGAGGTCGTCGCGCATACCTCCAGTTCCTCTCTCCTCATTTCACATCGAATTGCTATTGGCATCTGAGGGCATCTGCGTCGGTCCAAAGAGTTACGCACAATGTCTTGCTGAATTGTTCAACCTGCTCGCCGAGAGGCAATGCCGACCTTTGCGTGACCCCCTTCGTATATCAGGCATAATTCCAGCAACCAAGACTGAACCTCAGAGATCCGACTTATTAACGTCCGTTTCCAATGCCTGCGACCGAGCATTTCGTGCACTTGAAGCTGAGGCAAAAGGTAAGACGATAGAAGCAAAGAGACTTTGGAATCTTGTATTCTATAACAGATTCCCGTTATATGGATAGATCATCTGACTTGATCCAACTAATGCGGCAACAGTTTGCGTCAAGCAAACGCTGGTTAAGGTACAGCATCTTATGCAATCTAGGCGTTGTGCTGATAAGCTTTCTAAGTTCTGTCGATCCGATAGAACAGAAAAGCGCCATCGTCCCAATTCTTCTCTTGTTTGCTCAGATGATCGCATTCGGTTTGCGTGAAAAATCAATGCATGATTTTTCACTTGCGGAGCGTATTCGACGGCTCAGCCTCCTGCAAGATGGCTTAAAAATCCGACTCTCGAACCTTCAGCTGAAGCGTATTGCTTCAAGGGGCAACAAATCAACAGAGGAGCCGCCATACATCGGCACCTACTATGCCTCGAGATTGCCACAGGGTCCAGAAAGGCTCCTGGAAATCCTTTCTGAAAGTTGCTTCTACACAGAACATATTGCGGGACGAGCGTTCAAAATTCTTACATCCTTGGCGCTCGGGAGTTGCGTCGCTGTTATTTTTCTCATCCTCTCATTAGTCAACTTAGATGCTGACGCGGTTGTTTTGAAAACTTTTACAATGGTAACTGTTCCGTTTCTGTCTTTCTGGGCAACTGGAGATCTGACGTACATGGCGCTGAGATTCCGAGAACTCCGAAAAGAATGCTCTTTGATTCTTGATAAGTGTGAAGAGTTAGATAAAGCAAAACGTCACGACCTAACAGAAATCCTTCTATTAGTCGATGACTACAACTGCTCTCTGGCTTCTTCCTTGCCTTTGCCGACAAGATTTTACGAGGCTGACAAAGCTGACCTCAACGAATTGTGGTCTGCTCGGGCTACGCAACAGGAGTAACTGACGTCTTCCCTCCCCACACCCCTTCAGTAGACTTGTGCCTGTTCGTTCGTGTGCGGTGACCGTGCTTTCTTCATAGCTTTTTATTGTAGCACGGACGCCGCAACTTTACCCGCCATGCTTCACCTTTTGGCGGGACTCACTCACAAGCACTCATTTGAAAAGTGGCGCCTTCCCGACAAAAAGCGTCGGGACAAGTTGGCGCCAGACTTGCCGCACTTGCTTCTTAAAGACAAATTATGTATATACAGAAAAATACCACAGAAAGAAACGCATGGATACGGTAAAAATCATCAAGAACGGAGGGAGTCAGGCTGTGAGGATCCCGGCTCGATACCGGATGCGCGGAAAAGAAGCGCTCATCAAGAAAATCCCCGGTGGAGTGGCTTTGCTGGAAAAGGATGATGCATGGGTGCAGTTTCAAAATGGCCTCGATCTCTTCAGCGCGAATTTCTTCAAAGGCGGACGTGACCTGAAGAGTAAGCCGTGAAATACCTCCTTGATACCACTTTCTGCGTTTACCTCATCAACAGGAAACCGGGGAAAGTTATCGCACGATTGAAGTCGATTCCAGCGGAGAGTGTCGGGATCTCCATTATTGCTGTCGCTGAGATCTTTTACGGATGCCATGAGAGCGATGAGGCGTACAGGCAAACGAACCTCCAAGCCTTGCATTTGTTCCTTACTCCCTTCTCAACGGTCCCGTTTGATGAGCGCGATGCAGAACAATTCGGCAAACTGAAGGCCATCCTCCAATCCAGAGGAGACACCCTGGCCGACCTCGACATTGCCATTGCTTCCCAGGCAGCAAGTCGCGGACTGATCCTTGTCACAAACGATGTTCGACATTTCAAGCGCGTCCCGGGCCTCAAAGTCATGAACTGGGTCAAATAGCCGCCCGATACCCTCAATGAGCCGGCGCCAGACTTTGCCGCACTTGTCCTAAGCCCTGAGCCTGGCGAAGGGGCGAAGGACCGGCACATCCACGCCCTCGAACTCTGCCTGTTTGCGGACTCCAAGTGATGGCTAAACACATAGAAGCCCGGACGGAACCGGGCGCAAACTCAACCTCCATCATCCACTCTCCATCATCTGCTTTCCTACTCCAGCCCCAACTCCCGTCTCAGCTTGCCAATATCGACC
>JACQPT010000076.1 GCA_016207415.1 Ignavibacteriales bacterium
ATTTTTGTGCAAATCATGACGTCGAATTTCTTTTCCAAAAACGACATCATCGTCTTTTCAAGCTCATGACCCTTCATCTGTCCGTGCGCAATATGAAATCGCGCTTCCGGAACGTGTTCCTCCAGGAGGGCCTGCATTTCTTCAATATTCTGGATCCGGTCGTGGATGAAGTATAGCTGTCCGCCACGGTGGATCTCCTTGAGGATAGCCTCGCGGATCAATTTGAAATCGAATCGCGCGATTTCAGTGATGATGGGAAGTCGATTGCGTGGCGGTGTATTGATGAGCGAAAGGTCGCGCGCGCCCATGAGTGAAAACTGCAATGTCCTCGGAATCGGGGTCGCTGTTAATGTCAGCGTATCCACAGACGCACGTATCGCCTTTAGTTTCTCCTTCGATGTAACTCCAAATCGATGTTCTTCGTCAACAACGAGGAGTCCAAGGTCCTTGAAGTGGACGTCTTGAGACAAAAGTCGGTGCGTTCCAATGACGATATCCACGCGGCCATCGTTGAGACCCTCGATGATTCCTCTTTGCTCCTTCTTGGTTTTAAAACGTGATAGACACTCGACTCTCACGGAATAACGGCCGAGCCTGTCAACGAACGTGTTAAAATGCTGTTGTGCCAGAATCGTCGTTGGCACGAGGACGGCGACCTGTTTTCCGTCCATAACTGCCTTGAATGCCGCGCGCACAGCGATTTCTGTCTTTCCGAAGCCCACATCTCCGCACACGAGCCGGTCCATGGGTGCCGTGTGTTCCATGTCCTTTTTGACGTCCAGAGTTGCCCGGGCTTGATCAGGCGTATCCTCGTAGATGAACGACGCTTCCATTTCTTTTTGCCATGCGGTGTCCGTTGAGAACGCTGTGCCCTTTTCATGCTTTCGTCGTGCGTAGAGCTTCACGAGGTCTCTGGCAATGTCTTTGATCTTCCTGCGCGCTCGCGATTTGAGCCTTTCCCAGTCGGGGCCGCCAAGTTTGGTCAAGGCTGGAACATGGCCTTCCTTTGACGAATACTTCTGAACACGGTTGATGAAATTCAGGTTTACATACAGCACATCGTTCTCCAGATACAAAACCTTCATGACCTCTTGTTCAGTGCCGCGCACTTTGATCTTCTGGAGGCCCTGAAACTTGCCGATGCCGTAATCCACATGAACAACAAAATCACCCCGCTTCAGCTGAGAGATCTCCTTTTGAGAGAACCCCCTGAATTTTGGTCTTCGCGAACTCCCTCGCCTTTTTTTCCGGCCAAAGAATTCATGCTCGGTAATAACAGCAATGTTGGCAGCCGGAAAAGTAAAACCAGAATGGAACGCCAGCGACAACAACGGCGGAGCTTGGAACTCCTCCGGAGAAGGAGATTCAAAAAGATCCTTGAGCCTCGCCGCTTCTTCCTCTGTGTCACACATCAGGACAGGCTCATATCTTTTTGTGCGCAGGACCGAGATATGTTCCCGCAGAAGTTTGACACTGCCACTGAGCGCAGCCTGTGTTGTAGAGCCAAAATCGATGCCTTGTGCAACCGAAGGGCTGAGCGAGGAATGTATGATGCAGCGGAGGCCATCTGCGTATTTTTGCAGATACTTCCAGTCAAAGATGTTTTCTATTCCTTCGGATTGCAGCTCCTCGATTTCTTTCTGGATCATCACGGGCTCATCAAAGATCACGACGGCCTCATCGTGAAGATATTCAAAAAGGGGCGAGGCAGGGTTGTCCGAGAGTCCTCCCGCAACAGTTGCCATTTGCAGCTGGCGGATCGAGCGCTGCGAGAGCACGTCGAACTCCCGAATGGATTCGACGGTATCTCCCCAGAATTCTATGCGGAGGGGATTTTCTCCGACAAACGGGAAAACGTCCACGATGCCCCCCCGCACGGCGACATCGCCGTATTCTTCGACGAATTCTTTTTTCTCGAAGCCTAGCGTGGCAAGTTGTTTCAAAAAATTTTCGAAAGGATACTCTTTGTTTGCTTCGACCGCGAGGAGGCGCTCCGCGAATTGTGCGCGGGTGGGAGCCTTTGACGCCAGGCCGCTTCCAGAGGCAACGACAACGACGGGCTCTTGAACAGACAAGGCCTTCAATGTCTCAACGCGTGCAATCGGGGCACTCATGTCGAGGAGCTTTGCGTCATGTGTTTGTCCGTGAGCGAACAGAAAAACATTTTCCCCGCCCAGCAGCACAGCACAATCATCCCGCAATTCTTCGGCCCTGTCGTCGTCGGCGACAACGAGAAGTACCTGTACCTTCTGCTCCTCGAAAAGGCGCGCAATAACAAAAGCCATAAACGACCCGCTCACACCCCGAACATGAAGAGTCTCGCCTTTCTTCAAGGATTTCATCCGCTGCCGGAGCGCTTCCATCGGGTACGACCGAAAAACCTTTCGCTTAATCTCCGTAATCATCACTTCATCGTTTCAGGATTTGGTATTCCGTGTCCCATATGCATTCTTTTTCAATGACAAAAAACAGCTCACCCCTACCGCAAAAGATTTTTGCACTCTTGCAGCAAGGGAGGTGCCAAAAAATAACGAAAACCCGGCACGGAAGCAAAGGGATCCTCGTCTGAGACGACCACGCTGTTGGAAATCATCGTTGGAATTTCGAATTTCATCTCCTATCTTCTTACCATCTGGCCCCCCTAAAAGATCGATGCCCGACCACCCAGCCAATGTCTTGCGGTTCGTCTACAAGTTTCAATTCGATGACGGAGTCGAAAAGAAATTCGAGGTCATGCTGCATCCGGAGACGCTCGAGCTTCTTCGCAGTCCAAACCCAACCCCGCCACCGTGGACAAAGCTGAAATTCAATCAGTGCGAGAACTGCCCTCTCGACGACAGCGTGGAATACTGTCCCGTCGCATTAAACCTCTCGCATCTTGTCGAGGAGTTCAAGTTCTCCACCTCGCATGACAAAACCTGGGTTGTGGTCGAAGCTCCCGAGCGGACATACGCCCAGGAAACATCCGTTCAGGATGGACTCGGTTCGGTCATGGGGATTTACATGGTCACGAGCAACTGTCCGGTCCTGGACAACCTCCGACCCATGGTGCGATTCCATCTGCCGTTTGCCAGCGCCATGGAAAGCGTCTACCGGTCCATTTCAATGTATCTCGTCGCTCAGTATTTTCGTTTTCGGCGCGGAGACCAGCCGGATTGGAGTATGGAAAAGCTGACAGACCTGTACAAAGAAATTTCGAGAGTGAACAAAGGGTTGTGGAACAGGCTGTCGAAGGCATCGGGCTACGACGCGAACGTCAACGCATTAATTGTTCTTAATACCTTTGGGGATGCCGTCCGTTTTTCGTTGAAGAAAGACCTTGACGACATTGCAAAAGTTTTTTCTTCTTACTTCACCAGGCAAAAAAGTTGACGCGGCGCACACATTCCTACACCGAAGGCTAATATCGCTTGCATCTGAGCTCCTTATCGATTATCATTGAATCCCCGTCCCCGCGAGATCAAATCACAAATTTTTTGGGAGGAATTTCCATGAAGCGTTTTGTTTTTGTTGTACTCATAACTGCGCTTGGCATCGCATCAGTTCTTAAAGCTCAAAATAAGAGTCTCAAAGAAACACTTGAACAGTTGACCGGCGATGCTGCGAGGGCGTACGTCGCGCCAGCTGTATCCGGTTTTGGTGCAAACCAAAACTCTGGTTGGTTTCACAGGTCTCCTCGCTCAACGATTTTCGGCTTCGATCTTGAAATCGGTGTTGTTGCCATGGGAACTTTCTTCAAAGATGAGAATACGACATTCAGTAATAATGGAACATTCAGTTTTGATTCGACGGAGGCTTATCTTTTGACAGAATTCGTATACACCGACCAGCAATACAATTCGTTTTCAAGCGCGCAAAAAGCTCAAATTCAGATGTCTCTTATCAACGCTATCCGGGGGAAATCTTTTACTGTCGGTTTTTCAGGGCCGACGTTGGCAGGGAATAGAGATGACACTGTAAAGACGAGATTCAGCGGCGGACAATTTCAAGTTCCGAATCCCCGGAATCCATCTCAGGACACGGTTTTTACCATCCCTCAAAGCCTGATTCCCATTGGAGCGACAGGTCTTTTTAAAGAGGGTGACCTTAGGGCCATTCCTTTGTTCTCCCCACAATTAACTTTCGGAACTGTGTTGGGAAGCCAATTCACATTTCGATATTTACCCTCATTCAAAGATGAAGACCTTGGCCTCGAGTACAAGTACTTCGGTTTCGGCGTTCAGCATAATCCAAGCGTATGGTTTGGCGATATTTTGCCGTTAGAGATTTCAGCCAGCTTCTTTACCCAGTCTCTTGAGGCTAGCCCAGTTTTCAAGGCAAGTGCAACTGCATTTGGAGTCAATGCAAGCAAACGACTCGGGTGGGGGTTCCTGAACCTCACACCCTACGCCGGCTTTTTGATCGAATCCTCATCGATGAAGTTTACATACGATTTTATTGCTGACACACCGGCGGGTGACATTCCTCAGAAGATCGAGTTTGAACTTAATGGGGAGAACAAAACCCGGATCACCGCAGGATTGAGTATCAAAGTTCTCATCGTCAACATCAACGCCGATTACAACTGGTCGAAGTACAACTCCGCAAGTATTGGTGTAATGTTTATCATCTAACAAGGCTTTTTGCCGAAATCAGGCCGATTCTGGCAACAAGAGTCGGCCTGTTTTCGTTTTATTAAGAATATTCGTATCTTGGTATTGCCTCAGAGAATTTGGCTGAGGCAATTTTTTTTCTGATCGAACTTCTGTGACAATACGTTGAAGCACCGCGACGACATACGAAACATCGCCATCATTGCGCACGTCGACCATGGCAAGACCACGCTGGTGGACCACATGCTGCGCCAGACGGGGACATTCCGCGCAAATCAGGAACTCGTCACTCGTGTGATGGATTCCAACGAGCTGGAGCGGGAACGCGGGATCACCATCCTGGCAAAGAACACAGCCGTGGTTTACAAATCTCCGGACAGCGGGAACGAGATCAAGATCAACATCGTGGATACGCCAGGTCACTCCGATTTCTCCGGCGAGGTTGAACGAACACTCCGTATGGTGGACGGCGTTCTGCTGCTCGTTGATGCAGCAGAAGGTCCGTTGCCGGGAACCAAATTCGTTCTGAAAAAGTCCCTTGAGCTCAACCTTCAGCCTATCGTGGTCATCAATAAGATCGACAGGAAAGACGCCCGCCCGCATGAAGTGCTGGACGAAATCTTTGAGTTGTTCCTTTTGCTGGGAGCAAACGAAAAACAACTGGATTTCCCTTCCGTGTATTCCATCGCAAAACAAGGGATTGCAAAAAAAGAGTTGGAGGATGAGAGCGCCAACCTGCAGCCGTTGTTCGAGGCTATTGTCGGCAGAGTGCCTCCGCCGCAAGGGGAGAAGGACGCCGCTTTTCAGATGCTCGTGACCACCATCGATTACAACGATTACCTCGGCAGGCTTGGGATTGGAAGAATTCTGAGGGGAACAATCCGTTTGAACGCACCTATGAAAGTCGTGCACCATGATGGTTCGATTGAAGATGCTCGGGTGACGAAAATCTATACATTCTACGGATTGAAGCGACTTGAGGTCAATGAGGCGAGCGCCGGAGAAATCATAGCGCTTGCGGGTATGGAAGACGTCGACATCGGCGAGACCATCGCCGACGCATCCGACCCTCGCCCCTTGCCGTTTGTCTCGATCGAAGAACCGACACTCTCGATGAATTTTATCGTCAACAACTCCCCGTTTGCCGGCCAGGAAGGAAAATTCGTCACCACGAGGCACCTCGGCGAGCGTCTTGCCCGCGAGCTTAGGTCGAATGTCAGCTTACGAGTTGAGCTTACAGACTCGCCCGACGTGTTCAAAGTCAGCGGGCGCGGAGAGCTCCATCTTGCCATTCTCATTGAAACCATGCGTCGGGAGGGATATGAATTCCAGGTTTCGCGCCCTGAGGTCATTTACAAACGAATCGCCGATGTTCTTTCGGAACCCATGGAACACGTTATCATTGACGTCCCCGACGAGTTCGTGGGAACGGTCATGGAAAACCTCGGCCAGCGGAAAGGCGAGATCAAGAACATGGTGCAAGTCCACGGAAACACACGCCTGGAGTTTACCGTGCCGGCGCGCGGACTGATCGGTTTTCGGTCAGAATTCATGACTCAAACGAAGGGGACTGGCATCCTGCACCACAACTTCCACGGCTATGAGCCGTTCAAAGGCGAGCTTTCACACCGAACTCGCGGAGCGCTCGTCGCCCTGGAAGACGGTGTCGCCGTTGCGTATGCCATGTGGAAACTGCAGGATCGCTCCACCTTTTTTGTCGAGCCAGGGATACGAGTTTACGCAGGGATGATCGTGGGCGAAAACTCACGCGAGCAGGATATGGTCGTGAATGTGTCCAAGACAAAACACCTCACCAACATGCGCGCTTCGGGTTCCGACGAAGCCGTGCGTCTCGAGCCGCCCCGTCTCCTGACGCTCGAACAGGCAATCGAATGGATCGGTGATGATGAATATGTGGAAGTGACTCCAAAGTCGATCCGGCTGCGGAAAAAGTATTTGGACCACAATGAGCGAAACAGGATGTCGAGAAAAAAGGCTGAACTCGTCGAAACATAGTTCTGGTAAATTGGTCATTGGGTAATTGGTCTATGTCCCGAGCCGAAATCATTCAATTAACCCATGAACTATCTTCACTTCACCAATTAACCAGCATGTTCTCCTCCCGCACCAATTGGAATCTCCTTCCAAACCGCCTCGCACGCCTTCTCGAACAAAAACGCCAAAATGGCGATCCGATCGTCGACCTGAATCAAACCCGACAAGCTGCGGATTTCGCTACGATTCCCGCGGTATCCTCGATGCGCTCGCCAATGTTCATTCACTTCAATATCGTCCCGACCCAAAGGGCTTGCTGACAGCACGAGAAGCTGTTTGCGAGTACTATTCAGGTAAAGATGTTCATCTCGACCCCGAGCAAATCCTTCTGACGGCCAGCACCAGCGAAGCGTATTCCTTCCTCTTCAAACTCTTGTGCAATGCTGGTGATTCCATCCTCGTACCTCAACCGAGCTATCCGTTGTTCGATTACCTTTGTCAGTTGAACGATGCGCGTCCGAATCCCTATAGTTTGTCCTATGACGGAGAGTGGCATATCGATATCCATTCACTGAAGGCGCAAACGAGAGAGTCGAGGGCTTTGATCCTCGTACACCCGAACAATCCCACAGGTTCTTACGTGAAACAGGACGAGAAGCAAGCCATCGTGCGCTTTGCGGGCGAAAAAAAGCTCAGCCTTATCGTAGATGAGGTGTTCGCCGAATTTGATTTTGGGGTCGCGCATCGGCGGGCGGGGACATTTGCAACTTCGCAGCCAGTTCTGACATTTACTCTCGGCGGTATCTCAAAGCTCCTCGGCCTTCCTCAAATGAAGCTCTCCTGGATTGTGATTTCGGGCCCTAGCGACCTGCGGAACGAAGCGCTCAAGAGACTTGAGCTGATTGCCGATACGTATCTCTCCGTGCATACCGCAATTCAACTCGCTCTTCCAGATTTGCTTCAACGTCACTCAGCTCTGACGGATCACATTCGCGACAGGGTCATCACGAACTTCAAAACCCTTCAGTCTGCTGTCTCGGCCGCTGCAGGCGTCTCGCTTTTTCGCTGTGAGGCCGGCTGGAACGCAATCCTGCGATTGCCGGGGACGCGGACGGACGAAGAGTGGTGCGAACACTTTCTTCAATCCTTCCATACGTTTTTTCATCCGGGCTATTTCTATTCCCTCGGCATCGAGGGTTGCCTCGTCTTGAGCCTCCTTGTCGACCCCGGGACGTTCTCGGATGCGATCACAAAGACCCTAAGCTTCGTCACACAAGAAACATCGGACAGCAAAGCATTTTCGTAATTGTCGCGACGGAGAAGGTTGAGAAAAATTAATCGATGGAATAATTGATTTTGACGCTGAGGTTCTGTAGGTTGCCCATCACAAAATTTTACGTTTCACCGTCATTTCACAATTTTCCATATCTCAGGAGTTCTTTTAGGAAAAAAATCGCTGTAGTTTTCGTAGCGCTCGCCGCCGCCCAAGTTGTTCTTGCCCAGGAAAAGAAGAGCGAGATGATGGAGAAGTAGGGTGAGATGATGGAGAAAAAAGACAAATCAATGCCGAAGAAAGACTGACGCATCCCTTTCGCTTCGACGTATGAAAAGCGACCCTGAGCTTTCAGAGCCGCTTTTCTTTTTTGGCAAAAATCCTCACCTTGGAGCATGAATATTCTGCATGTTCTCTCGCAGTTTGAGGTTACGGGGGCGGAAGTGTACGCCGTGACCCTTGCAAAAGAGCAACGGCGTCATGGCAACCATCCGATTTTCGTTTCCGATACACTTCATACACCCACGGATGCTCCTGTCATTCAACTCTCCATCGGAGAACGATCGTATCTCCAGCGAGCAAAAAACATTGCCTCTCTAATCCGACTGATTCGCGAACACGACATCCATGTCGTCCATGCTCACTCGCGGGCAGCCAGTTGGGTATCGATGATGGCAACTCGCCTCACAGGAACGCCGTTTGTCTCAAGCGTCCATGGCCGCCAGCATCTGCATTTCAGCAGCACGCTCTTCAGCGTCTACGGCCGCCACGTGATTGCGGTTTCTGAAAGTCTGAAAGACCATCTCGTGAAGGAACTTGGCCTCCGTGTGGAAGAGATAGAAGTCATCCCAAACGGTATCGACCTTGAAACCTGGAGGAGTAAGAAAAAATCTGCAGGGAAGATCGACCTTTTTGGCGTCTTGGAAAAAACGAAGGTGGTCTTGTTTGTCGGAAGATTGACGGGCCCCAAAGGAGACGTCGTTCGTTTCCTTGTCTCTCAAGTCTTGCCGGAAGTCGAGAAAATAACAGGCTGCGTCCTTTGCGTCGTGGGTGGGCTGAAAGTGCCGAACGATATCCCAGCCCTCATCGAGTCCGCCAACCAGCAACTGGGAAGGAAGACCGTCATTCTCAAAGAGTTTCAGCCCAATATTGCGTCGTATCTCCGTGCTGCCGACGTCATCATTGCATCCGGTCGCGTAGCTGTGGAGTCACTCCTCGCCGGTAAGCCAACGATAGCCTTCGGCGAAACGAACTACCACGGCCGCATTACGGAAGAGACCTTTGACCTGTTTGCGAGAACAAACTTTGGGGATACCGGCATGTTCCGGCAAGCCGACTCCGGCCTTGTGTCGAAAGAGCTTGTTGAATTGATGAAGGATGCTAAACGCAAGCCCAACGTTGCGCTCCAGCGGCTTGCATCTTCGCACTATGATGTGAAGATCATCGGTACACGAGTGCAAGAGGTATATGAACGCGCCGTGGTGAAGGAGGCTTCTCCGGGCTTTGTTCCCGTCCTGATGTACCATCGCGTGGTGGAAAATCCCCCGGCGGACTCAAGGCACGGCCTGTGGGTGACCCGGGAACAATTCCGTCGCCAGATGACTTCCCTTGCTATAAGAGGATACACGCCGATAACATTCACTCAGTATCTTAGGTTTGCGCACCGCGAGGCCCCTTTGCCCAACCAACCGATTATCCTTACCTTCGACGACGGTTATGAAGACAACTATCGCATTGCTTTTCCCATTCTCCAGGAATTTGGTTTTCACGCTGTCATTTTCCTTGTTACGGACAAAAAAAGACGGACGAATTTTTGGGACCCCGACGAGCCTCAGGTCCCACTTTTGAAGCCGACACAGGTGCGAGAAATGGCGCGTCATCAAATGGAATTCGGTTCACATACAGTTTCACACCTCCGAATTCCGGGAACTCCGGAACAACAACTTCGCAGAGAACTGCGTGAATCGAAGGCTTTTGTGGAAGACCTGACAGGCTACGAGGCCGTTTCCTTCGCATATCCGTATGGTCTGCTCGACGGGACCGCAAAACGGCTCGTCGCTGAGGAGAGTTACACCTTTGCCGTTGCCGGCGATTCAGGACCTCTCCGTTTTACTGATGATTTCCACGAAATTCGGCGGACGCAGGTATTTCCGGGGACTGGAAGCTTTGGTTTCTGGAAAAAGACACAGCCGTGGTACACAAGATACAAGAGCAAACGAATTTGAGACTGGGAACTTCGGACATCAAAAAAGAGTTAGAGAGGTTGAATTTTCGACTCTCATTCACCTCGTTTCTTCACGGAATCACTAACTCTCAAAGGAGTAGTCTTATGAAAAGACATCTCGTGTTGTTGGCCGGACTTCTGTTCGCAGTGACGGCGACTGTGTACGCCCAGAAGAAGTCCGAAAAAGAAGTAACCGTCAAGGGCGAAGTGGTTGATATTGCCTGTTACGTGATGGGCGGAGCAAAAGGGGACGACCACAAAGCTTGTGCGGAAGCCTGTGCAAAGGCTGGCGGTTCGCTTGGAATCCTCACCGCAGACGGAAAGCTGTATGTGTCTTTACTCCCTGACGACCACAAGAAGGGACCGAACGCGATACTTATGGATCACATCTCACACTCGGTTGAGGCGACTGGGTATGTGCGCACGAGCGGTGGCGTGCAGGGCATCATGATCAAAAGCGTGAAGATGGCGATGTAGCAAACAACGTATGATGTTTGTTTTAAAGGGCGGCCTTCTGTAAGAAAGCCGCCTTTGTGTTTTATTGAGCCGGCGGAGAGGCTTTTTTCGTTTGTTTCCTGCTGATTTTCTTTTTCCGCCGGTATTTGCCGTACGTCCCTCGCCAGATCTTACCGCGTTTTGAGCGTCTGTTGCCTTTTCCCATTTGTTGTTCCCTTCTAAATTTGATTTTGTTTCGAGTTCCGAAGTCTGTTATTCGTGCAACCTAATCAGTCAACACCAGATGTGAATAACCCAATCCGTCCGGCTCCTTTCTTGTTTGAATGCGGTCAACAACTTTCCATTCATTCAGGTCGATGACAGTCACAAGGTCCGCGTTGCTGTTTGCAACGTACGCGTGCGTCCCTGACGGTGGGATCAGAATACCAATCGGCGTCGGGCTTGTACCGAATTGAGTGCCGAACAAGCGCTTATCCACGTCATTGACGACGCTCAGCTCCATTTTCACGCGGCGAACCTCTTTTTTCGATTTCGCGTCGAAGACAGCTACATCGCCCGAACGGGCGTTGGAAACGAGAGCATAGCGACCATCGGGCGTGAACTTTGTCCGAATGGGAAAATCCTTGGATTCGAGTGTGGCAGTGACCTTCAGTTCTTTTGCATCGACCACGGAGACTGTGTTCGCGGCCCGGTTGGTGACCCATACTTCTCCGTCATCGGGCGAAATGTCGATGCCTTCGGCTCCGGCACCCGTTGCGATGCTTGCCAGTCTCTTCATTGATTGTAAGTCGATTGCCGTCATAGAACCGGAGCCTATGTTGGCAACGAAAGCCCGAGTGTCATCTTTCGTAAGAGCGACCATGTGCGAGACTTCCTGGTCTGTGGAAATTGCTCCTGCGACTTCTCCCTTATCGATATCCGCCACAAGAAGTGTTTTGTTCCGTTCAGTGGTTACCGCCAACCGTTTCCCGTCGGAGAAAAATGCGACTCCGTGCGGGGCTTTGTATTCTCCGAGGTCAATATCTTTGGACTTCTTCCGCGACGCCACATCGATCACCGTTAATGAGCTCCCGGGACCCTGGCGGTTTCCATAATTTGAGACGACAGCAGTTTTTCCATCTGGAGAAACAGCAACCTCGTGCGGACCGGTACCCGTCTGAATTGTGGCAAGGAGAGTTTTCGAGGCACAATCGATGAGGCTTGCCGTGTTGTCGCTTTTGTTTAGAACAACAAGCGTCCCTGTTTGCGCAAAAAGTGCAACCGGCAGCAAAAAAATCAATACCCAGTGAACAGTTTTTTTCATGTGTCACTTTCTCCGGTTATAGAACTTCGGACCTCACAACGCTAATTTGCTCGGGGTTTCCAATCATGATCAACGTGTCTCCGGATTGAAGTTTTGTGTCGGGACGAGGATTAAACTGATAGGCGCCGCTTCGAATGAGGGACAGCAACACGACGCCCGATGAATGAAGCTCATCAAAGGCCTCAAGGCTTTTGCCCGCGTGCTTCGACGACTGTCCCACAACAACCTCGTCCACGCGAAGTGCTGAGTTATCCCTGAGCATGGTGTCCAGAAAATTCGTTGTCTGGGGACGTATGAGTTCCGATGCCATCCTGAGTCCTCCGATGTAATTCGACGATATTGCGGCGTTCGCGCCGCTCCGCAGGAACTTGTCCCTCGCACTGATATCTTCAATTTTAGAAATAATTCTTAACCCCGGATTCATCCCGCGCGCCGTGATGACAACGAAGAGATTATCCCTGTCAGTCGGCAAGGTTGTAACGATGCCGGCGGCTCTTTCGATCCCCGCTGCCGTAAGAATGTCATCCTCGGTTGCGTCGCCTTCGATCACAAGGATCTTCGCATCCGAAAGTTTCTTGGCTTTCTCGGGGTCCGATTCGATGACAACGCATTTTCGTTTCGTTCTCAGCAGTTCCTCTAACACATGTTGCCCCGTTTTCCCGGAGCCGCACAGGATATGATGGCCCGAGAGTTTTCCGATGAGTTGATTCATTCTCCTTCTCCTTATAAAACCAGTCATTTCGCCTTCAACAACAAAAACGGTAATCTCCGTCAGCGCGGTGAGAATAATCCCCATGCCTCCCATGATGAGCGTTATGGTAAACACCCTACCGGGCAGCGAGAGCGGATGCGTCTCCCCGTAGCCGACTGTTGCGAGGGTAATCACGGTCATGTAGAGCGAATCAAAGAATGACCAGCCCTCAATGAAATGGTACCCCAGCACACCCATGACGAGGATTAGAACCAGGAGACCAACGAGCTGCATGGCTCGTTTCACCGGCTCGAATTCCGTCACCAGCCATTTTGTTTCATTCGTCTCCATGTTTTACTTGCTCTCGAATCCTTTCCAATCTTCAGCGAATTTCCGAAGGCGTTCGTCAGCGAGAGCAAACACACTCCTAGATTCGAAAGAACCGTTTGTGCTTTGTCTGCCGGCCTTTTTGCCGGTAAGTATTTCTATGCCTTCTTCCACTGACGAAACAGCCCAGATGCTGAATTTCCGTTTCTTCACCGCGTCAATGACGTCATCGCGCAGCATCAAATCGGGAACATTCTGTACCGGTATCATCACGCCCTGCTTCCCTGTTAAGCCCCTCGCTCTGCAAACGTCAAAGAACCCCTCGACCTTCAGGTTCACTCCTCCGATTGGTTGGATCTCTCCTTTTTGATTGACGGAACCGGTGACGGCAATATCCTGTCGAATAGGAACTCCGGCAAGACTTGACACGACCGCGTAGATTTCAGTCGACGAAGCGCTGTCGCCATCAACACCGCCATAGGACTGCTCGAACGTGATGCTCGCATCCATCACCAGGGGCTTGTTCTGAGCAAACTTGCTCCTCAGGTAACCGGAGAGGATCGCGACTCCCTTGTTGTGCGTGGGGCCACTTAACTCCGCTTCGCGTTCAATATTGATAACACCGGATTTTCCCACTGAGGTCTTTGCCGTAATGCGAGATGGCTTGCCGAAGGAATGCTCGCCCGTATCATACACAGACAAGCCGTTTACCTGTCCAACGACGGCTCCCGCCGTGTCGATCATGATGGTGCCGTCGTCGATCATTTCCTGGATTTTATCCTCTACAAGTTTCACGCGGTAGACGCGTTCATCGATCGCTCTTCGAATGTCTTTGTCCGTCACTTTTGCGGCCTTGGACTTCGAGGCCCAGTAACTACCCTCACGAATAACGTCGGCGAGAATGTTAAACCGCGTAGACAGTTTTTGCTGCCTTCCGGACAAACGCACGCCGAATTCCACAACTTTAGCAACCGCCGATGCATCAAACGGGAGAAGCTTCTCATCGTCGCAGATCATTTTGACAAAGCCCACGTATTTAGAGATCGCCTGCGTATTGTTGGGCATTTCGAAGTCAAAATCTGCACGGATTTTGAAGATTTTCTTGAAATCCTCATCGCGATAATACAAGAGGTAATACAGCTCGGCCTCGCCTATCATAATAACCTTGACATTCAGCCCGATCGGCTCCGGCTTCATCCCCGATGCGGAAAAGCCAAAACTCGGTTCGTAGCTGTGAAACTCGATTTTGCCCGTGCGCAGTGTCCGTTTGAGGTCCTGCCAAACACCCTGCTCCACCAGCGTGTCGAGCGAGTTGAGGACGAGATAGCCTCCATCAGCCAGCAGCAGGGAGCCGGGTTTGATGCGCGTGAAATCCGTCCGCCAGATTCCCGCTCTGTCCACCTCCCGTTCCACCATGCCGAATACATTTTTATACTTCGGGTTTGTTTCAATAATGATAGGGACGTGCTCCGTTTCAGAGTTGTCGACAAGCACGTTGACCTGGAATTCCAGAAAATTGTCAACCTCGGGTTCTTCCCCCGGCTGCGCTTCCGGCTCCGGCGGCAACTGCTGGCGACGAAACCGGTCGAGGTTGTCACGAATATTCTGCCGGACTTCTTCGAGGTAATTCTGGACTTTGGGATTATCGTATGTCGCTTTCAGGACCTGGATCCCATCGATGACAACCGGCATCACAATCTTTTCCTCCAATTCCGCAAGGGATTGCTGTACTTTCTTTTCGATATTGCGCAGCTCGCGGAACACCGTGCTCATCTGCTTTTCCAGGACGTTCTGGGTGTCCTTCAACGCCTCAAATTGTTCTTTCGGAAACTCGCCTTTTTGGACCATCGCCTCGACCTGGTCGAGGTTGGTCGGGTTTTCTTTTACAACCGGCACAATATCGGGGCGCATGACATTGCCCA
>JACQPT010000078.1 GCA_016207415.1 Ignavibacteriales bacterium
ATGCTATTTCATGCCTGAGGGTCAATCAATCTTGGACACCTTGTTTGAGGCATGGGAGACGCTGAAAGAAAAGGAAATGGAGCTTAAGACCCTTCGACAAAAAGCGCGACGAAACCCTGGGCATGAAGATTTGCTCTTCGTTAGGGAACTGCCAGAGGCTGACAATAAAAGAATTCGCCATTCCCACGTTGTACTTCAGATGATTTGCATTCTGGAGGAGGAAGGCATTGAGACCGGCGATTACTATTTTACCTGCGAGCGGTGCTCAAAGCCATTTGCTGTAACTACCGCCAATCACGACAGGGCACGCGATCAAGTTGATTCCGTACTGCATCTCGGCTTTGACGACGTGGAGAGAATGTGGAGCGAAGGGCTCTCTTTGTTGTCTGTCCGGTGTGTGGTAAGGAAACCGTGGTAGAATGATCAGCGGTGTAGACGTGAGTCACCTAAGAGCGGAGAAAACTTTGAAAATCCCTGAAATTTTCGTATCCTTCTTACGGTAGCTCTAACTCAGTGATAACAACCTCATCTACTGGGTGCAGAGAGTTTTCTTTTAGGGCTACAGCCGCGTGCGGAGTGGAGAATCGGGAATGCCGAGTTTCATTCCACATTCGACATTCCTTACTACGCACTCGTTTTGCGCCAGTAGCTCAATTGGATAGAGCATCAGCCTACGGAGCTGAGGGTTAGGGGTTCGACTCCCTTCTGGCGCACTCCTCTCCTTTGCACCAAATTTCCTCGGCCAGAAAAGCTGTACTGGAAATACACACCGCTGTTCAATGTCCGCTAACTAATGTCAGTCCGAAGGTGAGTTACGCAGGGTCCTGGCCGATGGCTTGCTTGATTTTGGGATTGTGAGGCGGGTCTGTTGACGCGAGCCTGGTCTTTTGTTAAAAGAAGGATAAGATTTCCTAACAGCTCTTGCTGGTCGCACGAACGCCGTTACTGTGGTCAATCGAATTGCTTTTTCTGAAGTTTGCCAAGGACCTCCTGGAGGCCTTTCTTGACGCGATCCTTTGAAACAAATCCGTCAATGCCCAACATTTCGCCGACTGCGCGATATGTTTCTTCCTTGTGAATCGTCAGGAAAACAACCTTGGTGCGCGATGAAGATTCCTTGATCTCGCGAGCTGCCTCTACCCCATTCGTTCCCGGCATGCTGATGTCCATTAAGACGAGGTCTGGCTGAAGCGTACGCGTGAGGTAAATTGCCTGCTGACCTCCGCCCGCCTCCCCGACAAGTTCCAAGCCCCTTACATGTCCGAGATACTCTGCCAGACCTGCTCTGTACGCGTCGTTGTCATCCACAATAAGAACTGTCATGATGATCATCCCCTCAATTCATCAAGCAGCATCTTATCAAACCGCACACCGAAAAACAATCGAGGAAAGTGTGTAGTTTTTCGCTCCTCTTATTACATGAGGAAGGATTAGAGTGGATGCTGGAGGAGAAGTAATTCCGGTTTACACGGAAATGGAAAAGGAAGCCGAGAATGGCTGAACTTCGCTTCTGGCGTCACCAACAGATCATTCGATAGATCGAAAGGCGTCGGGTGCCGCACAAACAGAAAATGGAGGAAACTTCGTTTTTTTTATTCCTGCAATGGTATTTCAACCTGAATTCTCGTGCCCCCCATGGTGTCTCTTTCAATGTGGAACCTCCCCCCCAGATGCTCCGACCTTTCTCTCATGCTCAACAGACCAAACCCCCGATGAGACGGCGAGCCCGATTCGGACGTACCCTTTTTCAATCCTACGCCGTCGTCAGCGATGAGGAGGAGAATTCTCCCGTCTTTCTGCCCAAGCTGAAGCGTCACGGTGGTTGCTGCCGCATGTCTGGCGACATTCGACAGTGCCTCTTGAATAATCCGGTAAATCGCAATCTCAATTTGAGGCGGGTGGTGCTCATTGAGTGAACTCGCAAACTCGAAATTCACCTTCACATTACACATCTTTTCAAACTCTCTGAAGAGAAGTCGCAGAGCAATCAAGAGACCGAAATCATCCAGCGCTGTTGGGCGCAAATTGGCTGAAATTCTTCGAATTTCACCGATCATGTTATCAATTTGCTTTTTTGCACCGGCAATTTCCCTTGGAGCCCGTTTCCGGGTTTTCGACATCCGTTCTTCCGCAACTTGAAGGCTGAGTTTCATTCCGCTCAACCTTTGGCCGAGGTCGTCATGGAGCTCCCGGGCAATACGGTGACGCTCCTCCTCCTGAGCCTGTTGCACAGATGAGGCGAACCGCTGCAAATCTTCTGTCCTCTGTCTCTGAACCTCGTCGAGGCGCTTCCTGAGCTTCTTTTCTTCGGTGATGTCGTAGGACACGCCCAAAAGCAGAATGGGATTGCCGCTTTCATCATGGATGACAGAGGTGCTCAATCGGATGGGAAATTCCTCACCGTTTCTTCGCAC
>JACQPT010000080.1 GCA_016207415.1 Ignavibacteriales bacterium
CGCGCCGGGTCCTCCCTCGGCGCCCTCCCCCCGGACCGGGCGCGGCCCCCCCGCCTCACCGAATCCTGGTTCTGCTGAACGGAGCCCACCCAGGGCCAGTTGGCCCTGTAAAGAAAGAGAGGAAGACTTTAGGCAGGAAAATGTTTCTTGGTGATCTGAAAATCCGACTTTGAAAAAGTGGGAAGAAAATTCATCCGGCAATAGCAAAGATAGGTAACGTAAGTATCCTGCAAGCAATATTCAGCAATGTCGTCGTGCTTTCCTTCCTCCCACATTCGAAATACTTCTACGCCTGAGTTTGTTTTCCCAGGCACTCCCAAGACTTGTGCAAGCGTATCAAGTTTGATCCCCTGGCGCTCCCAGTTCGCCCATACCGCCATCGTATCGAACACAGAATCCGTTCGATACTTCGCCAAGTTGAAACGGATTGTCGGCTTGACGCTGCGAATGACGGAGCGCTTCCAAATGAAAGGCAAATCAAAGGAGAGACCATTGTGGGTCACAAAAAATGGCCTCGGGTGCTCCCCCACGATTTGCCAAAAGCTCTCCAAGAGCACCATTTCGTTATCACCATATATCAGATTCGCTTTCCCAGGCTGATTCTTGTCATCAAGTTCAAGCAGACACACGCAAAAAACGCGGCCGTATGTCCCGTCTAGTGCTGTACGGCGATACTGTTCCTCTCGCCATTCAGTGATCTCTTCTTTAGTCTGTAATTTCGAAGGAGGTTCAGAGGGAGACAGTCTTTCCCACTCTTGAATCATCGCCGGCAAAGTTTCGATATCCAGAACAAATTTCACGACTGCTCCGCTCACATATTCCAATCGATAGAATTAAATTCCACCAATAGTTTTGCGCCTTGTGTCGTGTTGAATCTCATGACATGTGCGATTTTCCCCCTTAAACTATCCTTGAACTTCTCAAGTTTCCTGCCTCTGCCTCCGGCCATAGCGACAGGACCATGCACCTTGCAATTGTGAAGGATCGCTCCGAGCTCTCGTCGCCATTCTTTGGGAACGTTCGGCTTTTCATTCACAACCAAACCAGTAACGAATTGTTGCTTGTTCTTCGGCATAAACTCGACCTTCGTCATATTCATTCTGAACCCTGATTGCTTCGTAATACGAGCCACCACATTTTTTAGGCGTCGCACATACGGCGAGCCGGACATCGTTGCATCGTCTAGCCATGTCGTAAAATCGAGACCATGCATTTTAGCAAGGTGGCCCATCCGGGCGTTATATGAACCTTTCTTCCCATACCCTGCAATCAATCCAGCCAACATCGGGCTAGTCGGCGTACCCTGCGGCACCCGCCCCATGTACGTGGTCAACCTAGCCAACAATCGAGCCACATCAGGCGAACAGCCAATTTGAACAAAAAATTCATACACTCGCCCGCTGGAAATACTCGGGAAAAAGTCTTTCATATCAAATTTGGCCACCATCGGTTTCCCGACGTGTAGCCTCACATTGTCCATAAGTGTGCGCCCTCGAACAGCACCCTTGGCGCTTTGATGAACTGTGATTCGCTGCAGCAATCTGTCGTTGATAATCCTTTGAACATCTTTCAATTTCTTGCGCGGCTTATCGAGCCGTCGGACACCTCCTGATTCTTTCATTATTTGGTCAGTACAATAGAGAGAGCTCCCCCCATCTAGGCCAGACAATTCCGAAAAAAGCTCAAGAAGAAGTTCGGAATTTACCTGGAGGTGGTGGGAAAGATCTGCAAGCGTTTGTAGTTTGATGAACTGTTTGCGGCTATGCTTCCTGGGAGGCTGTGCGCCCATCGTGGTGGCGGTTCACCAATAAGGAAAGAAGATCATTCATCCTATTCTTCACTTCCTCAACCTGTGAACCTCCCTCCTTATTAAGAGCAACAAACAGAAAATATCCCAATGGAGCATCTAAGCAGTCTGCAAACTTCTTCAAGAAGGAAAGGCTTGGTTCACGTCGGTCATTTTCGACCAATGAAATATAATTCGGAGTTACACCCAATAGCTCGGCGAGCTTGGATTGCTTTAGATTAGCAGCAGTCCGTATCAACTTAAGTGTCTGTCCAATCGTCATCGCATTCACTCAATTTCACTCTGCCCCCGAAATAAACCCGCGAGGCAAAGAAATAGATAGGAAACGAGGAACTTGAACACGCCGTCTGCGATCTTGATTACTTCCCTTCCCATAGCCTTGAGCGTCTCATAGGAAAGGGTCCGTGACCCTCTCTTCTTGAGTCTCTCTTCGATATGGGAAAGTTCTCGCAGGGGCATTTTCAAAGTCCCCGCTCGGAGAGACTTTCCATCGCGAAGACTGACCAGCCGATTAACAGCCTTGATCAGTTCCTTGATGGTTCTCGCCAATTTTTCCTTCGGGATATCCATCTCAATCTCCAAAAAGGATTGTTCAACCAGGGGCCCAAAAACACCGTTTTCCTCACCTCCTTTCTTTGCTCTTTGATTTCTCCCTTGACGGGAGAGAGCGGAGAGTCGCCCCATGACTCTCCCCGTTCCCTAGTGCCGCTGGAAGCGGCACCTCAGGTCAAGTCAAGTCAACTTCGACCTGAGAAAACCAAGCCAGCCCATTCCGAACCATTCATCCTGGCCCGTAACCTGGGGCCAACCGGTCCGCCAGCACGCCGCTGGCTAGCAAAACCCGACGCTATGGGGTCTCTTGACGCCGGATGAGGCGCTCGCGCGCCTCCTTCAAGGACGAGCGAGGTACACAAACCCTCGCCCGGGAGAAGGTGGGGGGGGAAAACAATTGGGTCCCCGAACCCCGAAGGATGTCAAAGAGCATTGCAGGGCGAATCGCCCTGACTAACACTAACAATATGTCAATCTTCATTGACTGTCAATAAGAAAGCCGAAATTCCTCCAAAATTTTTGTAACCTATTAATTTCAAATAGGTTACCCGAACACCTCCCGGTACATCCCCTCCTCGAACCCGACGA
>JACQPT010000089.1 GCA_016207415.1 Ignavibacteriales bacterium
GCGGAAACAGTACGAGATTACCTCCCTTCATAACCTTAGTCGGCTCGTGACTCAGGTGTTTGACTTCAATGACCTCGTGAACACCGTTACTCAAATGACTCTTGAAGTGTGCGGGGCCAAAAGCGCATGGCTGGAGCTGTTTGACAGGAAGGGAGAGACTCCCGTCTTTGTGGACGTTGTGGCCGCAAGAAACATCACGAGGGACCGCATTGAAAACATTGCTACCGCGGAAGTGAGGGACCTCATCATCGAATCAAGAAGGTATTTGCTGATCGACGATGTTTCCATAGACCGCAGGACCCGCCATGTCAAGGAACAAAAACTCCTGAAAGGTTCGATGTTGAGCGTTCCGCTTCTCTCCCAGGGAAATCTTATCGGGATGCTGTACGCAACAAAGGAATTCGAATATGGCTTCGACCAGGACGATATCGATGTTCTCACATCTTTTGCCGACCACGTGACCATCGCTATCGAAAATTCGAAACTCATTGCAAAGTCTTTCGAGCGCGAGCGGTTGCAACAGGAAATGATGGTTGCGCAGACAATGCAAAAACGGCTGTTGCCCCAGGGATTGCCGTCATCAGATTGGCTAGATATGGTGGCCGTTTCGGAATCGTCCCTCGAGGTGGGAGGCGACTACTATGATTTTGTTCAATTAAGCAACGATCAGGTCGGCATTGTGGTGGGCGACGTCTCCGGGAAAGGTGTGTCCGCCGCGTTTTACATGGCAGAAGTCAAAGGAATCTTTCTTTCGTTAAGCAGGATTTGTTCTTCGCCGAAAGACCTCCTCATCCGTGCCAACGACACACTCATTGGGAGTTTGGAAAAAAAGGCTTTTATTAGTCTGATCTACGCTATCTTCGACTCGAAGAAGGCAAGCGTTCACATCGCGCGCGCCGGACACTGCCCAGTTATTTACATGTCAGCTGATCGTGTCGAGCTTGTCCGGCCTTCTGGAATCGGCCTTGGGTTGACAAGCGGCGAGATGTTCGAGAGGTCGACTGAAGAGCGTTTGATCTCGTTAAAGAAAGGAGATGTGTGTATTTTTTACACAGACGGTATCACGGAATCCCGCGATCGCACAGGCGAAGAGTTTGGATATGACAGGCTTGTTTCCGCTGCAACAAGGGTGAAAGATCGCACCGCCGACGAGATCAAAAACACGATTCTCCAGGAGGTTCGTAACCACATGGGAGAACCGGCGTATGGAGATGATATGACGCTGGTTGTCATCAAATGGCTGGGGAAGCAAGGAGCACGTTCATGAGAGCTTATCATCGCATCACTGATGTTCTAGAAGAAGGAGACCACCATGGCTGATTTCAAAATCAACCACCGCGAAGGAGAGGGAGTGTACGTCATCGAACTGAAAGGTTATCTTGACGCCCACACCGCTCCGGAACTCGAAAACGCCTTCCAGAGGCTGTTGAACGAGAAGAAGTTCAACATTATCGTTAACTGTCGCGAGCTTGCCTACATCAGCAGCGCAGGGTTGGGTGTGTTCATGGCGTACATCGAAGACGTCCGAAAGAATAAAGGCGATATCAAGCTCACCAACATGTCTGCGAAGGTGTACAACGTTTTCGACTTACTCGGCTTCCCGCTGCTGTACGAGATTTACAAGGAAGAAAAAGAAGCGCTGAGCAAGTTCAAAACAATTCAGAAGGCGTAACAGGCGCAACAAGCGATGGCAAGCGGTATCAAAATAATTACCAAAACAATTCCCAGCCGGACTGACCACCTCTCCGAGGTGCGTGCGTTTGTCTCGGAGGCGGCGAGCGCTTTCGGTTTCTCTGACGAGGATATCGCCAACATTTCCCTTGCCGTCGATGAGGCCTGCACGAATATCATCAAACACGCCTACCAAAATGCACCCGATAAGGAGATTGAAATCTCCGTCATTCGGAACAAGAAGAATTTTGAAATACGAATTGTCGATTTTGGAAGGCAATTCAATCCTCAGGAGATTAAGGCGCCGGATTTGCGTAGAAACCTTGCACAGCATCGAAGGGGAGGCCTGGGCGTGTACCTTATGAAGCGACTGATGGACAAGGTGGAATATAGTTTCATGCCGGGAAAGCATAACGAGGTCCGGCTCATCAAATATTTGCAGAAGAGTGTTTCCATCGCCAGAAGGTAAATTCTTTGGAATCACGAAGTCCGAAGCCAACACTGCAGTGAAACCCCGCCGTCGAGAGGGGATATCCCCTGATTCTCTTCCGCTGTTCGAATTCAGCAATGTCGTCAACTCGTCGCTCGATCTTCAGTTCATTCTGAGCACAGTCCTCCTTACAACCATGGGCAAGATGCTCGTGGCAAAAGGCATGGTGTTGTTGCGAAAGGAAGAACATCGGTTCGAGGTTGTTGCAGCCAAGGGTATCGACCAGGCCTCATTCCCAAAAGCTTTCTCGATCGAGAAAACGCCCCGCGCCATTTGCAAGGTGGACAAACTTGCATCTTCAAGACTTCCCTGGATCGACACCTTTGTTATACAAAATCAAAAACTTCTTGTCCCAATTTTGTCGGAAGGAAAAGTGGTCGGCCTCATGAGCCTGGGCGAGCGGATGTCGGGGACGAAATATTCGGCTATGGATACACATCTGATCCAGTCGCTGGTGAATCTATCAGGCTCGGCAATCGCGAAAGCACTCATCATTGACCAGCTCAAAGAAGCCAACCGTAGCATCGACCGAAAATATCAAGAGTTGAATACACTGTTCGATCTTAGCAAGGAATTCAACGTCGGCCTGGATGCAGAAAAAGTTGTTCGTCTGCTGACATTTGCTTTGTTAGGGCAGGTGGGAGCAAGCAAGTACATCATTTGCCTGCGCAATCACTCGACATTACAAATAGTGGCTGCGAGACCGAATGTCGAAAGGACGATGGACCCTCTGCTGGAACAACTTTGCGAAATCCGTAAGGCGGAGTTTATTTCAGATCTCGCAAGACAAAAACGATTCAGGGAGCCGGGAGTACTCCTGCAGCAGAAAGGGATGACTGCGGTGATTCCCATGCAAATGCAAAGCCAAATCAAGGGATTGATTCTTGTGGGAGAACGGCTGAGAGGTGGAAATTATTCGAAGGTCGACCTTGAGTTCATCTCTTCGCTCGGAAATCTCGCGATTATTTCAATCGAAAATGCGCGATTGTTTAAAGAAGCTATTGAAAAGCAGCGAATGGAAGACGAGCTCAAAATCGCCCGGGAGATTCAACAAGGATTATTGCCGGAAGATCTGCCTCACATTCAGGGCTTCGAAATCGCTGCCATTAACATACCCTCAAAACAGGTCGGTGGAGATTATTATGATGCCCTTGCCAGGTCGGAGCGCGAGTTCGTAATAGCCATTGGCGATGTTTCGGGAAAAGGAACCCCCGCCGCCCTTTTGATGGCCAATGTGCAGGCGGCACTCCGCACTCTTGTCCCGATCGAATCATCGTTGCCGAAAGCAACTGCCCAGATTAACGACCTTACGTCCTCCAACACACGAGGAGCTAAGTTCATCACTTTTTTCTGGGGCATTCTCGATGTGGGCTCTCGAACTCTTCGTTATGTCAATGCGGGACATAATCCGCCGCTGCTGTTGAGAACCGACGGAAGTGTCGAGAGGCTCGAGGTCGGAGGGCTTATTCTCGGTATTATCAAGACCCAGACTCCCTATCAAGAAGGCTCCGTACGATTTCAATCGGGAGACACACTCGTCATGTACACGGACGGAGTCAGCGAAGCTATGGACTCAGAAGGACGTGATTTCACGGAAGAACGGCTTGAAGTTGCACTCAAGAGGTATGCGAACCTCCCAGCAAACGAGATTATTCATAGAGTTCAGCAGGAATTGGAGACACATACAAAAGATACTCCGCAGTCTGATGACATTACGATGGTTGTGATAAAAGCACTGTAGTCGTCGCTCCTTACCTCGTTGCTAATCGCGCACGTTTTAGGTAAATTAGTTTTATTTCAGTTCATTTCCGCAAAAATATGAAATACGACTTCGCCAAGATAGAAAAGAAGTGGCAGGAATACTGGGAAGGAAATGCCACCTTTAAAACCGATATCGATCGCTCAAAAAAGAAACTTTATGTGCTCGACATGTTCCCGTACCCATCCGGCGCAGGTCTCCACGTGGGCCACCCGGAAGGTTACACGGCAACGGACATTTATTGTCGCTTTGAACGCATGCGGGGACTCAACGTGTTGCATCCTATGGGATGGGACGCCTTCGGGCTTCCTGCCGAACGTTTTGCCATGCAAACGAACATTCATCCGCGCCTCACCACCGAGCAGAATATTTCAACATTCCGCAGACAAATCAAAATGCTCGGTTTAAGTTACGATTGGTCCCGCGAGGTCAACACCACAGACCCCCAATATTACAAGTGGACTCAATGGATTTTCCTCAAGCTGTACGACTCCTGGTACGACAGTCGAATTCAAAGAGCCATGCCGATTGAGACGCTTGAAAATGAACTTGAGAATCATGGGACAAAAAAGCTTGGTCTTTCAGATTCGTTCGGTCCTGAAGCCTGGATAAGCAAGAGCAGAAAAGAAAAACATGATTTTCTGGCCGCGTTCCGGCTGACGTATGTCTCCGAGGTTCCTGTGAACTGGTGCGAGGCTCTTGGAACCGTGCTGGCAAATGAAGAGGTGCCCGAGTGGACGGAAAAAGGATATACCGTTGAGCGTCGGCCCATGAAACAATGGATGATGCGGATAACGGCCTTTGCAGAGCGTTTGCTGCAAGATGCGGAAGGTCTCGACTGGCCTGCTTCAACACTGGAAATGCAACGGAACTGGATCGGGAAGTCAGAGGGGGCAGAGATTGAATTTCCCATCAAGGGGGATAAGAGACGCATCAAGGTATTCACCACTCGCCCCGACACAGTTTTCGGAGCGACCTTCATGGTGTTGGCTCCCGAGCACCCCTTTGTCTCTGCGATCACTTCAATTGACTGTCGTTCAAAGGTCCAACAATATCAGTCGCAGAGTTCAAAGAAAAGTGATATCGAGCGGGGTGCGGAGAAGGAAAAGAGCGGTGTTTTCACTGGTGCTTATGCTATCAATCCTGCATCGAAGAAAGAAATCCCTGTTTGGGTTGCCGATTACGTGCTCATGCGCTATGGAACTGGAGCCATCATGGCAGTACCAGGACAGGATGAACGCGATTGGGAGTTTGCTGAGAGTTATAGCCTTGACATTCTGCGTACAATCCAGCCTCCTGCCGAATTTGAAGGAAAGGCGTATCTCGGCGATGGCCCCGCTATCAACAGTGGTTTTCTCAACGAGCTTCATGTTGAGGATGCGAAATCGAAGATCAGTGAGTGGCTTGAACAGAACGGTGTCGGCCGTCGTGTGGTGACGTACAAGCTGCGTGATTGGCTGTTTTCTCGCCAGCGATACTGGGGCGAACCGATTCCCATCGTACATCTCGAAGACGGAACGATGAAGCCACTTGCCGAGAATGATTTACCGCTCGAGCTCCCGGAACTTGAAAAGTTCCAGCCCAGCGGAACGACAGAATCGCCGCTCGCGCTCGCCACTGACTGGGTCAATGTCGTTGACAGAGAAACTGGTATGAAAGGCCGGCGGGAAACCAATACCATGCCACAGTGGGCAGGGTCGTGCTGGTATTATCTTCGTTACATTGACCCTCACAATGTTGGTGAATTCTGCAATCGCGAAAAAGAAAAGGACTGGATGCCCATCGACCTCTACATTGGCGGCGCTGAGCATGCTGTCTTGCACCTCCTGTATTCGCGGTTTTGGCACAAAGTGCTCTACGACCTGGGAT
This sequence comes from Ignavibacteriales bacterium, assembly GCA_016207415.1. Taxonomy (GTDB): domain Bacteria; phylum Bacteroidota; class Ignavibacteria; order UBA10030; family UBA10030; genus JACQPT01. Next base: position 5,790 of record JACQPT010000089.1, read on the forward strand.
ACGTGAGCACGAAGGAACCGTTCATGAAGCTGCGTCATCAGGGTACTATTTTGGGCGAAGACTCACGCAAAATGTCAAAATCGCGTGGAAACGTGATCAACCCCGATGATATCGTCGCTCAGTATGGAGCCGATTCCATGCGTTTGTTCGAAATGTTTATGGGGCCGCTCGAAGATGTCAAGCCCTGGAGCACAAAGGGAGTGGAGGGAGTCTATCGGTTTCTTAACCGGGTTTGGCGCTTATATGTTGCCGAGGACGGCAGCCTCGACCTGTCACTTGCCGACGTTCAACCGAGCACTCAGTTGCAACGATTGTTCCATCAAACCGTCAAGAAGGTTAGCGAAGACATCGCCTCGCTGCGCTTCAATACTGCAATATCGCAAATGATGATATTCGTCAACGAAGCGACAAAAATGAACCAGCGGCCGCGCACTCTCATGGAACAATTCGTTCTTCTCCTCTCTCCCTTCGCGCCACACCTGGCAGAGGAACTTTGGCAAAAACTCGGGCACACGAAATCGCTTGCCTATGAACGCTGGCCTGTCTTCGAGCCTGAAAAAGCCATCGAAGAAACGATTGAGATAGTCCTGCAGGTGAACGGTAAAGTACGATCACGCGTTCAGGTTCCAATCAACACAGCCGAACCGGATCTCGTGGAACTCGCACTAAAGGACGAGAATGTTCGCAAACATCTGGACGGTGGTCGTATCGCACGGAAGGTTGTTGTCAAAAACAAGCTGGTCAATATTGTTGTTGAAAAATAGCGCTGCAGCCCTGTGACCTCCCTTTCGGTTATTGTCATCGTTCGTAATGAAGAGAAGAACATGAATGATTGCCTGGAGGCAGTCCGGTGGGCCGACGAGATTATCATCGTGGACTCCGGGAGTACGGACCGAACCGTCGAAATTGCAAGAAGATTCACGCGGAATGTTTTTTCGAAGCAATGGGAAGGTTTTGGCTCCGCCAAAAACTTTGCACTTAGCCAATGCACAAAAGAATGGATCCTTTCGGTCGATGCAGATGAACGAGTCACGCCTCAGTTGAAGGAGGAGATCAGAACTGTCTTGCAGAGAAAGGACGGCTCGGTTTCCGCTTACGCCGTGCCGATAAAAGCCTGCTTCCTAGGCCGATGGATTCTCCACTGCGGATGGTATCCTGCCCACAAGATTCGTCTGTTCCGGCGACAGGGGAGCAGGTATTTGCCGGAGAATAAGCTTCATGAAGGTGTTCAAGTTCAGGGAAGTGTTGAGAAACTCGCCAACGACCTTCTTCACTACACCGACCCGAACCTTTTTCACTACTTTGAAAAACTCAATCACTACACATCCCTCGGTGCGGATGAACTTGAACAGGAAAAAGTGACTTTTCGCATTCCACAGCTTCTTGTGCGTCCTTTCTGGACATTTCTCAGAATGTATTTCCTCCAGGCCGGTTTTCGTGACGGCATTCAGGGATTCATCCTCTGCGTGTTGTCCTCCTGTTATGTTTTTACTAAATATGCAAAGTTGTGGGAACGATCGTTGAAAGCAAAAACCTGTTGACCTGCATAACGGAGTATGGAATGACCCAAGAGGAGAAAAAAACGGCGTTATTTGGCGGCTTGCTCTTCATGATCCATTCCGCGGCCATGCAGCAGCTGGGAAAGGTCAAAAATCCTATTACCGATAAGATCGAAAGGGATCTGGAGCAAGCGCAGATGAGTATCGATATGCTGGATATGATAGCGGAGAAAACCAAAGGGAATCTGACCGATGACGAAGCAAAGCTTCTCAAGACTCTTTTGCAGGAGCTCAAGTTGAACTACGTGGATGAAGCAGCGAAAGCTCAACCACAGCCCAAAGTGGAACAATGAAATTCGGTATCGCCGGTAATTTGAAAAAGGAAGGCCTGCCTGCCGTTGTCGAATCGCTGATGAAGAGGTTTGAGACAAACGGCGTTCCGTATGTTATTCACGAGGGATTGGCCCGACGGGTTCAAAAATCTCTCAACCACCTGACCATTCGCAAATCGGCAATTGTGCCGGAAAACAAACTCGCTGCATCATGCGATATGCTGATTTCCCTTGGCGGGGACGGCACAATTCTGATGATGTCAAGATTGCTAGGTGAGCGGGGAACACCGATTCTGGGAATCAACCTGGGAAAACTTGGTTTTCTGGCCGAAGTTTCGCTCGGAGAGCTCGACGAGGTCATTTCCGAAATCCTCGACAAGAAGTATCGAGTTCAAGACCGAATGATGCTCGAAGCCACGGTGCAGGGGGTCAAACAATCCTTTGTTGCCCTTAATGACATAGTCGTTGACAAATACGGTTCAGCGCGCGTGATGGATTTTGAAACACTTGTCAACGATGAGTATCTGGCAACTTTCACGGGAGACGGAATCATTTTGTCAACGCCCACGGGCTCCACTGCCTACGCCCTCGCCAACGGAGGCCCTATCGTGACGCCCGCGAACCATCTCATCGTGATCAGCCCCATATGCCCCCACACGCTGACCGCCAGGCCTGTCATCGTTCCAGAGAATTCGAAGATTGATATTCGGATCAACAATGCAGATGGGAAAATCCACTTCACGGCAGACGGCCAGGTGGAAAAACTCCTCTCTGCGCCGGTCACGATATCCGTAAAACGCTCTCCGCACACCGCGAAGCTGGTGAAAAGGCTCAACACGAATTATTACCAGGTACTAAGAGAAAAGCTGCACTGGGGAAGGGATGTTCGTCTGCAATCGAGGAATTAGTTGTTCGCCGCTCCTTCGTTAATCCATTTCTTCACTCCGTTGATTTGATTCTCGTTCAGTGGTTTTCTGTTGAGCGGCATTTGAGGCTGAATCCTGCCGTCCAGGCGCTGCACCAACAGGGAGTTCTCGGCCTCCATTGCAACGACTAACCTCGGCTGGTGATTCATTAGTTTACTGTAGGAAGGCGATTCAAGGTTCAAACCGGCCTGTGATGCAGTACCATGACAGGATGAAAACGCGCATCCCTGCTGGAAAAGCGGTTCGATATGTTGCGAGTAGCTCACGTTTGAATCGGGAAAAACGACACCGATGGTTTGATCCGGTTCGACAACATCCTCACAACTGTTTATCAAAAACGCGAACGCGCCAGCGGTGACGAGTACAAGAAAACCGAAAAATGATCGACGTCGTCGAGATGCGTTGTTCATCATCTTCAGAATATTGAAATGTTCATCAGACTGCAATCGATTGAACATTGATTTTGCTTCAAGCGTTCCATATATTGAATAATGAAACTAGCCGAAGTTGACGCCCATCAACGCGGTCGGAATGCGAAAACGGGGGGAGCGACTCTGAGTATCTGCCGAGTTTTTCAAATTCCGCGATCAAAGGTTCCATTATCTGAAATCTATTTGGGGCTGTAGCTCAGCTGGGAGAGCGCGTGAATGGCATTCACGAGGTCACGGGTTCGATCCCCGTCAGCTCCACCAAAAGGACAATCTGCCCGGTTGTCCTTTTTTCGTTAGTTACTGAAAGATATGACACCAACAACCATCAAACTCGAAAATGCCAACGCTCTCGCCGCCCAATGGGATGATGGCCATAAAAGCCGGACTTCGCTGAGGACTCTTCGGGACAATTGTCCGTGTGCCTCGTGCCAGGGTGAAACAGTGCTGCTAAGGACGTACGAGCCTGTTCCTTCGCCTGACCTTCCGGGAAAATATGAATTGAAAAAAGCCGAACAAGTCGGGCATTATGCCCTTCAGTTGTTTTGGGGCGATGGACATGCCACTGGCATTTACACGTGGGAGCGTCTGCGCTCGTTATGTGAATGCGAAATCTGCAATGGGAAGAAGGTTTCTGAATCTCGATGATCCTACGGATCGTGCTTTTCATTGAAAATCCCTCCAAAAAGCGGTAAGTTTCCATCACATGACCCCTTCAAGAGTTTTCTTCAGACTCCTCACCTACTTTGTAAAATATAGGTGGCGCGTCGCGGCAGGCTTGGTTTCTGTTGCGATGATGAGCGTTTCGGACACTCTATCCGCTTTTCTTGTAGCGCGTCTGTTTGATTTTTTGCTGGTGATCGGTGATCAGGTGAAAACCGGGAAGGAGATCGCAGCCACAGTCCCGCTCGAATTCTTTGGCTTCGTCGCGACAACGTTCTCCGTCAGTGGGAGAGACGAAGGTTTTTGGCTCATCATGAAGTTTGCCGCCGCTGTCATTATCATCATCGTCGTGAAGGTGTGTTTTGTGTACGCCCGTGAGTACGTGATGAGCTCTGCTCAGCAGAAGATTCTTATGAGGTTCAGGACTGATCTTTTCGACACCGTCGTTATGCTCCCGATTCGTTATTTCGATAAAAACAAAACCGGATACATCATGTCCCGGATCACGAACGACGTCAACGCCTTGGAGCAATCTCTCGGCATGATCGTCGAGATTTCACAGAACATCGTGTACACGGTGATTTTCGGGGTTGCACTTTTTCTCACGAACTGGCAACTGGCTCTCTTCACGTTGATTTTGTTTGCCGCGTCGGGTGAAATTTCAAGAAAATTTGGCGACAGGATACGCACCTTCAGCCACTCTTTTACCAACACACTTGCCGATATTTCTTCCTTCCTGCAGGAAAAAATCGCTTCCATCCGAATTGTGAAGTCGTTTACACGCGAACAATATGAAAAAGAAGCCTTTCGCCACAAAGTCGGTTCGAATTACGATTATTCGATGAAAATCACTCGTGTCGTTGCCCTCCTCAGCCCGACGAACGAATTCTTCAACACCGTTGTCACAACGCTTTTTGTTGTTTTTACTGGCTTTCTGTTTTTCCAAGGATCTATGACCATGGAGATGATGATTCGATTTCTGTTACTTGTGACGTTTGTGGCAAAGCCAGTCAAGGCGCTGGGCGAAAGCGCTGCAAGGATTCAAAAAACTCTGGTCTCTGCAGGATATATCTTTGAAATTCTCGACCTTGAAAAAGAAAAGCTGAGCCCCGCGCCACGGAAACAGATGGTTGAACGAGGTGACGTGGAATTCAAAAATGTGAGCTTCACCTACAACGGCGAACTCGATGCGTTGAGCGATATTAGCTTTGTCGTAAAAAGCGGAGAGAAAGTGGCCCTTGTAGGCCCAAGCGGAAGCGGGAAAAGCACCCTGATCAATCTCATTCCGCGTTTCTATGAGATTACGCACGGGTCGGCTTTTATCGACGGAACTGAAATCCGCGAATTCTCACTCATTGACTTACGCTCACAGATTGCTCTGGTCCCGCAGGATGTTACCCTGTTTGCCGGTTCCGTGTATGATAATATTCGGTACGGCCGGCTTGACGCGCCTCAAGACGACGTGTTCAGTGCGGCGAAGGCTGCAAACGCCCATCAATTCATCGAATCCATGGCAAAGGGGTATGAGACGGAGATAGGAGAGCGAGGCGTTCAGCTCTCAGGCGGCCAGCGCCAGAGAATCGCAATTGCACGGGCAATCTTGCGCGATCCAAAGATTCTCTTGCTCGACGAGGCTACTTCGGCGCTCGACACGGAATCGGAAATGGCAGTTCAGGAGGCGCTCGACAGACTCATGAGGGGTCGGACATCGTTCATCATTGCACATAGATTGTCAACGGTCCACCATTGCGATCGAATACTGGTTCTCGACCGGGGAAAGATCGTCGAAAGTGGCACCCATGATGTCTTAATGCAAAGGGGAAGCGGTTTGTACAAAAGGTTGTATTCTCTCCAATTTGCCGACGAACGGACATTCGCGAAAACTGAGATCTGAATGCTTTCGCTGAAGCCGATTGAGCTGGCATTTCGACGTGCCCTCCTGTACGTCCTTCGTTTCCTTTTTCGGAAAAAACGCCCGCTTCCTGCCGACGTCGATTTCAATTCCTGCACGTTCTTGTTCCTGCGCCAGGATCTCATTGGCGACGCGCTGATTTCCACGCCAGTCTTGCATGCCTTTAAAAAAAGATATCCGGGCGTTGCACTGGATGTTCTCATGAGCCCGAAGAACCACTTTGTCCTTGCGAATGATCCGACCGTGAGGAATCGGCTGGTTTATGAGAAATTCCTTCCAAAGGCACTATCACTATTGCAAAAAGTCAGGAGAAATCGGTACGATTTTATCGTCGACCTGGTAGATAATCAATCGATTACGTCGACGTTATGGTGTTTGTTTGGCGGGGGCCGGTTCAGAGTCGGCCTGTCGAAAGAAAACGACTTCTGTTACGACATTGCAGTCCCTCTCCTCGCAAAGAAAGAATTTCATGTTGCCGACCGGACGGCTAATCTCCTCTCTGTTTTTAATATCGACCCTCGCCAGGAAGAGCTGCACATTCACTACCAACCCTCCTCTGAGGCGGAACGATTTGCCGAGGATTTTTGGAATAGTTTCAATAGAGACCGCACGCCGGTTCTCGGTGTAAACATCTCGGCCGGCGCGTCCTATAGGATGTGGTGGCGGGAGAATTGCCGGAATTTCATACGTGAAGTCATAAAAAAGTTCCCAGAACTCAGGATCCTCGTACTCTCTGTGCCAGCGGACCGGCTGAAAGCGGAAGAAGTAACACGTGCAGTTTTAGGGACTGTTCTCGCACCACTCACACCGTCGTTTGACCATGCCGCGGCACTCATCGAACGTTTGAGCTTCCTGGCCACTCCGGATACGTCCATGTGTCAGGTGGCGGCCGCCTTCAGAGTGCCTTCCGTCGTTCTTTATCCGAATCTGGCAGTCCTTCACGGTCATTTGTGGACGCCGTATAGGTCTGACGCGGAAAATATTGCCGCGTCCTTTGACGACATCGGTACCATTCGGTCCGAGCAAATCATCGACGCTTTCAAGCGACTTGCAGAACGCCATCCTCAACGCATAAAGAATATTGTCGGCATGCCTCAAGGATGAAAACAGTTTTACGAAAGCTCGAATGGGTGCTTCGCCATGCTATCGTCTATCCCTTCCTGAAATCTGTTCTGAAGAACAATCCCGTCGAGGGGCATCTCGACCTTTCGTCCGTGCGTTCGATTCTTCTTCTTCGGTACGATAAACTCGGTGATATGATTGTCACAAAGCCGATCTTTCGAATTCTCAAATCGCGGAATCCGGGCCTGAAACTGGGCGTCGTCACAAGCCGTGCGAACGCGGAGATTATAGCAGATGATCCCCATGTGGACCAAAAACATGTCCTGGATTCACACCCGCTGCGGCTCGCTTCAATGTTGCGCGATGCGAGAGGCGAACACTATGAAATCGTTGTGAACCTTATTTTCAACCGTACAACTACCGGAGCCCTCCTGGCAAATATCATTTCACCGGACGGGGTCAAAATCGGACAAGGGGAGGAAAAATATCGATTCTACTTTAACAAACTTATCACATTGCCGAGGTCTCAACTTCACATGGTGGAAGTGCTCGCAAATTATGTCAGCCAGGTGTTCGGCCTGAGCATAAAGCCGGAAGAACTTGACCTCTTTTACGAAATTGATTCGCACGCCCGGTCGGCGGTCGACCAGTTTCTCGCATCCCATGCATTAGTCCGACGCCAGGAATCAAGGGACTTGATGAAGTACGTCATTGTGAACCTTTCAGCGGGAGAGCAGGTGAACAAGTTATCGTTGATTCAGGTTTCTGACGTTGTAAGGCATTTGAGCCAATCGAAGGAAATCGTGACCGTGCTGATTTTTGACCCGACCGATGAGACGAAGGCCCGCGCGGTAGAAACCGCCTTGTCCCCGGCCCGCTGCATCAGATTTTCCGCGAATGGAAAAGCACCACTCTCACAAATCGCGTCGCTCATCGAGGGAGCTCTCTTTGTGATAACGCCAGATACGTCAATAGTTCATTTTGCTTCCGCCGTGCATACGCCGACGTTCGCCATTTTCTCGCCTCTGCGGAAGAGCAAGGAGTGGTTTCCTTTCAACGTTCCGTTTTCCACAGTCACAGCTGAAGAGAATATGCCTGTCTCGTCCGTTCCGTCTTCGAAAGTCATCGACGCCATCGAAACATTTCGGGCCGAGTTGGCGAATTCCCACCAAAGAAAAGAACACGCATGATTTCATATTCGCGATTTCAATGGCTCTCGCTTGGCGGCATCTACGTTTTTGCTCTGAGTTTGCCGATCTCTTTTGTGCCGGCAGAGTTTGGCCTCGCCTTTGCCATGATTGGATGGTTGCTTGAAGGGCTTGTAAACAAGAACTGGCAATTCGAAAAACATGGTCTTTTTATCCCGTTGGCTTTTTACATCGGTTGGAATATCGTTTCTGCCGCGATTTCACCCCGTCCCTGGCACAGTCTTTGGGCAGTTGCTGACAATGAATGGTCGTTGTTTATCATGCTGATGATGTTTTGGATCATCCGTGACGAAAGAACATACCTCAACATAGCGTATACGTTTGTCGTTGGTTTGATGGTCAACACCTGCTACGGGCTTCTGCAATCGTTCGTCGGTGTGGAGCTGTGGCGGGGTGCTCCTCTGGATTTGATCTACGGAGTTTACAGGATTGCCGGTTTTCAGAACTTCTATCTCACGTTTGCCGCCTTCGCCCTGGCATCCTTTTTCCTCTCGCTGAACCTTGCACTCGCCTTTAAGGGTCGTGCAAGAATCTGGTGGACTCTTCCAGCCCTCTTAAGCCTCGTAGCCCTCGTGCAAACGTACGCAAGAAGTATCTGGCTCGCGTTGCTTGTCGTAGTCCCGTTTTTTGCTTTCTTCAAGATCACAAAGAGGCGCTTCCTGTTTGTTTCAGCGTTTCTTGCGCTCGTGATGGGAAGCCTGGTATTCGTTCCGGGCGTTCGTGACCGGGCGTTTTCCATGGTTGACGTGGAAAAAAATGAAACGCGCATTAACCTGTGGAAAACGTCAATCAACATTTTTCGGGATTTTCCCGTAACGGGTGTCGGGGAAGACAATTTCGATTACTACTTCGAAAAGTATCGCGCCGAGGGTTTTTATGATACGACAGTGAACCCGCACAACGACTACCTGAACGTTTTGGTTTCTTCGGGATTGCCGGGTTTATTGTCGTTCCTTGCTCTTTGGCTCATTACGCTGCGGGAAGGATATCGAACCGTGCGAGAGACTTCGCCTTCGCGCGTTCAGGCCATCATCTTTGCGGCTTCACTGACAATATCAGGTATCTTGGTCGGGAGCTTCTTTCAGAACTACTATGGCACCTTTGCCAACTGTCTGGAGTGGTGGTTTTTGGCGGGATTGATCTTCGCGGGCGGGAGGTTTACTCAGCCTTCTCTCACAGCTCAGCCAGGTTGAACCCGTTTACTCAAGGAGTTTGAAGTTCCTGTATTCGCCTACGGAGATTCCGAATTTCCTTTGGATAAATTTCCTTATTCGGTGTTTCAATCTTATCCTGTTCTCGGAGACATCAAATTCGAATTTCCAGTTTTGTTTCGCTATACGCTCTTTCATGACCGCCGGGTGATTCCCCTCAAAGAGTTTCAGCGAGTCGATGGTGCCATAATCGAATAAAGCAGCGTCTCCCAGTTCATTCTGTATCCATTCGTCATCGTGCCAGAGCTTATGCATGGCGCGAACCTTCGTTAACATCTTGTCGGGCGGTTTCACATAGCTGTAATGGTAAATCATCCCGCCAGACTCCCGCACACGTAATTTATCGTTCGGCCTTTTTCGGAACCCCATAGAATCGCCGTAGGAAAAAATGCTCTTGTCATTCCGGATGATCCGCACCTCTCGTCGATGCCAGCTGGGGGAATCAGCAACGTAATTGTACGAACCGTAGAAATGCGTGAAATCCAGCAGAAGGCCGTCAACGACGTTGTCCTTCTTCCATCGAGACATGGTTTGGGAAATCCTGTCCAGGTAGTTCTCATGTACAATTTCATCTGCCTGGATACAGAACGCCCAATCTGCGTCATTAGATAGCGCCTGAAAGGCTTTGTCGGTCTCGAGCGCAAAGACACGCCCACCTTCACGGAGGTTGTCGTCCCAAATGGTTTCCAGGATGCGAATTTTCGATGGATGAATGCCTCGAACAAGATTGAGCGTGTCATCCTCGCTTTTTCCCACTGCAACCACCACTTCATCACACAAGGGCAGGATGGAACTGACCGCCTCGACGATGGGATAGTCGCAAAGAACGGCATTCCTGATAAACGAAAAACCGACAACTCTCATTGAGGCGGTATTTGTGAAAGTGTGAAACTGGAGATGGCGAACTCTCCGTATCAGCGCGGTGCGGCGAGCTTGTCGAGGTACTCTTTGTAGGTTGTTTGCTTGTAGTGTCCTTCGCCGATAAACGATAAAATGTTGGCGAACGACTCGGCCTTGACGTACCCCGGCAGAAGCGTGATGGGTTTCATGTTTTCGTCGAAGAACAGTGTCGTGGGATAGCCAGTAACGCCGACGACACGTGCAAATTCACGTTCGCTCATCATTGAGCCCTGGTAGTTCAGTTTCTTGTCAGACTCAGCGTCCAGCTTCACCACAACAAAGTGCGAGGTAAGAGCATTTTTCACCTTCTCGTGTGGATAGACCTCTTTGTCCATCTTGGTGCACCAGGAACACCAGTTTGTGTAAACGTCCACAAGCAGTTTCTTTTTTTGCTGCAGGGCAAGAAGAGAGCCTTCATCAAAAGTTTTCCACGCCAAATCAGTGTCTGCGGCGGCTTCAGATCTGTGAGGGGAGGTAAAAACTCCGGCGATGACAAAGGTCATGGCGGCAATAATCAGAATAACAGGCAGCGATTTCATCTTATAAATGTAATGCTTTTTTCGCTCCTAAGCCATCCTGTTTACAAGAGCTAGCGAGTCTTTACGGAGTCTGTGGGTTGCCCGTTCAGATACTCTCTGACTTGCTCATTTGGCGTTTTCTTCTTCTGAATCGTGCAGAATTCCACAATCCAGCCGGTAATGAAAATCAGGGTGATGAGCGCACACGCTCCAGTCCGCAATTTCGAGAGGCGAAGAGTCCTTACTCGAATCAGGTGGAACCCGTAAGCTGCTGTAATTATGAAAAAGGGAACGACGGGGAATCGGTAACGGGCACCTGCATAAAACACAAGATGAACCATCAGCCAAGTTACGACGAGACTCCAGAAAAATAGAATTGGCCTGGAATCATCAAGCTTGTGGAAAATAAGCCCTACTGTACACAGCAGCAGGACCGCCATGAAAGGCAAATGAATGACCAGGATATTCCACATCGACAATTCCGAAAACACTGTAGCAGCATTCGGATAATTTTTCCAGAGGGGGTTGTATTCAATGGTCGTCATCAGCCAGTAATCAGCGGCAAAAAAATGGGCGAACTTTTTCCCAAGAAGGACAGTGAATTCGAGTGGTTTCGAGACTATAAATTCCACGCCAAGTCTGTATCCAAGGTCAGAGCGGGCGAATTCATCCTCAACCATGTGAAGTGGATTGCCCGTCATGGGAAACGAATACGATCCGCTCGCTCCCGAATGATTTCCCATCCAGAAGTTGACACCGCCGTTGCTCGTGAGCGCTATCCGGTCAAACTGCGCGTAATTGCGAATAATCCACGGTGAGAGAACGATCAGGATTACACCATACGTGAAGGCAAGCCGCCCGAGGTTCACCATCCACCTCTGTTTTTGGCCTAATCGATAAATGAAAACAGCGAACGGCACAATGAGAGCCGTCGTTCGAATGAGGACGGCAATCCCAAGGAGGAGCCCCAGAAGAACGTTGTTCCAGAGCCATTTTTCTTCTCGCTCGTTCACGACTCTCCAGACAACGAACAGAAGAAAGCACGTAAAAACCGTCTCCGTCATCAAATGGGCGGTGTAGAGTATTTGTATGGGAAACAAAAGAGCGATCCCCATCGCCGTCAGGCCAATCTCTTCAGAGAAGATTTTTTTGCTGATTGCAAAAATCAACAAGCAGGAGCTAAGATCCGCAAAAACCTGCAACAGCTTCATCCAAATATCCGAATCGCCGAGCAAAGAATATGTGGCCGCCAGAACGAGCGGATATCCGGGCATTCGATAGGCAGTTGCCTTACCGTCGAGTTGAAAGCCGTTTCCGCCGCTGATGGAACGAGCGATCGCTTGGTACTCAATATCGTCTGAAATATGGGGTGGCTGAAAGAAAATTACGGCAGAAATACGAAGGAGGAGTCCAGAAAAGACAAGGAGGAGCAAAACTCTTCGACGGAAGAGATCAAATTGTCCCGATATCATTCGTCAAAGCATGGGAATCAACGGAAAACGCACAGCCTTTGAGTTCCAGCCCCCGTTCATAATTCGAATCCGAGGGACAACATGTGGACATTTCCCAGGCCGAGGGAAAAGGGGAGGTAGGCGTAGTCGAATTTCGCGAAAGAGTACCGGAAACCGACACCACCTGTAATGCTACGAGACTCGAAGCCACTCTGGTAACCGAGGCGCAAGAATAACGTTTTGCCATAATGTGTTTCAGAGCCAAAGTTCATCCTACTACGCGTTGCCTGAAATTCATGAACGAATGATGCCGAAACCAAGAGATCGACGTCGGTCTCAGTAATGGTGTATGAACCTCCAAACTGAAATTGAGACGGCAAGTCGGAACTCACCGACCTGAATCGCGTGCCGGGCCCGATGTTTGAGACCGAGGCACCCAGTGAAAATCGTTCGCTCAGAAAAGAATAGACAGCGCCAATGTCGAGCGCATATCCTGAGGATTCGTCCACATAAATCTTTTCATAGAGGTACTTGAAGTTTACGCCGAGAGAAAACTCTTCAGAAGCCTGCAGGCCATAAAGGAGTTGGATTGTGGCAAACCGTGCTGTAAATGTCGCGACAGGAGGCCCTGGAATTTCTCTGACCTCAATATCGCGAATGTTGGCACTTGTCAAGGCCATTCCCATGATGCCGTAGGAAACGGGTAGAGTCGCGCTCAGAAGCTCGTTTTGGAGCCCTTGAATCCATTCTGTGTGTGCAAGGAGAATCTCTGCTCGTGTGGACATCGCCATGTTGGCAGGGTTGAGGAAGGATGAGGAAAAGCTACCAGGGTCGGCAATGGTTGCTTCGGCGGTAGCCCCAATCCGTGCACTGCTTGGGATTTTCAGATACGTAGAACCGCGGGAAGTCCCTTGCCCCAAGAGGACCGTTGGCACAATCAAGAGGACAATGAATAGAGCCTTCTTCATTCGAAACTTGCACTAAAAGAGATAATGTGGATCCCCGATGCGACGTATGGTTCGAAAACAAATGCGTAATGGATGCCTGGATTCCATGTGACGTCGTGAACTTGAAAACTCATGCCGAGTGTCGGCTTCGCGCCGACGCTTTGCGAAACACCGATCTGGTCGACTCCAGCACGCAGGGCGAATCCCTGGGCAATGTTCATTTCGGAACCAAGGCGAAGAAACGTCTCCGAACTGATAAACTCGGCCTCGGCAGCCACAACCAGGCCCGACGCCGATGGGGAATAAGATACGCCAAATTTTTTGCGCAAGGGGAATTTATCCGTAGTCGCGTTCCCGGACCGGCCGTAAAGTTTCGATGTATCCCAGATGTACTTTGAATTGATGTCTTGCGTGACGATTGCGATCGCAATTTCCTCCGTCAGTCGATAGAGCACGCCGATATCTAGCCCCAGAGTTGAACTGCTCAGTTCTTCGAACAATGAATAGTACAGAAGTTTTGCGCTAACTCCCACAGCAATTTCCTCGTCAAGCATGAGGCCAAAGGAAAAAAAGAATGAGTTTTCAGAAGTGGAATAAATTTCTGTCGGCTCACCATCGCGATCCCTACCCTGGATATTTGACACGCCGGAATTGATGATGCCAAAAGAAATACCGGCTGTCGGCTTGAGGCTCTGCGCATAAGCCAAGTAATTCAGCCGACGGTCCAGTGTGAGTACGCTGTATGCTGCGAAGGCAAATGGGCGTTGCTGAAAGGGCACAAGAGCAGGATTGTAGTAGGATGAGAGGTCTCCAACATTCACGGCACACATGGCATTTCCGAGCCCCATGCCCCGGGCTCCAAAACCCATCCGAAACGGCGCTCCAGCTGTTCCGCCAATGGAAGAAGGCCTTGCAACCTGGCCAACTGCCGAGATGGACAGGACGACGAGAAGAAAAAGAATATGACATGGCCGAGGGGTCATTGAATGGCAAGAATTTTTCCCCAGATTGGCTCTTCATTTCCGACTTCTACTCTGTAAAAATAGACTCCATTGGCAACTCGTTTGCCAGTGTCATCCAGGCCATTCCAGATTTCATCGTATTCGCGGCCGCCTGCCCTCTGGGCGTTCCGAATCAATGTCCTGACCGGTTGCATGGCAAAATCAAAAATGCGAATAGTGACGGCCGAAAAAGCTGTCGGGACGGCATAGTGGATTCTCACAACTTCATCGTCCGGTGAAAAAGGAGACGGATACGAATAGGTCGTGGAAGCCGAGCCAATCGGACGATATGTTCGAAAAATTTTCCACTCCGATCCGAAGGGTTCTCCAGGCCTGTCGACTGTAAACGCGATTCCTTCGGGTCCTCCGACCCACACGGTGTCTCCCAAGGTGGCAACGGCATAGACGGCGCTTGATGAGAAACGGTGGAGGCTCGTTTTGTCGTAAATCGTTCCGCTACGGGCCCAGCTTGAACCTTTGTCTGACGATCGGTAGAGCCCTCCATCGGTCGCAACGTAGACAATAGAATCCTTGAAAGAAATATTATGTGCAAACTCACCAAGGAGGGCGGTTTTCCAATTCAGGCCGCTGTCATCAGAAAAGCTGATTCCACGAATTTCATCCTGGCTTTCGGCATTGACGGTGGCTGCCCAGAGAATCTTGTTGGATGACCACCGATGTTCGTTCAAGGCGACGACGAAATTCCCAGAAATTGAATTGGGCTGATTTTGATGCGAGTATTTTTGCCACGAGGCACCGCCGTCCGTGGACTTGTTAATACCGCCGGCTGTTCCTACCCAAATCGTCGTGTCGTCGCTGGCAAAGACAGAAAACACACGATGGTTGAGGTTTCCTCTCAGTCCGATTCTCCCGCTAGTCGGAGCCAGGTCAAAATCCAGAGAATCTGTCGGACTGATGCTGTTCAGGTTGTCCGGAGGAAGGATGACGCGTTCCCACGAGAGACCACGGTCGGTCGATTTCCTGAGCATCCCGGCAAAACTTGCAATCCACACAGCATTCGTTGTGAGGGCAATGTCGAACGTGACATTGTTGACCACAGTTGTTATCGCCAGTGCGAGTACCTTATTTGTTCCGTAGTCCAGAGTGTCGACGGTTCCGTCATCAACGGGTTGTGAAACGGGAACCCAGGTTTGACCCCGGTCGGTAGAATAATGCAGTCCTCCACCCGACGACAGGGATTCGCCGTCCTGCCTTGTGCTGAATGCGGTCGCTATCCAGATAATCTCATCGTTTGCCGCCAAGGCTGAAATTCCATGGTCGGTGAGTCCGTCGGCGTTTCGAAAGTTGTTCCAACTGAGCCCTCTGTTGCGAGTATTCATCAATCCCTTGTCGGTTCCGAACCAAAGTGTATCGTTTTTAGACAGGATATCAGAAATGATGTTGCTTTGTGGAAGGGAGGAAGTGGCTGGTGAATTCAACGAATAATCTGTCGGAAACTGTGCGTGCACACGCACAGACGAAGTCAACAAAAGAATCACAATGATGAAAGAATTCCTCATCGCACGACGGTGATTCGCTTTGTGAGTGTGTTGCTTTCGGCATTGGAGCGGTCGAACGCCTGAAACCTGAACTCATATTCCCCCGCCGGAGGAGCAGGCTCCAGCGAAACGGTTTCGGTAAAGATTCCATCGCCCGGATTCATGTCTCCGTTTACGCCGTTATCATTCAGCGGGCGGGGGGTGCCGCCGTCCGTGGTTCGTGTAACTGATCGGATATCAGCTAACCCGTCCGGATCTAACGCGCGAACGGTTATGACGAAAGACGTCTGCGTTGACGTACGGACTGTGTCCGGTGCAATGAGATCAGAAAGAACGGGGGGCTGGTTTGTCCGAACAATTTCAAGCGGAAGGAAAAGACTATTGCTCCGGAATCCTGCTGTTCCTTCCGAGACGAATTCAACGGAAAGAATTCCGATTGTTGAACGGACGATTTGAAAAGTCACCGTCCCGGAGTAAACGCTGTCACCTTTGACTGCGTCGGGAGGGAATCCGTTGTCGAACAGTTCACCGGAGGAAAGGATGGAAGACCCCTGAACACTTTTGACGAGATATTCAATTTTAACTATACCCTTTGGCGCGAGAGGAGAACTTGCCGTTGCGAAGGCAGCGGTTGTCAGACTCAGGACGTCCTCGGGCAGCCGTGTGGGACCGATATTGACCGAGTCTGTGTTGATCGTCGACGGAAGCAGAGAGGCTTTTGTCAGGAGCGGCGAAATACCGCCACTGTCAATAACAGTGGAATCCTTTTTTTCACAAGAAAGAAAA
>JACQPT010000097.1 GCA_016207415.1 Ignavibacteriales bacterium
GTCGTGATCCTCTTAGCTGTGTTGTTGGACCAATGGCGAAAGAGATGAATTCTTCTCATCATGTTAGCTCGAGCGTTAACGATCGGCTATAATGGAGAAATTTCTTGCTGCTCAGAAAAACGTCGAAAATAAAAAAGAATGATATAGCCCGACCCTTAAGGTTCGGGCTATTAAGCACTCTCCTCGTATCCCAGCTTTTAGCTCAAGATGACCCGCCCGACATTTCAATACTCTCCGGCAAAGAAATTTACATTCAATTCTGCTCCCGATGTCACGGCGACGACGGAAAAGGCAACATCCCGAAGGAAATGCTGCAAAACATGGACGCCCCTCCCCCGGATTTGACAGAGCCGTACTTTAATTCCGGGGAGAAACGCCTGGCCTGGTTCCGTGTCATCAAGTTTGGGGGTGACATCGAATGCCTCTCGATGTCAATGCCTTCGTGGGGGGAATCCTTCTCGGACAGACAAATTGAAGAAATGGTCGAACATATCAAGACGTTTGTCCCTCAACATGAGTACCCTCAAGGCGAAGTCAATTTCTTGCGGGCACACGCCGTGACCAAAGCTTTCGTTGAGCAAGAGGCACTGCTGATCCCCACGTACACGTCGAAAACCGTCAATGGTGAAAACCGCTCGGAGACAAAA
The DNA here is from genome assembly GCA_016207415.1 of Ignavibacteriales bacterium. Classification (GTDB taxonomy): domain Bacteria; phylum Bacteroidota; class Ignavibacteria; order UBA10030; family UBA10030; genus JACQPT01. Next base: position 648 of record JACQPT010000097.1, read on the forward strand.
ACAACTTTCTATTATGCTTCCAGGTTTGGCAATCGCTTCCAGTACGAACTCAAAGCTCCGATTCAATCGGCCTCGTCATCCTCCGGAAGGGAATTTGGTCTTGGCAATCTCGAGCTCGGATTCAAATATGCCTTCTTTGATGACCACTCGAATGGAATCATTCTCTCGACCGGCATCGAAGCGGAGGTCCCAACCGGTGATGAGTCCAAAGGATTCAGCAGCGGGACCATAATCGGCATCCCTTATATCGCCGCCGGAATTGGCGTTGGTCACAGCGTAGAATTTCAGGGGAGTGCAAAAATCGATGCTCCTTTCAATCGTTCAAAGGCAAACCCTGAATTGAAATATGGCTTCTCAACCGCGTTCATTCTCTCGGATTCACGGATGGGGTTGTTCCCGGGCATCGAGATAACGGGGACGAAGGATCTGACAAACCGTACGCACATGTTCTCCATAATTCCTAAATTGTATGTCGGGCTCACGAAACGTGGACACGTTGGCTTTTCCGTAGGTTCTGAGATCCCGGTCTCATCTGAAAAAGCGTTCTCAAGTCGCTGGCTTGCGTTCCTTCTCTGGGACTACGCCGACGGCGGCCTGTGGTGGTAATATCGAGGAAACACTTATGCAAAGAATACCGACGTGGTTCGTCTCTTTCGTTCTTGTCACCCTCTCTTCATCGTCCAATGCTCAAACAAGTGTCGACAGGCTCATCCAATCAATTCAGTCGCTCAGCTTGACGTCATTCAGCGATTGGAAGGCAAGCCCCGACCTCAAGTCCTACAAGCCTGCAGGCGATCCAACCAGGCATGGTTTCGACGACTCCGGATGGCAAACCATCTCGCTCGACCAAAACCTTGCTCTGGATTCCTGCTGGTTTCGCAAAGAGGTCGTCGTTCCCGAGCGAATCCTCGGCAAGCCTGTCAGCGGAGTTTTGCGACTCGTTGTTGCCGTCGACGATTATGGCTACATGTGGGTCAACGGCGTAAGCAAGGGACACTTCCCGTGGAATGGAGATTTCGAGCTGACCAAAAACGCGCAGCCGGGTGAAAAATTCCTGGTTGCGATCAAAGCCGTGAACACAGGCGGACCTTTGCGTCTGATTCGGGCTGAGGTACAGTCTGAATCTCTAAAACCATTGCGTGAGCGTATCGAAGATTTTACGCTGAGTCTTCGAGTTGGACAAAAGCTGCTCAGCTTCGACACGTATCAAACGAATGCAAGACAAAGAACTGACCCCGGAATCGACAAATCTCCTCTTGACCACTCGGAGAAGACAGGGCTCAACGACCTCCTTCAATCGGTCGCATCCAGAGTCGATGCGAAAGGTCTTCTTTCAGTTCCTCTCGAACAATTCGATGCGCGGCTCTCCGTCATCCGGCAGGAACTCAAACCGGTATCGGCATTTGCCAAACGCTTCACGCTCTATTTTGATGCCAATGCTCACATCGATGCCTCATGGTTATGGCGGGACGTGGAAACCATTGAGGTATGCAAGAACACGTTCGAATCCGTCCTGCACATGATGGACGTCCGTCCTGATTTCACCTATACGCAAAGTTCGGCTGCGTATTACGACTGGATGGAGCGTTTGTATCCGGAGTCGTTCGATGCCATGCGGCGGCGTATTAAAGACGGGCGCTGGGAAGTTGTTGGAGGCATGTGGGTCGAGCCGGATTGCAATTTGCCCGGCGGCGAATCCTGGATGCGGCATTTGTTGTATTCGAAGCGATACTTTCGCTCAAAACTGGGCGTGGATGTAAAAATCGGATGGAATCCCGATTCATTCGGATACAACTGGAACATGCCACAGTTTTATGCAAACGCAGGCATCGACGCTTTTATCACGCAAAAGATAGGTTGGAATGAGACGAATGTTTTTCTTCACCGTGTGTTTTGGTGGGAATCTCCGGACGGATCGCGTGTGCTCAGTTATTTTCCGTTCGATTACGTCAACGAAGTCACCAACCCGTACAGGCTCGTCGACTGGCTCCGGCAATTCGAAGCCAACACGGGCTTTTCCAACATGCTGGTGTTGTTCGGCGTTGGGGACCACGGCGGTGGACCCTCGCTGGAGATGCTTGCCAGGATCGACCGGCTGAAAACATTGGACATTTATCCTTCCGTGGAACTCGGGAACACGGCTTCGTATCTGGCGTGGATTCGGCAACAAGACCTCACCCACTTACCGGTCTGGACCGATGAGCTTTATCTGGAATACCACCAGGGTACGTTTACGACTCAAGCCAAAATGAAAGAAGAAAATCGCAGAGCCGAGGTGCTGCTCACGAACGCCGAGAAGTTTTCCACGCTCTCGACGCTCACCGGCGCGAATTATAACAGCGATAACCTGGAAGCCGCGTGGCGTTTGACGTTGTTCAACCAATTCCACGATATCCTTCCGGGATCAGGGATTCGGGAGAATTATATCGACGCGAACGAGAAATACGCCGAGGTCGAAAACATCGGCACCTTCGAACTCAAGAGAGCACTGGAGAGCATCACCGCCCGCATCAACACTTCCAGCATTCGCAACGCCACGCCTCTCGTTGTGTTCAATGCACTTTCCTGGGAACGCACCGACCTTGCACGCTTTGACCTTCCTCAGGGAAATGAAGACGAATACGTAGTGAGCGATGCACAAGGAAAAGTCGTGCCCTCACAAATAGTACAAAAGGACAGGCTCAATCGCGAGATTCTCTTCCTGGCTGAAAACGTTCCGTTGTTCGGCTACAAACTGTATCAGCTCAGGAAACAAAAACGTTCGTCGGGAACGACACCATTGAAAGCATCCAAAACTTCAATCGAGAATGAATTCTTCAAGATTTCCATCGACCCGGAAACAGGATGGGTTGCAAGCATTCTCGACAAACGCGTAAACAAGGAGATCCTCAACGGGCCGGCCAACGAGCTCGAGCTCCTTGCCGACTATCCTTCAGCGTGGGATGCGTGGAACATCGGACTCACCGGCGTGAAATATCCGTCGAGACTTCGGAGAATTGAAGTAGCGGAAGCTGGTGACGTGAGGGCCATCGTTCGCGTCCATCGCGACTATCTGAAGCCCGGAACAAAAAAGGACTTCCCCACCGAGGATTTCCCCTCAAGCTTTTTCACCCAGGATATTATTCTCCATCAGGGCCTTGACCGAATCGATTTCACTACCAAGGTGGACTGGTGGGAGGAAAAAACATTCCTCAAAGTCGCTTTTCCGCTCGCTATCAGTGACACGGTAGCGACGTTCGAGATTCCGTTCGGCACAATTCAGCGATCCACACTAATGCGCGATAGCTGGGAGAAAGCCAAAGTGGAAGTCCCCGCACAACGCTGGGCCGACCTTTCACAACAGCAGTACGGCGTCAGCCTGTTGAATTATGCCAAACATGGTTATGAGGTAAAAGGAAACACGATGCGCCTTTCGCTCCTTCGTTCTCCAAAATGGCCAGACCCCACCGCAGACCGGGGGAAGCATTCCATTCGTTATGCTTTGTATCCTCACCGGGGAACCTGGAAAGACGCATCGACGGTTCAGCGGGGTTATGAATTCAACAATCCGCTTATCGTTTTTCCTGCCTCGTTGCACAAAGGCTCGCTTCCCGGTGTCCATTCGTTTATCCAACTCAGTCCCTCCAACCTTGTCCTGACGACGTTAAAGAAAGCGGAGGACGGAAACGCATGGATTGTCCAATGGTATGACTCAAAAGGCGAAGACTCAGAAGCAAAACTCACCTTACCTGTTCCGCCAAAGAGCGTTGTGTTGTCAAACTTCATGGAGGAAGAGGTAGCGCCGGTCAATGTGAGGAAAAACGTTGTCACTGCTCCAACGAAAAAGAATTCTGTTGTAACCCTGAGAGTCTCTTTCTAAATTCACGGAGGTTGTGATGAGGAAATTCATTTTCACACTTGCGTTAGTCTCTACAGTGGTTTCGGAGGAATCTTTCAGTCAGGACCGATCTCAGGCGAGGTCGATGGTCATCTCGCAGAACGGGATCGTTGCCGCCGAGCACCCCCTGGCCGCTCAAGCAGGAGCAATGATTCTTTCCCACGGTGGACATGCGGTCGATGCAGCCGTGGCCGCGAATGCCGTCATGGGCCTTGTGGCGCCGATGAGCAACGGCATCGGCGGGGATTTATTTGCCATCGTTTATGAGGCAAAATCAGGAAAACTCTTTGGTTTGAACGCCAGCGGATGGGCACCGAAGATGCTTTCCGTTGATTTTCTCAAGAACAAAGGCCTCACAACGATGCCGTATCGCGGGATTCATTCTGTCACCGTTCCCGGCGCGGTTGACGGCTGGGATAAGCTGCTGCTGCGTTTCGGACGGCTCAAGTTCGCCGAAATTCTGAGCCCTGCCATTCGTTATGCCGAGGAGGGATTTCCCGTAACTGAGCTCGTGAGCGGGTTGTGGAAGGCAAACGAGCGATTGCTTCAGGAAAACCCTATCGCAGCAAAGACCTTCCTCATGAAGGATCAGTCTCCCGCTGCGGGAGAAGTCTTCCGTAATTCCGACCTTGCGTGGAGCTACAAGCAAATTGCTGAAACCGGACGCGACGCGTTTTACAAAGGCGAGATTGCCAAACGCATTCTTGCTTTTTCGAATCGTGAGGAGGGAACGCTTTCTGCCGCCGACCTTGTGGAATTCTCGTCGGAGTGGGTCGAGCCAATTTCAACAACTTACCACCGCTGGACGGTTTACGAATTGCCGCCCAACGGCCAGGGTATCGCCGCACTGACAATGTTGAACATCATGGAAAACTTCCCGTTGAAGGAATACGGTCATAACTCGACGCTATCACTTCATGCCATGATCGAAGCAAAAAAGCTGGCATATGCTGATATGCTCACATTCGTGGCCGACCCAAAGTTTGCAAAGATTCCGGTTCAAGGAATCCTGTCAAAAGAATATGCTCAGGCGCGCTCGAAGCTCATCGACGTCGAAAAGGCGAGTTGCTCTGTTGGACCCGGCCAGCCTCCAATCGCAATGGGAAATGAGACAATCTATCTCTGTGTCTCGGACAGGGAAGGGAACATGGTTTCTCTTATCCAGAGCAACTACGAGAACTTCGGATCCTGCTTGGTTGCAGACGGAACGGGATTTGCACTCCAGAATCGCGGCGCATTGTTCAGCCTTGACCCGAAATCGCCCAATGTTCTCACCGGAAGAAAAAGGCCGTTGCACACGATTATTCCGGCGTTTATGACAAAAGGCGACGTCAGGATAGCGTTTGGCATCATGGGTGGATGGAATCAATCACAGGCGCATGCGCAGTTTGTTTCAAACGTTGTCGACCAAGGGATGAATATTCAATCTGCTCTCGAAGCGCCGAGGTTCACGAAGCGAACCTTTGAAGGCTGCGACGTTCAAATCGAAGGCCGTGTGTTACCTCAGGTGCGAGCCGAGCTTGAGACGAAGGGCCACAAGATGAGTGTTCGCGGAGATTTTTCCGGCGTAATGGGTGGCGGGCAGGCTGTGATGAGAGATTTCTCAAAAGGAATCAACTACGGGGCATCCGACCCGCGAAAAGACGGCGCCGCGATCCCTGAACCGATCCGAAGAAAATGAATGACACAGACGTTGTTCGATCTCCAAAGCTCTCTCCCATCACTCAACTCAATACAGGAGGTTCCTCATGGTCTCTCTCATGTCGCTGTGGCTGCCAATAGCGCTGTCGGCAGTTTTTGTTTTCCTGATTAGTTTCGTCTTTCACTCGGTTCTCAAGTATCACTCCTCGGATTTTTCCAAGGTTCCTGACGAGAGTGCCGTTATGGACGCACTCCGAAAATTCAACATCCCCCACGGAGAATACCTCATTCCCCGACCCGAAAGCCAGAAGGATATGAACACGCCGGAATTCAAGGAGAAGCTGCAGAAAGGGCCCACGGGCTTCTTGACATTCTGGGATGGCAGTCGTCAGGAGATGGGAAAGAGCCTTACGCAATGGTTTGTGTATTGTGTCGTCGTCGGCGTGTTTGCAGCGTATATCGCCGGCCGAGCGTTGGGTCCTGGTGTGCCCTACTTGTCCGTCTTTCGGTTTGTCGGCGCCAGCGCTTTCCTCGGTTACACTGTTGCACTCTGGCAGGATTCCATTTGGTTCAAACGAAAATGGAGTACTTCCATGAAAAACACGTTCGA
>JACQPT010000098.1 GCA_016207415.1 Ignavibacteriales bacterium
TGGGAATGTATGCTGTCGGAATAAAAAAAGCTGATGCCATTATTGCAAATTCGGCCGGAACCCGTGTGTATCAAATTCAATCCGATGCCAATGCTCGGACGGGAATACGCTTGGCACTCAACGACATGAGAGATAATAATAGTTGGTCAACGAGATCTCAAACGATTATCTTCCTGGGAGATACCATACGTTATGATATCGACAATATCCAGTCAACTTCTCCGAAGAAAGCAAAGATCAAATCGACATCAAAGTTTAAGGGGGTCGAAACGCAAGTTGTTGCCTACGTTGAGGAAGGTGCTCCCATTCTTAACAAAAAGGGGAAACGAGTCGGCTACGACTGGACTATCACGAGGACGTACTTGGTACCGACAAGCGAATCCTACTTAAATCAATAAACATACGATGGGCCACTTTTCCATCTATGCCGATTCTGATGCGCCCTCAAAAGATCAATGGTCGAAGTTTCAACAAAACACAATAAAAAGGCCGCAGTCTCTTTGCCCCCCGGTAAGGAACATACAGCTCAAGACCTGGCTCTCATAAAGCAGAACAAGGAGGCCGCCAAGCAGTGCCTTCTTGTTGCCGACCGGCTGATCAAGGAAGGCGATTTCGAGAAAGCACGGATCGAAGTCGAGAAAGCTCAGAAACTCGACCCGGCTCACCCCTATATCAGCGCCTTCCTCGACCGCATAAACTACTTCGAAGAACAGAAGAAAAAGAACCCGCCACCACTGGCGGCTCCAAAGACGGTATCGCCATCGCCCGTGCCAGCTCCTCCGCCAGCCCCCACAGTCGGGGCAGCACCCCTGCCTGTCACTCCGGCTCCGGCAAAGAAACCGGTTGACACAGCGAAGATTCTCCCAAACCTGAAGACAGCTCCACCATCAACCCCGCCTCCGGCATCTGCTCCTAAAGCGGAAGTCGACTCGAAGTTGGAAGAGATGCGGAACCAGATTCAGGAGCTCACAAGGGCGCTTCTGGAAGAGAAAAAAGCGCGTGAGGAGATTCACGAACACCAGTTACAGGGTGCAGTCAACCAATTACGCCATGCGCTGGAAAAAGCCTGGGTCAACGGTGCCCCCAAAGAACCGGAGGCGATCGCCTGCCACCAGCTCGCTCTGTCGCTCAATATTCCTCCCGAAGTAGAGAAATCCGTGCATCGCGAGGTCAAGATCGAAATGTACAGCCGCGCGGTAAAGGAAGTCATCTCAAAACGAAAGCTCTTGCGCAGCTCTTCATCAACGCTCGAATGGCTGCGGAAGGTCTATCAGATTACCGTCACGGAGTACCTCGAAAACGAATCCAAGTTTTTGCTCGACCTCGTCGCGGACCAGTATAAGGGCACAGTCATTCTCGTTTCGGAGGATACGAAAGCGAGGAACGACTTGACGAACCGGCTCAAAGCTTCCGGCTACGCCGTAGTCCTTGCACAGACTCCCGAACTTGCTCTGGAAAAGGTCGAAAAGATCAACCCGAATGTGATCCTGTGTGAACAAAAGTTCTCCTCCGATGGCGCATTGAGCGGCATCAAGTTCATGCACATTCTCCGAACGAATTCGAAACTCAACTTTATTCCATGCGTGTTGTTTTGCGAAAAGAGCGACCTGGAAAGTCTCAGGGCGTCCGAACTGCGAGCCAATGAGGCAATCATCAAAAAGCCGGTGGATTTCGACGAGCTTACCGCCGTCATGAACGAGAAACTCATACAGTTTAGAGAGTACGTATCGTCCCTGGTGTGAATCGACGCCGGGCATCATTCAATCGAAAGGAAGTTTCTATGAGTCACAAAATCCTGCTTGTGGAAGACGACGAAGATAACCGCGACCTGGTTTCGTTTGTCCTCCAGCGAAGCCAGCTTGATGTCGAGCTTTTGATTGCGGAGAACGGCGAGGAGGCTGTGCAGATGGCCACGGCGAACCTTCCCCATCTGATCCTCATGGACATGCAGATGCCGGTAATGGACGGATGGCATGCGGTCCCCATCATTAAGGCTGATGAACGCACAAAGAACATCCCGATCATTGCCTTTACAGCCCAGGCGAAACCGGAAGATAAAATCAAAACGAAACAGCTCGGATGCGTGGAACACTACAGCAAACCGATGGACCCGGAAGAGTTGCTGAATCTCATTCAGAAGTATCTCAACTCACAAGGTTCATGACTTCGACCCTTTTTAGCCGAGGAGTGTATGTTTAAGTCAAAACTCTACTGGAAAGTCTTTGCCAACTTTGCCTTGCTTCTGATCATTCTGACTGCGATGACGATGCTGACTCTCAACATCTTGAGTCAGATCCAGAAGAATTACACTCTGGCATTAAGCGATACCAAGGCTTTGGCAAGTCTGGAGCGAGTACGGTCATTTTTGAATGATGTACCCTCGGCGGCGACCGAATATACATTCACGGGGTCGAAAAACGCAAAGGTGACATACGAAAACGGCTGGAAAGAATTTGACCTCGCGCTTTCCGTTCTGCAAAAAGATCTGGTCGACAGCATGTCCATTAAAACGCTCAGCCAGGTGAAGGGTAATTACCTCATGTGGCTGCAGAATGTGGGCGATAAGATGGTGTTGCTGCGAGACCGGGAACTGAGCGGAAAAGAATTTGAGAGTCAGCTCCGCGACCTTGTGGCGCTTGAGTCCCAGATTCAATACATGGCAAACGCACGAAGCCTGCTTCGCGAAATTTACCAGCGAAGGATCGCCTTGCAGCCACAAGCGATCGAACGCGCCAGCGGCATGAGCTCCGAACTCGGCGTTTTCATCGGCTTTATCAACATCCTCCTCGCATTATTCGCTGTCGCCCTGGGGGTCGTCCTCACACGGTCCATCACCAAGCCCGTACGATTGCTCAAAGAGGGCACGCAGCATATCATGGAGGGAAAATTCGATGTCATTTCGCTGAACCGGACGGATGAGCTGGGTGAGCTGGCGACGGCGTTCAACCAGATGTCGACGATGCTCGGCAACAATTATACAAAGCTGAGGGCATACTCCGAACTCGTAACAACATTGAACAGTCTCGAATCGATTCATGAGGTGGAGTCCAGAAGCCTCGAGCTGTTATGTAAGAATCTTCACGCCTCCGTCGGCGCTCTGTATCTCCTCAACAATGAGATTGCCCAACTTGAGCTTGTTGCCGGTTACGGCCTGAAACGCAACGGCGAGCTTGTCAAAACAGTGCGCTTCGGAGAAGGCATCCCCGGACAATGCGCCAAGGAACAAAGAATCCTTGAAGTCAACGAAATCCCCGCAACCTCAGATTTCATGATCGACACCGGGTTGGTCGAAGTTGCGCCGAGAAGCATCATTGCGGTTCCTATCATCTTTCAGGACAAGGTGCTCGGTGTGCTTGTTCTTGGCTCGACGACTTCCTTCGTTGAAGCGGAGATGGACATCATCAACAACTCCGTCCCACAACTCGGCGTGGCCATTACCAACGCGCTCAACGACGAGGCCACGAGAAAATTATCGATGGAAATTGCGAAGCGGAACGAAGAGCTCAATTCGAAAAACGCCGAGCTGGAAAATGCGTACCGCGTGAAATCAGACTTCCTTTCAAGTATGTCGCACGAGTTGCGAACGCCGTTGAATTCCATCATCGGGTTCAGCTCCATTCTCCTGGCGCCGAATTCGCCAGAGCCGCTCACCAAAGATCAGAAGATGGCCATCGAAAAGGTGCTCAAGAACGGCCGGCACCTCCTCCAGCTGATTAACGACATTCTCGACCTCTCCAAGCTGGAAGCCGGAAGGATGAGCTTGAGTATCGAATCCGACGACATCCCATCCGTGATTTCAAACTGTGTGTTGACCGTCGAACCGCTGATGAAGTCCAAAAATCTCAATCTGGTCCAGGATATTGCTCCGGACCTTCCAAGGCTAAGTACCGACATCGTGAAGATCCGACAAATTATTGTCAACCTTCTCAGTAACGCGACAAAATTTACGGAGAAAGGCGATGTCACCGTACGAGCGTGGCAGACCGGCGAAATGGTTTCCATGTCGGTCAAGGATTCAGGCATCGGCATCGAAAAGAAAAACTTTGATCTGATCTTTCAGGAGTTTCAACAAATCGACAGCAGCAACACTCGGAAGTACAAGGGAACAGGTCTCGGGCTTCCGATCGCTAGACGATTGGCAAGAATGCTGGGGGGCGACTTGACCGTCGATAGCGAATACGGTAAGGGGTCTACTTTCACGTTAACCATTCCTCCGGTCGTTTCCGAAAAGAAAGCACCTGAGGAAAAGAAAGAGACCCCGAAGCCCGCACCTGTACCCGTTTCTCAGTTTGTGCCTCCGGTGGCAGCTGCCGGAAGTACAAAAGGCGTCCAGATCCTTTGCATTGACGACGACCCTGATGTCATCGAGATTCTCAGGAAATACCTTGTGCCCGAAGGATATTCTGTCGCCGGCGCTCTTTCCGGCGACGAAGGTCTGGTGGCGGCTTCCCGCTTGAAACCGGCTCTCATTACGCTCGATATCATGATGCCCAAAAAGGACGGGTGGCAGGTGTTGAGGGAGTTGAAAGCCAACGCGGCAACCAGAGATATCCCGGTGGTCATGCATTCCATCGTCGACAACAAACCCCTGGCAATGTCCCTTGGTGCAGTGGATTTATTGGCAAAACCGACGGATCCCAACCGCCTTTTGACCTTGGTGAAGCAGTTTGTGAAGTCCACCGATCAATATATTCTGGTTGTCGATGACAACGAAGATTTTGCCCTCGCCGTGAAAAACCTTATGAAACATGATGGCCTGACCATCAAAGTCGCCAACGGAGGAAAGAAAGCCCTCGAGATCTTGAAAGAATCAAAGCCAGCGCTTATTTTACTGGACCTCCTGATGCCTGACATGGACGGGTTTGAGGTTGTTCGGCAGTTACAAGCAAACGAGGCATGGAAGAGAATCCCGGTCATCATTCTCTCGGGAAAGGAACTGTCGCCCGATGAGCTCTCAAAGCTCAATAATCAGGTGACCGACTACATGAAAAAAGACGATTTATCACAGGTAGAATTAACGCGAACTGTGAAGAGAATACTCAACCTCAACTAAGAATGTGAAATGTTCGACCAAGAACCCACGATCCTCGTTGTAGATGATACAGAGGACAATCTCGACTTGCTCGAGTTTGCCCTTCAGCGCAAACCGATAAAGATGTTGAGAGCAACGAACGGCAAAGCCTGTTTGGCCATTGCGCAAGAGCACAATCCGGACCTGATCCTTCTCGATATCCAGATGCCGGAGATGGATGGCTTCGAGACGCTCAGACGTTTGCGAGCGAATCGAAGCACGGCAAAAATCCCCGTGGTTTTCCTGACTGCTCAGAAGAAAGACCCCGCGAGCATCGCAGCTGGCCTGGAAATGGGCGCCGAGCAATACCTGACGAAGCCCATCGACACGGAAGAGCTTCTGGTGCGTGCAAGGACACTTATTCGCCTCAAACGAGCTGAAGCCGAACTGGAACGCACAAAAGCCGACTTCATGGCGATGCTGGTCCACGACCTGCGAAGCCCGATCACAGGAATCAAATCGGTGATCGAGTATTTTCTCGAGGAAGGCAAATCCTCCAGGCTGCGGCCCGAACATATGGAACTTCTGGAATCCTCCCATGAATCTGCTGTCCGGATGCTCGAGTTGATCAATGACCTTCTTGATTTGTCCAAGTATGAAGCGGGCAGCATGTCGCTTGATAA
>JACQPT010000085.1 GCA_016207415.1 Ignavibacteriales bacterium
CATTCGCTACAGTATTCCAGCATCCGAACGCGTCAGACTCAATGTTTACGACGCAACAGGCAAGAAGGTCGCCTCGCTGGTTGACGGCGAGCAACCGGCAGGCACCCATGAAGCGACGTGGGATGCGCGAACCATGGGCAATGCCAGCGCTGCTTCAGGCGTCTATTTTGCGCGGCTTGAAGCGGGGAACCGTGTGCAAACGCAAAGAATGGTCTTGTTGAAATAGCTTCCGACTCCTCCTGCGGAGGTGTGTTCTTATCCAGCGCGCACTGACAGATGTGGAGCGCCAAAGCTGGACCCGCCCTTGCCAGGAACTACTTTCTCCAAAAAGATTCCGACGAAACCGTATTCGATGTTTCCACGAGCCCGGACGGCCAAAAAGAATACGGTGCGGTTATCCGTTCGTCCAACCCCGACGAGCTGCGTTCCCGAGGTGTTCGGCCAGTAGCTTCTTTGGAGACGTGACCACGGCCCACGAGTGAGCACGCAAAAAATCATGCTGCTCAAATGGCCTGTAGATCGACAGCGCTGTGTCGAACCACAGAGAGACTCAGTTGGCGAGACGAAGCGCAACCTGATGAAGGAGGAAAGGTTCATCAAACTTCACCGCGAGAGTTATCAACTTCTGCTCGAAGCACAAAACAACGGAGATGCTGAAGGTTCTCACGATGGTTCCTCAACAGTTCATGAATAGATTTTCAATACACATTGGTGTGTTTCTCTTTCTTGCTGTTGGCGTGGCGGCATTGAATACGACAGTTGCGTACACGCCAGATAGCGCACGGTATCTCGCATGGGCCAAATCGCTGGCGTTCTTTGAAGGCTTGCAGGATGATACCGCTCCGGATATTCAACGTTACGTCGTCCGTCCGCCGATGTACCCTCTTCTCCTTTCACCAGTGGCACGAGTATTTCCGTACGACCTCGTCGCGGCAAAGATTGTCACGTTACTCATCGGAGTGTTCGCCGGGCTTATTTTATATCGCTGGCTGCGTGAAAGCATGGGGACAACTGCCGCCGGAATCGGAGCGTTCTTGTGGTGTCTTCATCCTCTCGTGTTGACGTATTCTACGCAGGTGCTTTCAGAAATTCCATTCATCACGTGCGTTATTGGTTCTTTTCTTCTGCTGCGAAGGATATCCGCCAGCGACGTACGCAATCCGCGGCTCGACTACGCGCTCGTCGTTGTATTGACAGCGGGACTCTATTTACGGGAAGCCGGCCTTTATTTAACGTTGAGTGCCCTGACATTTTATCTGCTTCGCCGAGAAAAACGACGCGCGTTGATGGTGTTGGGGCTCCCTCTCGGGTTTTATGCCTTCTGGTTACTTCGGAATGAATTGTTGGTCGCGGGCGCTGAGGTTCCCGAAGGAGCAAACCTGAACGTTCTTCTGGCTCGACTCTACACAACCGAAGACGTGAACATACTTGAGGAGCTCGTGTTGCGAGTAAGGAATAATTTAGTGTTCTATGGGGGTATAGCAGGGAAGACGGTCTTATTGTCTGGATATGTGCGCGGACCACTCGCCTTTATTTTACCCGGGAGCGGTGTGGATGAATTCTTTTCAGGCATTCTCGGCGCCGTGATTCAGGTTGTAACGGCCTTTCTTCTTTTCTACGGAATGTACAACTTGTGGAAAGGGAAGAACGCTCTGTTTTTTCCCACCGCTGTGTTTGTGACCTTGTATTCTGCGTCATTGTTGCTCTTTCCCGTAACTGATGTTCGATATCTTTTTCCACTAGTTCCTGTTGTTCTATTTTATCTAGTAAACGGCATCGTCTCTTTTTTTCAACTTCTTGAGCTCCTCAGTGGAAAATCCGTGGAAAATTCGTTGATTATGCTGGCAACAATTGTTCTCCTCACAGGTCCGAACGTTACATGGGTAGTTCAATTTTCGTGGAACAACATGCGCTACCATGCGGCGAAGACAGAGAATTTTTCCGATACAAGTGCGGTGTCGAGACTTCCGGCAATCTACCGCAGAACCCTTGACCATGTCGGCAAATGGGTTGTTCAGAACACGCGGCCTGGAACAGTGGTGACAAGCCGCTGGAAAGAAGCCGCATTATGGCTCGGCGGCAGGAAAGTTCTCGAAGTGACTCCTGATTTACCTCAGGACCTGTTTGACACCTGGTTGCGAGATTACGACGTGAGGTACTTAGTATCCGTGAACGAGGGTTCCTTGCGTGACCTTGAATTACACATTGCACTTTCTTCCCGGTTCTCTTTTCATTCTGTCTATCGTAGTGCGGACGTGGAGGTGTATGAGATCCGAAAAAAATCACAGTTTGCAATCGACGCGGACGCTGGAACGGAGGTGCAACGAGATTTTAGGAAAGCACTTCAACTCCTGAGAGAATCCGCCGTCGTACAGGCAGAATCACTGTTCCAGAGCGTCATCAACCGGATCGGCAATCATTCGGGCGTTCTCTTGTGTCTCGGCGTCGCAAAGGAATTTGCCGGCGAGTATGCGGATGCCGAGCGGATTTTCCAATCATTCAGCGCGTTGCCGCAAGCAGGTTCGATACTTCAGCAGGCGAGGCACCATCGGGAGATGATGGCAAGGCTTCGCTCGGCGGAATTACACCCGGCACCGTCCGTACGCGCCGCGTTGTTTCAGGAAGTGGCAACCCGCTCTCGAAGACTGGGCTTTCACAAGAGAGCAGAAGAGCTGCTGAGACGATCGCTGGAAGCGGATTCAGCCTATTTCCCATCATTAATTTTCGCGGCTCTATATGCATGGGAGGACGGCAAACTTGTCATGGCTCATCGATTCCTTCAGCGGGCACTGACAGTAGTGCCGGAGAACGCGCAAGTAAACGCATTGGCAATGGTGGTGCGCTCTACCGATTCGCTTCGTCAGACTCAAGTTCTCACGACGAGAGCGAGTCACTGGTTGACCATCGCAAACGAGTTTCTCAATTTTGGATCGAGAAACAAAGCGATCGATGTTCTCCATGAGTTGCTCCGGGAAGATAAGGACAACATTGCTGCGCTCCGACTTTTGTCAAAACTCTACGTCTCGAAACAGATGATTGCTCCTGCAAAACGAGTGTTATCACGGCTCCTCGACCTCAAACCTGAAGACCCTTGGGCAAGCGTTGCCTTCAAGCAAATTGATCATTGATTGCTCCGGACATCGCGAGATGAGTCTTCCGAGGGCTTTTTTGCTTGCAGCCTCAAAGTTCTTTCGATAGATTCCTTTGATTATCTCTTCAATTATACTATTTGGAGCTCTCTATGCGGCTGCTTTTGAAAACACTTGTACCGGCTACTCTTGTATTCATTTCTGTTACTTCCCAGGATTTGAGTTATGTCGAGTATGACAAAGATTTATTGCCTCCGTTGTTCCATAAATCCCGGCGGGATTCACTGATGGCAAGAATGGGCAACGATGCCGTTGCGGTGATCTATTCGAATTGGGAGCGCGTACGCAATGGAGACGTCGAGTATCAGTTTCGACAGGATGACAACTTCTCCTACCTGACAGGATTCCCGGAACCGGATGCGCTTCTGCTTCTGGCACCGAAGGGTCTGTCTGTGGCAAATCCGGACGACACCAGTAAAACGATATCTGTGACCGAAGTTCTTTTTGTAAGGTCAAAGGACCCCTTCCGTGAGCAATGGGACGGCCGGAGATATGGGCCTGAGGGAGTCATGAAGCTGAAAGGGCTCCAATACGCTGCAACGAACGATAAGTTCAGACAGTTGTTTCAATCGGCCCTGTTCGCGTCGGGGGCTCGTGTTATCTACACACCTCCTCTGCCGGAGGATTTGCCTCAGGGGATGGCGGAACTTCTGCGTCCGATCCGGTCCATGATTGAAGCGTCCAAAGCACGGCATTCGCAGATAGAACTGAGAGACCCCAGCCCGATGATCTATGCCATGCGGGTGGTCAAGACGCCTGAGGAAATCGCCCTGCTCACAAAGGCGACGCACATCAGCGCTCTCGCCCACAACCAGGCAATGATGTCGTGCCAGCCGGGGATGTTCGAGTACGAGCTGCAGGCGGTCTATGAGTACGTGTACAAACGAATGGGTGCGGAGTATGCGGGATATCCTTGCATCGTTGGGGCGGCGGAGAATTCAATCGTGCTGCATTACAACACCAATCGAAGACAAATCAAAGATGGCGATATCGTGCTGGCGGATTGTGCGGCTGAGTACCACAACTATTCGAGCGATGTGACGCGAACATACCCAGCCAACGGGAGATTCTCCGATGCCCAGCGCAAGATTTACCAGATTGTGCTCGACGCCCAGAAAGCAAGCATCGCCATGATAAAGCCGGGGGTTTCCTGGAGGGATGTTGGAGCGAAGGCAGATCAGGTCATCGAGGACGGACTGTTCAAACTCGGACTCATCAAAGAAAAAAACGTCCGCGCGCATCGAAAATTTTTCATCCACGGTCTCGGCCATCCCGTTGGCCTCAACGTGCACGATGTCGGCGCACCGGTGCTCCAGCCCGGTATGGTCTATACGGTTGAACCCGGTATTTACATCCCCGAAGGGGCCGAAGGAGTGGAACCCGCTTATTACAATATCGGCGTAAGAATCGAAGACGTGATCCTTGTGACGGAAGACGGGAACAAACATCTGTCTGCGGACTCACCCCGGGAAATGAATGAGATCGAGGCCTTCATGGGGAAGAAGGGTATTGGCAACCAGCCGGTGAGATAAACAAAAAACCCCTTTTGAATTTCAAAAGGGGTTTTCTGAATGAACCGAAAAACTCTTAGACTTCTTCCATCGCTGTCCTTTGTGCGCGGCGAATGGCCTTGGCGAGTTTCATCCGTTTCTTGACCGACGGCTTTGTAAAAAATGCCCTTTTCTTCACCTCTTTCAGAATTCCGGAGCGTTCGTATTTTTTCTTGAAGCGTTTGATCGCACGGTCTATGGGTTCGTTGTCGCCGATAATTATTCCGACCAGAGAATCACCTCCTTTTCGTGTGCTTTAACTTGCAGCAAGTTCTGCGGTGGTATCCACCGGGACATTTTCGATCAGTTTCCGTTCCCCGAGTTTTTCGAAGGACACCGTGATCGAATGAACACCGTTGGATGTCTTATCTTTCTTTATGACTTTTCCTACGTCATCGAGGCCGGCGTGGTAAATCGACTGGCCCAGCGCGTAGACTTTTTCTTTTGAGTACTCCAGACATTCACTCCGGTCGATTTTGACGACATTCCCGTTTTTTTCTTTTTGCACGGTCACAGCGTCCAAAAGGGCGCTATGCTTGCACCTGGTACAACGATACCACACTTTTTGGGGAGGCTCCGACGCTCCCTCGTTCTGCATTCCCCCCACGAGCTCCATTTTTGTTTGCTTATGGCAATAGGCGCACTGATGAAGAATGTATTTTGACTTAGCCATTGCACACCGCTCCTTTGAGTGAATTGCCTTGTGAATCGAGATGCCGCTGGATTGGAAAGCTGGTCAGCGACTCGACGAGTCGTTAACTCGTAGAGGAGAATGCTTGACAACTCTAACAAAATTAAGCAAAATTAACAGCGAAGTCAAGGAATGTAATCCGTAACTTCGACGTCGTAGGATTCCCTTCAACAAGAAAATAAGCGATGGCCGCAGAAGAACGAGCGATCTTCTCTTTAGTTATGAAGAAAACGAAAGACAATGCTATTATAGTCACTGTTGTCATGGTGTTTTTAATCGTTTGCGCAGCTTGCTTAAACAACATTGTCATTTACACGCCCGACAGTGCACGCTATCTTGTTTGGGCAAAATCGTTAGCCAACTTTCGAGGGTTTTACGATGACACCACGGCCGACCCGTCGAAGTATGTCCTTCACGGCCCAATGTATCCCCTCTTGCTCGCCCCGGCCGCATTTTTGTTTCCATTGAACGCCATAGCGGCAAAAGTGGTAACAATCCTGTCTGGTTCTTTGGTCCTTGTTTTGTTCTGTCATTGGCTCAAAAGCAAGGTATCTTCTGTTCTTCTCACCTTTACCTCTTTTGCTTTGGCAATCAACTCCCTCACTGTTTTGTATTCAACGCAAGTACTTTCTGATGTTCCTTTTTTGGCTTGCGTGGTCGCGCTCTTGCTTGCCCTTGAGAAATCCGTTCAACGTTGGAGTTTCGGTCTGGCGTTCGCAATCCTCGCCTCGATAACAATCGGCTGTCTCCTTCGAGAGGTCGGATTGGTTCTTATGATGACGACGGCAACCTGGTTCGCAATGCATAAAGAGTATCAACGCGCACTGGTGTTTTTTGCCGTGCCGTCGTTGTTTATTGTCCTGTGGGCACTGCGAAATGAGCTGGTGGTAGGGCCTCTCGATTCTCCTGCTGCAACAAACGCCCAGGTTTTTTTCATGCATATCTTTACGCCTCACCACGCGTCGCTTTTCGAGGAGCTCAAAGAACGGGCATGGAGCAATCTTCTCGTGTATAAAGACCTCTTTGGCATGCTGGCGTTTCTGCCCGGATACGTCCCACATTGGTATGCAGTGTCAACAGTTGAGGCCCCATGGGTGCAGTTTGCATTCTCCTTTGTGGGGATCACGCGTATCCCAATTATCCTTTTGACCTTGACTCTTGCAGGCGTGGGATTCTTTTCCGAGTGGAAAAAATCAGCAACTCCAAGAATAACATCCATGTTTATAGGATTTTATGCACTCCCGATCTTGTTCTATCCCGTCAACGATGTCCGGTTCGTACTCCCTCTTGTCCCTGTTGTGCTGTATCACTTTGCAGTCGGAATTTATAAAACAATCGAGATGACCAGACAGAAACTCCGCCCGCGGACAGTCGATATTGTGCAATGGGTCATAATGATCGTGTGCATACTGCCAGGCGTAGTTTGGGTTGCAGATTTCGTTGCGAACAACATTGCCTATGGGAGAATCCATTCGAAGATGGTCATTGGCCAGGAACTGAATGAATTACCGCCGCACTTCCGAAGGCCGGTGGATCTCGCGGGGAAATTCATTGCGGGGCACACCGACTCGTGCGCAGTTGTCGGAACGGTGTGGAAAGACCTTGCCCTGTGGCTGGAAGGCAGGAAGATCGTCGAACTGAACCCACAAATTTCAGTGGACCAATTTGATATTATGCTCCGGGATTATGATGTGCGTTATTTGATGATTACGGAAAATGCGCTGGGGGTTAAAGAATTCGAAATGCAAATGGCCCTGTCGCGGCGCTTCCAGTTTCAAAGAATTGTTCGTCTTGGTGAAATTCATATTCTGAAAGTGAAAAACAAGCAGGAGTATCGGGCTGAGTTTTCTACAGCAGCCCCATCGGAAAAAAAGGGACGGACTGAGGAGGAAGACGGAGCCGGAATGCAATTTCAAGCGGCGCTGGCAGTGCTTGAGACGGACCCTGTGAAGGCTGAATCATTATTCGTGGAAATGTGGGCGTCAAAAAAAGGATTGGCTGTCATTGTTTTTCACATTGCGATAGCCAAAGAGTTCTCTAATAACCTCGAAACAGCAAACGCGATGTTCAAAGGGTTTACACGTCTTCGACAGGCCGGCTGGTATCTCACCAATTCATTAGCTCATCAGGAAATCATCGCCACACTTCAGGAAGCGATCACGGAACGCGATGGTCTGCGACGGGCTGAGAAATTTCAGAGGGTTGCTGTCAGCTATTGGGAGCTGGGATTTCGCAAACGGGCCATGGAGATGCTCCGTCGGTCGTTGGCTGCGGATCCAGCCTTTTTTCCCTCCCTCATTTTCGGGTCGCTGTATTCACTTCAGAGGGGGGATACCATAGCATCTCGAAAATACCACAAGGAAGGGGCACTTATAGAGCCGGCCAATGAACTGGTCCAGGAATTGAGCGCCCTTTTTCAACAAATGGACACGTTGAACCTCATGTCGAGTATTGAAGGGAAGGAAAAAGCAAGAGTTGGAATTGCTAAGATCTACATTCGCATTGGGATGCGCGAAAACGCCATTGACGAACTCCTTTATGTTCTCGCTCGGAATCCGTATGAGCGCCATGCCCTGGAATTGCTCGCTGACGTTTACGTGGCCAAGCGGAGGTTTGCGCCTGCCCGAAAAACTCTTTCGCGGTTGTTGGCTCTGGACCCAAGTGACAAGAATGTGGCTAAAAAACTGAATATGGTTCTGCAGAAATGGCTATGACCTCAAGTTCTTGAATGGAAACCAAGCTTACGGCATCGAAAAGGGTTGACTGACGATCGACGATGAGAGCGTGCAAAGTTTGATGACAGGATCACTGCGAAGGACGGGGATCGTAGTGGTGATCGCTATGGTTCTGATCATGGGCGGATCAGGGCTTAACGACATGATCATCTACGCACCCGACAGCGCCCGATACCTCGCCAGAGGTAATTCTCTGGCTGCTTTTGAAGGATTCCTGGACGGCACGTCTCCCGAGCCGAGTAAATACGTCTATCATGCCCCCCTGTATTCAATCCTGCTTGCACCAAGCCAGTTCTTGTTTCCCCTCAGCGTCCCAGCTGCAAAAACCTTTACGATGCTGACGGGCGTGCTCATGGTCGCTCTGTTCTTTCGATGGCTGCTTCTCAGCACTGGCCTCGGAGTTGCAATCGTCGCAACTCTTTTTCTGGTTCTGAACCCGTTGACCTTTATCTACAGTACGCAGATTCTTTCCGACATCCCGTTTGCCGCTTGCTTCATTTTGTTCTTTATTCTAGCCGAGAAGCTTGATGAAGGCGAGCGACGGAACAAATGGTTAGAATGGGGTTTCATCGTAACTGCCGTTGCGATCGTTTTTATCCGCGAGGCCGGATTCACGGTCGTCGTCATCACAACAGCGTTTCTTCTCTGGAGGAAGAATTACAAGCTAGCCCTGAAGGTCTTCCTCATCAGTCTTTCCCTGTATTTCCTCTGGTATGCCCGTAACGAGCTCTTCATGGCGACTCTTGAGAATCCACCGATGCGAAACGCAGAATTCTTTTGGGCTCATCTTTTCACGGATCAACGGGCAAGTCTCGCGGAGGAAATCCTCGCTCGTGCAAGAATGAACGCCTCCGTGTACGCCGGGTTGCTGGGAAGGCTTGTTCTCTTCCCTGAGTTTATCCAGAGGGCATACTCGCTGGTAAGCCCCGATGATCCGCTGATCAGGCCCGTCGTCCTCATGTTACGTCTTGTCCGGCTCCCCATGATGTTGGGGATGGCTGCGCTGATCGCTTACGGTTTCTTTGTTGACAGAAAAACCAAAACCTTCCCCGTGCTTGTGACAGTGCTCCTATTCTACATCGGCGTGTTCCTTACTTACCCGACGAACGATGTGCGCTATCTTTATCCTTTTGTCCCCGTTCTTCTTCGGGCGGCGGCGATAGGTTGGGCCGAGCTGTTTCAACGTTACGCACGCTTTCTCACTGAAGCATGGCGCCGTGGCGCCCTTACGCTGATCCTTGTGTCTCTTGTCCCTAATGGCGTGTGGATGTTCAACGCAGTCAAAAACAGCTGGATGTATACAATTTCTCCCCGGGTGTTTTATGAGGACATCGACGAAGGCAGGCGATACCCGGAACAGTTTGGGAAACCCATTTCCCTCGCTGCGGAATGGGCGGCCCTCCGCTGTGACTCTTCGCAGCTAGTGGGGAGTACGATGAAAGAAACGGCGTTTTGGCTGAAAGGACGCCCTGTTGTCGACCTCGAACCGAACGCAGTGGATTACAAGCTACGAGACTACAATGTACGCTTCGTCGTTTCTCGCGTGAGCCGTATCGGCATCAACGAGCTCAAGGATGTCATGGCGAAATCGTCGTTATTCGATTTCATCCCCGTCCATCGTGAAGGGACGCTCGAAGTGGTCGAAGTTAGGCGGAAAAAGAATTCGCCCGTCATGTCTCCCCGTGAGCCCGTCGTCAGCTATGGTGCGAGGAAAGACAGCATCCGTCAGGAGTTCGTCCTGGGGCTGGAAATGTTGCAGACTGAACGGCCTGTGGAAGCAGAGTCGCTGTTTGATCGGCTTAGACGAATTCACGGGAATGAAGCAGATATCGTGTTCAACCTTGGTGTCGCAAAGGAATTCGCCGGACGCCTGGACGAGGCCGAAGAGGAACTCAGGTCGTTTCGGCTGCTTCCCCAGGCCGGGAACCAACTCGTCCGATCTAGGTCTCACCTGGAGATCATCTGGAGAATCCGGGCGGCGGAATCGAAAAACTTGCCGTCAGAGAAGGCAAGGGGGTTCAATGTAGTGGCCATCAACTATTGGGAGCTCGCGTTTCGCCGGCGGTCCATCGCTATGCTGCGTCGTTCGCTTGAAATCGACTCGACGTTTTTTCCATCCCTGGTGCTTCATTCCCTCTATTCGCTCGAAATGGGAGATACAGCGACGTCAAAACGTTTTCTTTCAAAATGTCAATCCATAGAGCCGGCGAACGCGCTTGTCCAGGGTTTGGCCCGGATTTTCCAAATTGCTGACTCACTCCACAAAGCGAGGTCTGGAGCTGAAAGAAATTCGCACCGCGTTGCCCTCGGACGGACATATGAAGCGATGGGTCTCCGGGAAGAGGCGATCGACCATTTACTAGATGTCCTAAAGAACGACGCTTCGAACAAAAGTGCTTTGAGGCTTCTCGCAGAGATGTACGAGTTCAAACAAAGGTACGCGCCGGCGCTCAACATGGTGAATGGGCTGCTTGCACTCTCTCCGCACGACACGGAACTGCTAAAGAAGCGCGAGGCTCTTCTTTCACGATGGTAAAAAGCTATCTGGTGCGAAGGCCATATTGATTTTTCCACGCATTTTCGATAAGTTACTTGACGCTCAAGGGCCCTTAGCTCAGTTGGTTAGAGCAGCGGACTCATAATCCGCTGGTCGTAGGTTCGAGCCCTACAGGGCCCACACCTTTCATACAAAGTCCCCCGCGTCACGCTCAAGGTCTGCTGAAAGTGCTTTGCAAGGAATACGGCAAAAACCGGTCTTGAAAAAAATCTCCAGAATACCGATATTATAATGGTTTCTGGCGTCGATGCGGACAGTTCATCAATGTGACCTGAAGTAGCAAAGGGGGCTATGGGTCAACAACAACTCATACTTGTTCTCCTGGCGATCATGGTGATCGGGATTGCCATTGCTGCAGGTCTCGGCCTGTTCACATCAAACCAGGCGGAGCAGAACAAAGTAACCATTATCAATGACATCAATAACATCCGTGCTATGGCGTACAAGTACCGGGTTCGACCCACCGCGATGGCAGGAGGTGCCGGGAGCTATGAGGGGTTTACGTTACCCGGCGGGTTCGCGTCGAACGAGAACGCCAACTACACTTTGAACGTCACGGCAGATGAGATCGTCGTTACTGCCACTTCACATGTAACACCCGCGAACACGATCACCGTCGGTATCGACAGCAAAGGCAAGTTTACAGAGTGGTCGTATACAGGAGATTTTCAATAGCCGGTTGAAATGTCGGGCGAGAATCCGGCGACAGAGAAATAATGATTTTGCTTGAAATCCTTCATGACGCACCTTCTATGATAATTTTGAGTCTTGACAAGAACTCGCTGCATTTTGGCAGTGTCTCATTTTCAAATTTTTCATTCTCTTCTTAGCGAACTTTGCGCCTGCTTTGCGGCCTCGGCGGTTAGTATAACCGCAAAGAACGCCGAGGAGGCGCAAAGATCGCTAAGCCGAATGGTAACTGAGACACTACCTGCATTTTCAGCTTCTTGACACAGAGTGCGAAAAAACGTATTATCAATGAAGGCGCGAAATTCGTGCCGGCTGCGTTTTCAGGCTCCCCATTGAATCGAGGTCATTGCTATGGCAGAGTTCAAAGTTGAAGGCATAACGGCTTCCGGCAAGCCTGTCGGCGGCACCATTACGGCCGACAATAAGACGATAGCCAAGAAAAAAGCAAATGAACTGGCGACCGAGAAGAAATTCAAGGTGACGGGCGTCTACGAGCGCGTCAACTGGATCTACCGCGTTCAAAAGGGCGCCGACAAACCCATCGACGGCGAGCAGAAGGCGTTTACGAAAGACGAGGTTCGGATCGCGCTTGAGAAAATGGGATACAAGGTAGTTTACGTCCGGAAAAAATTGTTCGGGAATAAACTCAAGGCTGCCCCGCCGGTCGACATCATTTCCTTCGTGCGTATCAGTGCGGATTTGATGAGGCAGAAGCTCCCGTTCAACGAAGTGCTGCAGCTGCTGGTGAACGACACGTCAAACCCGGCCTTGCGGGATGCGTTGAAAGAAATCAACACCGAGCTCAAACAGGGAAAAGACAGCGAGAAAGTCTTCGTCAAACAGGCCCCCGTGTTCGGAAAATTTACTGCCAATATGCTCGGGCTTGCTTCCAAGAGCGGCAATATGGCGGAGATTTACGACAGCACGGCGAAGTTTCTTGAACGGAACGCCGAGTTCAAACGCAGCCTCAAAAGCGCACTGATCATGCCGATCGTCACGCTCGTCGTCCTCATGTTTGCAATCTTATTCTACGTGGCCTACATCTTTCCGAAAACTGCCGAGGCATTCGTCAAGATGGGCGTGGATATGTCCGCGTATCCGATGACCGACGCTTCGCTGAAGTTCAGTGCTTGGCTTATCGATAACGTCCTGATTCTCCTGGTCGTGTTCACGGTCCCCATCGTTGCCTTCATGCAATTTATCAGAACGGAGAAGGGCCAATTCATGATGGACCAATACATCATGAAAGTACCCGTGGTCGGCACGCTGCTTCATAAAACGGCAATAGAGATCTTCTGCAGGGTTTTTTACGCTCTCTACAGCGGTTCGGGCGAGAATATCGATGTCATCAGGATGTCTTCCGAGGCATGCGGCAACAAGTATATGGAAAGCAGAATCAAAACGATTGCAATACCCCTTATGCTGGAAAAAGGAAAAGGGCTGACGGAAGCGTTCGAAGCCACAGGAGTTTTCACCAAAACGGCTATCTCGCGACTCAGCTCCGGCGCTGAGACCGGGACCGTCAGGAACACCGCTCTGCAGCTGGCGGAATACTACGAAAAAGAAACAACGTACAAGCTGAAGAACGCCATCGAAGTCATTCAATTAACTGTGCAGATGATCATCATGCTGGCGTTAACGGGTCTGACGCTCGTTTCGTCTGAAACGGCGGCCGTCTCACCGAAAAAGCCCGGAGGCTTTATCCTTCCACACATTCTTTCGTTTCTCGGGTTCTGACCTTCCGTCAGAGCTTGCGGAGAGGAGTTAATCAATGCCCGAACTGGATATAACTGATAAAATCGGCTACACGCTTCTCAAGAAAGGCATCATCGATTTTGAGACGCTTGAGAAGTCCCTGAAACTCAAGGATTCCGACGAAAACAAGAAAAACCGGAAAAACCTTGGGCAGATTCTCGTGTC
>JACQPT010000077.1 GCA_016207415.1 Ignavibacteriales bacterium
CTTGCCGAGGTCTTTGCCGCAGGCCTTTTGCAGTCCATCAAGAGAGTACATAGTATACGTTTCTGAGCCAACCTTGAGGGCTTTTTGAGTCTTGTAAGAGTCTTTGGTCATGGGATCCTCCAATTAACCGCCGAGCGTGTGTCGGTGGGAATTCGTCTTGCAGACGTTTTGAATATAGGAAAAAATCGGCGAAAAAAACCGAGAGACCTTGTCAAGGTTCTCTGGTGATATCCCGGCCTTGACAAGGTTCTCTTGTGCCGTCAAATCCCCACCAACTGTTTCTTTCTGGATTTCTCAGTATATTGCACAACATTTCGACTACGACAAAGACGTAAGGTGGATCGACAATCCGCCTCACAATTACCGGTTTCATCATGCGCGATATATCTCACAAAACAAATACCTTGCGAACCGCTGTCGCAAAGGCCACGATCAAGGCTAACGCAAAAACGCTCAGCCTTATCCGCCGAAACAAACTGCCCAAAGGAGACCCTCTCGCTGTCGCCAAGGTGGCTGCAATTCAAGCTGCAAAGAACACCGGGCAGATCATTCCTTATTGCCATCCCATACCCGTGGATTTCGTCGACTGCAAGTTTGAGCTGCGGGAAAATTCCATTACCGTAACCACAGAAGTAAAGGCCATTTACAAAACCGGCGTAGAAATGGAGGCTTTGACTGCTGCCACAGTCGCGGCTCTCACCATCTATGACATGGCAAAAGCTGTCGATGAAGAAATGACCATCATTGGCGTTTCGCTTGTGACGAAAAGAGGCGGGAAATCAGATTTCAAAAAACCTGCCGGATTAAAGCTGAAGGCTGCGGTTCTGGTAATGTCCGACTCAGTTTCAGCCGGAAGGAAAGAGGATGTGTCCGGAAAATTGATAGTGGATCGGTTGAAACAAGAAGGCATCGCTGTTGCCGATTACAGGGTTATTCCGGATAATGCCGGGCAGATCCGGCAAACCTTGCTGGAGTTCTCCGACAGGAAAAAGCTGGACCTTGTTCTCACCACCGGCGGTTCGGGTCTTGGGCCGCGTGACTTTTCGCCGGAAGCGACGGCTGAATCGCTCGAACGGGAGATTCCAGGAATAACCGAAACCTTGCGGGCCTATGGCCAGCAGCGTATGCCATTCTCCATGTTGTCAAGAGGGAAGGCGGGAGTGCGTGGAAATACGATCATTGTGAACTTGCCGGGATCCAGGAAAGCCGTTGAGGAGTCGCTCGACGTTCTCTTCCCCGCGTTGTTCCATTCCTTCACAATGCTTCGCGGAGGCGGCCACTAGCGTGGAGGGGAGATCCGCCACAAAGTTCGGCGGACAAGTCATGCATCGCCCTGCAATATTTTTTTTCTGGCGGTCGTAGTCATTTTTTTATATCTTCATCACGTGATGTTCCCACCTTTTGAGTCGTAGAGGAATGCCGAAGCGTACAGATATCAAGTCCATCCTGATTATCGGTTCCGGTCCTATTGTCATTGGCCAGGCGTGTGAATTTGATTATTCCGGAACTCAGGCCTGTAAAGTCCTGAGGGAGGAAGGATATCGCATTATCCTGATCAACAGCAATCCGGCCACAATTATGACCGATCCGGAACTTGCCGATGCAACGTACATCGAGCCCATCACACCTGCCTTTGTTCAAAAAATCATCGAAAAAGAGCGCCCCGATGTAATTCTCCCAACCATGGGTGGCCAGACTGCCTTGAACACGGCTGTCGCACTAGCCGATTCGGGAGTGCTCAAGAAATACGGTATCGAGCTCATCGGTGCGAAACTTGAGGCTATTAAAAAAGCCGAGGACAGAGAACTGTTTCAACAAGCAATGAACCGCGTCGGTCTCAAAATGGCGCGCGGCGGGTTTGTCCATTCTACGGAAGATGCAGAAAAGATCGCCCAGGCGATTGGATTCCCCCTCATTATCCGCCCGTCGTTCACGCTGGGAGGAACTGGCGGAGGGACGGCGTACAACGCCGTGGAATTCCGCGATAAGGTGCTTCACGGACTCTCGAGCAGTCCGATCAACCAGGTGCTGATAGAAGAATCGGTCATCGGATGGAAGGAATATGAGCTTGAGGTGATGCGCGACCTGAAAGACAACGTTGTGATCATTTGTTCAATCGAGAATTTCGACCCCATGGGAGTGCACACGGGTGATTCTATCACCGTCGCTCCGGCTCAGACTCTTACGGATAAGGAATATCAGGCGATGCGGGATGCGGCGAAGAAGATCATCCGCGAAATCGGCGTGGAAACCGGGGGCTCGAACATTCAATTCGCAATCAACCCGGACAACGGCCGAATGTTGGTCATTGAAATGAATCCCCGCGTGTCCCGTTCCTCAGCGCTGGCTTCAAAAGCCACGGGTTTCCCGATTGCCAAAATTGCCGCAAAACTCGCAGTCGGCTACACGCTGGACGAAATCCCCAACGACATCACCAAACTCACTCCTGCATCGTTCGAGCCAACTATCGATTATTGCGTCGTGAAGATTCCAAGGTGGGATTTCGAGAAATTCAAGGGAGTCGACAACACGCTCGGCGTGCAGATGAAGTCTGTCGGAGAAGCAATGTCGATAGGCAGGACGTTTAAAGAGGCGTTTCAAAAGGCACTTCGTTCATTGGAGCAAAGCCGCTTCGGCCTCGGCGCCGACGGAAAAGATCTTGTGGATGTTCGGGACCTCTCCGAGAAAAAACGTGCAGAGTGGAGAAAAAAAGTCCTCGACAGCCTTAAAATGCCCAAGCCGGAAAATGTGTTTCTTCTTCGCTACGCATTGCAACTGGGATTCTCTATTGAAGAGCTGTTTCGGGTCACAAAAATCGACCCGTGGTTTTTGCACAACATGAAGCAACTCGTTGATTTTGAAGAAGAGCTGTACGAGTACAGAGCTTAACGAGCCGCCGATACTTTAATATGAGAGAAAATGCAGGGGCATCGCTTCCATCTTTTTTATCTTTCATGTGCTGGAGAAAAATCATGAAAACCTCTTTCGTCTTCTTTTTTGGCATTGTTTCGATTTCTTTCGCTCAGCCTCTTATTCCTTCGGACCGTGACGGCCTGTTGAATGGAGAAGGCATGGGGTTGGCAAGGTTCGCCGAAATGAACGGCTATCCCGGCCCAAAACATGTCCTCGAGCTGAAAGACCAACTCGGCCTTACGCCGGATCAAGTGCTGAAAACGGAGACCGTTATGAACAGTGTTCAGGTTTCTGCCAAACTCGCAGGCGCAGATATTGTGAAAGCGGAGGAGGAGCTCAACAAGCTTTTTGAAAGCGGCAAGGTGACAGAAAAGACGTTGCGTGCACGCGTCGAACGCATTGGCACATCGCGCGGGAGGTTGCGCTTCATTCATTTGCAGGCTCACTTGAAAATGAAAAGCATTCTCTCGGCAAATCAAATTCAGATGTACACCGAGCTTCGGGGGCACGCCAGCCATTAAGAAAAAACCTCTCATTCCGCCAAAAGTGACGCGCGACGTCCTCTTCAAAGCCAAGCAGTACGGTTTTTCGGACCGTCAGCTTGCGCATATTTGGGGCACGAAGGAAAAAGTCGTCCGCCAGCTCCGCAAGCAATTTGGCATCATTCCCGTCTACAAGACGGTTGACACATGTGCTGCCGAGTTCGAAGCGCATACGCCGTACCATTATTCTACCTACGACCAGGAAAATGAATCCATCCGCAGTGACCGGAAGAAAGTCATTATCCTCGGCGGAGGCCCCAATCGCATCGGCCAGGGTATAGAGTTCGATTACTGCTGTGTGCACGGCGTCTACGCACTCGAGGAAGAGGGAATCGAGACGATCATGATCAACTGCAATCCGGAGACCGTCTCGACCGATTATGACACGACCGACAAGTTGTATTTTGAGCCGCTCACGTTGGAGGATGTGCTCAACATCTGCGAACACGAACAGCCTTTCGGCGTGATCGTCAGTTTCGGCGGCCAAACGCCGCTTAAAATCGCGAAAGATCTGGAAGCAAACGGCGTGAAGATTCTGGGTACCTCGCCCGAAGGAATCGACATTGCAGAAGACCGTGAGCGTTTCGGTGCGCTGCTGAGAAAACTGAAGATTCCCCACCCGAAATACGGTACAGCATATTCGGTAAACAATGCGGTCCTTGTGGCCGAACAGATCGGTTTCCCGGTGCTTGTTCGACCTTCGTATGTCCTGGGCGGCAGGGCGATGGAGATCTGCTACAACAGCGATGCGGTCCGAGAATACATGAAGAAAGCCGTTGACGTTTCACCCGACCATCCCGTGCTAATCGACCGGTTTTTGGAAGACGCGTTCGAATACGATGTCGATTCCGTCGCCGACGGGAAAGATGTCATGATCGGTGGAGTAATGGAGCACATTGAAGAAGCCGGCATTCATTCGGGAGACAGCGCATGCGTAATCCCTCCGTACATGATTTCGGAGAAAAACCTTCAGGAAATGATCTCGTACACCGTAAGGCTCGCGAAGGCTTTGAAAGTTATCGGCCTCATGAATGTGCAGTTTGCGGTCAAAGACGGTATCGTCCACGTGCTGGAAGTGAATCCTCGCGCCTCCCGCACGGTGCCGTTTGTCAGCAAGGCAACGGGGATTCCCCTCGCAAAGGTCGCCGCAAAAGTGATGGTCGGCAAGACCCTTGAGGAACTGGGACTCAAGGATTATGATTTTCGGAAAGTGAAGCACGTTTCGGTCAAAGAAGCCGTTTTTCCCTTCGCAAAATTTCCTCAGGTACCTGTGTTTCTCGGGCCTGAAATGCGTTCCACGGGCGAAGTCATGGGCATTGCGGACAATTTTGGCGCAGCGATTGCAAAATCGCAGCTTGGCGCCGGGAATGCTCTGCCGACAGCGGGCCGCATGTTTGTCAGCGTTAATGACAGCGACAAGAATAATCTCACGGTTGGTATTGTCAGCGATTTTGTGAAACTGGGATTTTCCATTGTTGCGACGGAAGGAACAGCCAAATTTCTGAAATCTCACGGAATCCAATGCGACACCGTGTTCAAAGTTGGCGAAGGACGGCCGAATGTTGTTGACCTCATCAAAAATGGGGAGGTCCAGCTCATTTTTAACACTCCGCTTGGTGAAGTCTCCAGGTACGACGAATACTCGATCGGCTGGGCGGCAATTGAGCACAAGGTCGCTTTCATTACTACGCTCTCAGCTGCATCGAGTGCAGTCAAAGGAATACTGAAGCAGAAGGAAGGAGAGCTGGGAGTAAAAAGTGTGCAGGAGTACTTGGAAGAGATGGGATGAGTTTTGTCGGTGCCTGAAGAGGTTGCGGAAATACATCGATGAGAATTCTTATTGCATTTCTGCTCGTAACTTTTCGCTCTTCTCCAGCGCAAGAACTTGGGCTTTCCGTCGCGCAACTCTGGACGAACAATTCCGAACTTTTGGAACCTACAGGTATCGGTGTTTATGTCTCGAAGAGTCTTTCAAAATCAGTTGTGGTTAGACTTTCGTACGAAGGCTTTAAAACCCTACGCACTTTCGAAGGGGTGACGGGCAATGCCTTCCTTGGCGAAAGTTCCGTCCAGGAGCAGATTCGGAGTGAATCACGAGCACAGATTTTCAGGCTCGGCCTTTCATATTTCCCTTTGCACTTCGACTGGGTTTATCTGGGCTTTGGCATTTCAGTGAGCGAGAATGCTCTTTCTTTGCGTCAAACTGGAACGCAAACCAGCAGATTGGTAATAAATGAAGATGTTCAGAAACTTGGACTGGGCTACTCGCTGAACGCCTTGTTCATTCCATCCCAATCCATTCCAATGAGAATAAACATATCAGTTACGAATGATTTCCTGGAACGATCAAGGAGTGAGCCGGTGGTTGTTCAACCGTACACAAACCCCATAATCACTGTGTCGCTCCAGTTGGCGGCGGGTTTTTCATTCTAAAACGGCTTCAAGATGCATTCTTATGCATGCACCACTGAAGGTGTGAAAATCACAGTTCGCCCTGTATTCCTCGACGGACAATCCAATGCAATCGAGCGCAAATTCGTCTTCGCTTATTTTGTCACCATCGAGAACAAGTCGAACGAACCCGTCCAACTCCTCCGCCGTCATTGGTTTATTCACGACTCGAAAGAAAGCGTGAAGGAGGTAGAAGGTGAGGGCGTCATCGGAAAACAACCAACCATCATGCCGGGCGAGTCTCATGAGTACAACAGCTTCTGCGTTCTCGAAACTATGGAAGGATTCATGGAAGGCACGTATTTGATGCAGCGACCTTCTGGTGAACAGTTCAAAGTCAAAATCCCGCGTTTCCACCTCCGAGCTGCCACAAACTAGGACTCATATCAAAAACCATCAGACTAAGGAACATCCTGTTGCGAAGGAGCCTGCTTGTCGGCAGTGTAGGCTCTGCTCCTGAGGCTACGGGTTCCTTCCGAAATTCTTAAATCTTGCTAGTGCCCTCTTGCTTCTGTAAAAACACTCCAATAGCACGAACTCGTAAGCGTTAGCGTTTTTTCATACTGATTTCCTTGACTTCCAGAAGCGTTTGCCTTAAATTAAGGCGTTAAGGTACTCGTCTCAAAGACTACTTTAAGAGACCACATAAACTTCTGGAATGGCGATGTCTTTGAATAAGGGGGATGTGGAGGGCCGGGCGAAATCGCTGACCAGGAGTTTTCTCTTTTCAGCACTCTTTCTCCTTCTTTTCAAATTCGCTTCGGGACAACCGGGTGCATCGGCTGTTGTAACAGTAGCCGAAGAGCAAGACTATACATTTGCAAACGGCCTGTACAAAGACGGCGTCTATCAACTAGCCTCTTTGGAATTCGAGAAATTCCTCTCTCGCTATCCTCAAAGCCTTCGACGAGTTGACGCGGCATTCTTGAAATCGGAGTGTGCATTCCAGCTCCAGAAGTTCGA
The DNA here is from genome assembly GCA_016207415.1 of Ignavibacteriales bacterium. Lineage (GTDB taxonomy): Bacteria > Bacteroidota > Ignavibacteria > UBA10030 > UBA10030 > JACQPT01. The sequence goes on from JACQPT010000077.1 coordinate 6,870, forward strand.
CGTCGCCGTGCGTGGCTTTACAACCTTCGTCAAGGAGTATCCCAGGTCTCCGTTGACCGACGATGCGTACTTTAGGATCGGCGAAAGTCACCTCAAGAGGAATAAAACCGATGACGCTGTAACTGCTTTCAAAACAGTCCTCGATCGATTTCAGCAAGGCGACCTCGCGGGTGAGGCGGCGTATTGGATTGGCGAGTCATACAATGCGGACGGAGATTACGACAACGCGATGAAGTACTACTCGCTGGCGTTTGAAAATTATCCGAATAATCGTTTAAGGGATTATGCCCTATATTCCATCGGACAATTGTATCAGCAGAAGCCAAATTACGCCAAAGCGATTGAGTCATACAGCAAACTGATCAAGGATTTGCCCGACAGCAAGCTCGCGCCATCCGCGAAAGTCCGGATCGGCGAATGCTACTATTACACAAAAGCGTACCGTAGGGCAATCGACGAGCTCACAAAATTGCGGATAACGATTCAACAAACGGAGGAACGCGGGGAGGCGGATTACCTTATTGCAGAGGCACATTATCAGTTGGGCGAGTATTTCGTAGCGCAGAACAAATACGACCTCTTCCTCTCCAGTTATCCAGACCATAAGCTGGAGCGCGAGGTGATATATGCGCTCGGATGGACATACCTCAAACTCAAAGAGTATCAGAAAGCCGCGCACACGTTCGACCGGCTGACGAGCGGCAATGATGCCCTTGCGCATGCGGGATTATTCCGGCGCGGTGTCGCTGAAAAGTTTTCCGGGGACACCCAAGCGTCCTTGAGAACTTTCGCCGAAGTCGCTCAACGGAAGCCTCAGGGAGAGTTTGCTGACAACGCGCTGTATGAGGCCGGAATTCTCTTATACGACACGCGAACGCCCGCCGATGCGAAGCACTATTTCCAACGAATAACTTCTGAATATCCTTCAAGCGATGTTCTGGCCGATGCCACAAGGATGCTCGGCGAATGTCTCGCCGCGGAAACGAATTATAAAGAAGCGATGGAAGCGTTCTCAAAGGCGGCCTCCTCCCATGAAGCATCGTTCGACATCAAGGTTGTCTCAAGTTATCAGGTAGGGTGGTGTCAACTGAAGCTTAAAATGTACCGGGAAGCGTCCGCCACTTTTCGCGCTTTTGTTACAGCATATCCTCAACATCCAAAGGCTGGACTGGCTCAATTCTGGCTTGCCGAGTCACAGTATCAACTGGGCAACTATGAAAGCGCTCTTCAGGCCTACCAAACGGTTGCTGCAACGGCAGGTTCTGAGAAGCACGAGGATGCTTTGTATGGCATTGGGTGGTCGTATTTTAAACTCGGCCGTTTTGAGAAAGCCTCAGAGAGCTTCGAGAAGCTCGTCATGAGTTATCCTAACGGAAAGCTGTTGTTCGACACAAGGTTACGACTGGCGGACTCGTACTTCTTCGACAAAGACTATAAGAAAGCCGTAGCCGCATACCGGACGGTGATTCGGGCCTATCCTACCAAAGAGGAAACGGATTACGCCCACTACCAGTTGGGTCAATCGCTCGTCCGCCAGGGTGACAATGCCCAGGGATACCAGCAGTTTTCCTCGCTTATCAAGACTTATCCAAAATCAGGCCTTGCCGACGACGCCCAGTATGCTCTCGGCTGGATCAATTTCCAGAAAAAAGTATATCTAGAAGCGATAAAGGAATTTCAGAAGCTGATCGCCCAATATCCGAACAGCGAACTTTTACCCCGCGCGTATTACAGTCTGGGAGATTGCTATTACAACCTGCAGCAGTACGTCGCCGCTGAAAAATCTTACCGGGAAGTCATTCAGCAATTCCCCCAAAGTCATTATGTCCTCGATGCAGTCACCGGGATCCAGTATTGTCTCGTCGCGCAGAACAAGCCGGAACAGGCACTTGCCGTCATCGATGCCTACGCCAAAGAGAGCTCAACCGGCGGGATCGCCGAAGACCTGTACCTCAAAAAGGGCGAAATGCTGTACACGCAGGGGAAGTACAATGAAGCTCTGCGGGAATACAAGTCGTTTACGGAAAAGTATCCAAAGTCTCCGAATGTCGGCACAGCATTCTACTGGCTGGCGAAGTGTCTTGAGGCACAAAGAGACCTGAGCGGAGCTGCGCTTACCTTTGAGCGCGCGGCGAATGCTCCACAGGGCAGCAAGAAAATAGCTGCACAAGCACTCCTTGAGGCAGCGACAATTTACAGTCGGCAACAAAAATTTGACCGGGCCTTCGATGCACTTGGCCGGATAGAGAAGGAATTCAAAGAACAGGAAGTGCTCCCTGAAGCGCAGTTCGCGAAAGCTGTCTTGTTCGTCCAGAATAACAACGACGAAGATGCCCGCCGTCATTTTGAAACTTTGATAGAACGTTATCCGTCGACTCAGGCAGCCGACAAGGGCCGCGTTGCTCTCGCTGGGCTCTACCTCAAGGCGGGCGTGTCGGACCATTCACGAAAAATTGCAGATCAGGTTGCGACATCACGCGCCGATGAAATTGGCGCAGAGGCTCAGTATCTCGTCGGCATGGCATGGACGGCCATGAACAAATGGGAGGAGGCTTCCACGGCTTTCTTGAGAGTGAAATACGTTTTCCCGGCGTATGAACAATGGCTGGCGAAGGCATACCTTGGCCTGGGAACTGCTTACGAGGGAATGCAGGACGTAGGCAAAGCGAAGGAAGCGTACCAGAATGTGTTGAAGTTCAAAAAGGAAGAAGAGTCCATCGCCGAAGCGCAGCGACGGTTGAAAAAATTGGAACGGTCATGAAGAGGAAAAAGCGGTGAGAAGAGCCTTCATGAGCATCCTTTTGCCGGGGATGCTGTTGGCACAAACGCAATCAACGGGGAAGAAAGAACCTGAACGACGGAAAATCGAATTGGGAGACAAGCCTATCGCGAGCCAGGCAACGAAACCTCTTCCGAAAATTGACCTCCCCGAATTTGTCATCACAGGGAATGCTTCAATCGACCTTCCCGACGCGGAAAAGATCCTTTTTGAAGAACGCCTCAATGTTCGTCCACGATTGCTGACGGAAGCCGGAGACAGGGACCGGGGAACGGCTGATCTCTCTGCCGAACCAGAAGGGATGGCAAATGCAGCGTTTGCCCCATTTTTGCGAGGAAGAGCCACCGCAAGCATTGGGACTTTTTTCTCGCCAAAACTGAATCTCTGGATTGGCCGGATCGATTCGGACATTGAATACTCGGGTGCTGTGGACTATGCGCGCACAACGGGGTTTGCGCCATTTACGGACCGATCGGGGGGCGGCATCTCATTGAACGGCGGAATGATCCTCCGGTCTTCTTTAGCTCTCGCAGACAGAGCAAGAACAACTGGAGCCGTGAACTATAGGGCAGATGCGTACAGATTCTATGGCTCGGTAAGCCCGCAGGCCTCCAGGAACCTTAGCCGCCTTTTTCTTGCCACCTCGATGACATCGCCAGATCAGCTTGCATGGTCGTACGAAGCGTCTATTGACCTCCACAGTAATTCCATCACAGATTCATCCAGCAGGACGGGCGAGACTCAGCTGGATATCGGCCTGACCACGCTCTACCCGACCACCATGACTCCTGTGCGGTTTGACATGACCGCATCGTTATCGTTCCTGGGGGGAGCCACGTCGTCTTCGCTGACGTACATTGAGATGGGGTTGGGGCTGGACCGGCTACAATGGAAAAGTTGGTTCTTAACAGCCAGTGCCCGAATCTACGGGGCTGGAGGAATGGATGGCCAGAGTTTGTCCAAAATGTATCCACACGTGAGTTTGGGCTATGAGGTGAGTCGGGACCAATCGATTGAAGCGTACTATAACCCGAAAGTGGATTTTTGGAATTTTTCGCGGCACATTGCGAAGAATCCTTTTGTCTCGACCGCGTCTTCGGTCCGGCACAGCGATGCCCACCAGGCGGGAGGAGTGGCATGGCAGGCGAGCTGGTCTACCATGTTGAGAACCAGGTTGTCCGCGGAGGCGAAATCGTATCATGATTATCCGCTCTACGCGGACTCTGCATCCCAGGGGATGTGGGTACTTGTGTATGGTGGAACGACCACCTTAATCAGGTACAGGGGTGAGTTGTTTGCAAAGTTCTCGCCAATTGATTATTTTGCTTCAGCTCTTGTTATGAATTCGAGCCGGAATTCTCTCACAGGACGCGCAGTTCCATACGTGCCCGACCTGGAGTTTTCTGCGGCGTACACACACGATTTTCCGTTCGGTGTTTCGGCGACAGGATCGTTGACGTTTTTCCACGGAATGGTGGACAATGTTGTCGACGCCGCAAGTCTGAAGGGAGCTCTTTTTCATCGATACCCGCGGGGAATATCGAATGCTGAGCTGGTTGAGGATGTTCCTGGAATTGCGGAACATCACCAACGAACGATACGAGTTGTGGAAGGGCTATCAGGCTTTTCCATTCACGATGGCAGTGGGGTTGACAGCTGTATGGTAACGTTGATCAAATCACGTTTCACAACTCCAACAACTTAGGAGGATCTCTCAATGCCCGATTTAAACCTCATGGATGAGGGTGGATTCGAGGAAGCGCAAACGCCGGTACCAGCGCCCACCAAGAAAGGCGGCGGCGGTGGGGGCGGTGTCATGAAAATCGTTATTATCGTCGTTGTTCTCGCGGTCGTGGGTGGCGGACTATGGTTTGCCAACAACAAGGGATGGGTCAAGGTACCCTTCCTTTCCAAGAAACAGCCCGTTGTGGCGCAAATACAGGAAGAATATCCGCAGCAACCGGACGACCTTTTTGCTGCAGACACGGCAGATGTCTCTCTCCTGGAAACGCCGCCGGTAGAAGAGCCGAAGGGAAAAGCTGTGGACGCGAAGAAACCTCCCGTGAAAACGGGAACGCCGGCTGAAAAATCTGCAGCATCTTCAGAGATAGCTGCAATGACATCTCAGCAGTTGAGCGAGATGTCTGGAAAATACACCATTCAAGTCTTTGCTTTGCACGACAAGAAAAACGCGGAGGACGTCGTTGCCCGATTGTCTGAAGCCGGATATCCAGCTTACGTTGAGGAGATTCCCATGAAAGACGCCATGTGGTACACGGTGCGCATCGGAAAGTACCCGTCGCGCGTCGACGCACGGAAGGCAGTTGAGACGTTTGCCCTCGAACTAAGGTCAAACTACTTCATCGGGCGGGTAAAGAGCAACTGAACAGTTGATTCGAGAATTTTCACTGACAGTGGGGTGATATGAATATGCTTGATCTGTTTCTGAGGGGAGGCGTTGTCATGTGGCCCATCCTCCTATGCTCGATCATCGGGCTTGTGGTCATCATTGAGCGGTGGCTCGTTCTGCGAAAGGCGCGTATCGATGTCGGCCAGTTTATGCTGAGGCTTCGCAGCGTGCTCCAGCGGGGCAACCTCCAGTCCGCGATTCATTTCTGCGCCAAAACAAAAGCCCCTTTGGCAAATATCATGAAAAAAGGACTTACTGCGGCTCCCGACGGTCATGAGAGGGTCCGGGAAGCTGTGGAAAATGCCGGAAAGGAGGAAGCGTTCAAACTGGAACAGCGCCTCGGCATGCTCGCAAATATTGCGGGAATAGCCCCCCTTCTTGGGTTTCTTGGAACAGTGACGGGTATGATCGGTGCGTTTCGGACGATTGAAGTGCTCAGCGGCAGCGCGACCCCCGCAGATCTTGCCGGTGGTATCTGGGAAGCTCTCCTGACGACTGCGTTCGGATTGATCGTGGGGATTCCGGCGTACGGGTTGTACAATTATTTCGTCTCTCGCGTGGGGAGGTTTGTCTTCGAAATGGAAAGCGCTTCGGAAGAGTTTCTCGAGCTTGTGCGGTCGGGAAAAATGGAAGAGGAGGGAGAGTTGTCCTTCGCCGAAACCCCGCGCAGTGAAGCTGACCAGGAGTACTTTCGAAGAAAATCCCCGCAATGAAGTTTCGAACCGAACACAAGCACCTTTCCGCTTTTTCCTATGCGTCCCTCACGGACGTTGTTCTCCAGTTGCTTATTTTCTTTCTCCTCTCATCGACTTTTGTCATTCAATCGGGAATCAAAGTTCGGCTCCCCCGGGCGCAGTCGCCGGAAACAGGGAACAAGAGCCAGATAGTCGTTACAGTGACGGATCGCGGAGCCGTCTTCCTCAACAATGAGCAGGTCTCGAAGTCCGTCCTCCGGTCTCAACTGAGTGCGCTCCTCCAGCAGTCAAAGGATCAACTTGTTGTCATTCATGCGGACAAATCAGTGAGCCTCCAAGGAGCGGTTGAGGTGATGGATATCGCAAAAGCATCTGGCGCCGACCGTCTTCTTATCGCCACCCAGACAAGTCCCCCCACACAGTAACGTGAGCGACATGATGTCGAAAGATTTGCGAAAAGGATGGACGGCTTCGATTGCCGTCCATGCCGTGGTGCTCATTATTCTGATGATGATTCAGGTTCCGACAATGGCGCGGAAATCGGAGTTTGTAGAAATCGTGTGGGGTGCATTGGGAAGCACTGGCACCACAAAGGCGGACCCACAGGTGGAACAGAAACAGATGATTGCGAACAAGCCTATCAAAGCACAAACGGCCGCCAAGCCGATAAAGCGAGCTTCCCAGCCTGTCATTCTACCCGAGAGGAAACTTGCCAGCCTCAACGAGGAGCCATTGCCCGCTTCCCCTGCAAAAAAACTCGAGTCGTTTGAACAGAGGTCAACCGGACAAAAGATCGAATCCGCAGCCGTCGACAATCGGGAACAGAGACTTGCAGCGAGGAGAGAGACGGAAAGAGAAATCCCCGGCGGCGGGATTGGTTCCGGCGTGGGCGGCGTCCGCCCCGATGGCTCTGATGTTGAAGGGAGCGATGTCGACCGCGACGTAGGATTCTCGATTCAATGGCCGGAGGGAGGGACGAGACGGAAACTGAGCGGTACTCTTCCCCACTACCCCGATGGAGTAAATCTGGAAGCGCAGATCAAAATCCGAACGGTGGTTGCGCCCGACGGAGATGTGAAAATCGTCCAGCCGGCCCAAAAGGCGGACACGCGTCTCGAGAACGCCGCGATGAAAGAGATTCGATTTTGGAAGTTTGAACCGCTCAAGCCGGACCAGCCTCAGGTCGATCAAACCTGCGTCATCACTTTCCTCTTCAAGCTGAAGTAGATCTCTCGCTGTTCTCCAGCCGGAGATAAAAATAGTAGAAAACAGATTCGCCTGCTGTCAACACCAGAAGAACGATTGTGTCCCTGTTGAGTTCTTTTTTCAGGAGGTCGGAGAACGGCGAATCGGATGGACTGATGGACCAATTGCGGAAGAACTCCACATTCAGGAACGGTTTCAAAAGCATGCTGGAGATCGTCCATCCCACAGCAAAGAGAATAGCGACAAAAGCGACAGCAAGGAATCCCTCGCTGGTGGATTCTTTTCTGTATCTCAGGAAGGCGTACAGAGCTCCGGCGACGTGCACGATGAGAAGGAAAGCGGCGAGCATCAGTAGGCGTCTTTTCCGAAAAGAACGGCCCGGATGGTTTTCAAGATGATTCGGAGGTCTAACGCCAGCGACCAGTTTTCCACGTAGTACACGTCGTATTTTGTGCGCTCCTCAATCGGAGCCTTTCCCCGCAAACCGTTGACCTGCGCCCAACCCGTCATCCCTGTTTTCACGCGATGCCGGTCGAGGTATTTTGGTATCTCTCTGAATCGCTCGACAAAGTAAGGACGCTCCGGTCGTGGCCCGACGATGCTCATGTCTCCCTTCAGTACATTGAAGAGCTGCGGGAGCTCATCCATGCTGAAGCGTCTCAGAATTTTCCCCACACGCGTAGTCCGGGGGTCATCCTTGGCTGCCCAGACGGGTCCCGACCCGTCCTCGGCGTCGGCGCGCATGGAACGGAATTTCAACACGCGAAACGATGTTCCGTCCAACCCAACGCGCTCCTGTTGGTACAGCACAGGCCCCCGAGAATCGAGCTTGATGAGGATGGCGATAAGTATCAACAAAGGGCTCACCAGAAGGGTCACGCCAAGCGCAAACGTGAAGTCAAAAATGCGTTTCAGGATGATGTTCCACGTTGTCATGGGGACATTCTTGATCCTGATGAAGGGTATTCCCTTGAACTCGTGAACTCCCACGTGGCTTGTCATCAGTTCTAGCATGTCCGGCGCCATCATCATCTCTGCGTTGAGCCCCTCGCAATCACGGACTAACTCATAGACTTTGGGATGGTCTTTGTAGTCGAGAGCAATCAGGACGATATCGATTTCGTTCTCCTTTACAAACTGCGGGACTTTGGAGATTGACCCGCCAAACTTTGCGTTGCAACCTTCCATGGCTCCGAGACCGTCGGGGGAGAAAAATCCGGCCACAGTATATCCCATGAAGTTGTGTACAGCCAGGTCGTCGAGAACTCGCCTGGCGGTCTGGTTCGTACCGACAATAATTACGCGCTTCAGATCCTTCCCCCGTGCGTACCACCGGTGCTCGAACGTAATGACGATAAACCTTCCGACGGAAATAAAGATAACGGACGTGACGGCCAGTAATGCAAAGACGAGGCGGGAATACGAAAACGTTCTGTAAAAGAACGCCCCCGCCATAACCATGAGCATACCGAAAAAGACGGCCCGTACAACAATAAGGGATTCCTCTGAGAATCCTGTATTCCGGCGCGAAGAATACATCTGGCGGCTGTTGAAGAGGAGCAACCAGGCAGGAATGACCACAAGAGAGCCTTCGAGATATGCACTTAACGGCGGGAATCCCTTTTCGACTTCAAAGATTCCCGTCAAGGGAGAATAAAATCTCAGCCAGTAGGAAGTGAGGAACGAGATTTCAATTGCAGAAGCGTCGGAGAGTACCGTCAGGAGCGGAATGAGAAAATCTTTCCGGTGGCGCATTGCCCGCTAACCGAACATTTCCTGTTCGACCTCTTGAAAAATAATGTGGCCGATGGTGATGTGCCCTTCCTGAATGCGTTGCGTGTCCGTTGCGGGGACGATGATGGCGAGGTCAACCAGCGATTTCGACTTCCCTCCGTCCTTTCCGAGAAAGCCGATCGTTACCATGCTCTTTTCCTTTGCCTTCAAGAAGGCTCGATTGACGCTTTCCGATTTGCCGCTGGTCGATATCCCTACCAACACATCTCCTTCGTTTCCCAGAGCCTCGACGGAGCGTGCAAAAACGTTGTCGTAGCCGATATCATTTGCACCGGCTGTCAGCGCGGACGAGTCGGTCGTGAGTGCGATGGCAGGGAGTCCTGGTCTCTTGATTTCCGGATGAAGCCGGATGACAAATTCCGTGGCAAGATGCTGGGCATCCGCCGCGCTGCCGCCGTTTCCGCAAAGCAGGATCTTCTTCCCGTTTTTGAGCGCCGTCATGACGAGGTCAATGGCCTTCGAGATTGCGGGCGCGCACTGCAGGGCAATTTTCTGTTTTGTTTCGGCGCTTTCCTTGAGAGAATCCAGGATGAACTTTTCGCGAGAGTTTGCCATGCTACACTTTCATCCGTGCGCGGGAGTGGACGGTCTCGGCAAACTCTCGTACCAGGCGGCCGTAGGAGTTTTCTTCAATAATCGTCCCTGTGACAATAAACGACGCGCCCGCTTCCACTTTCTTGAGCGCATCTTCAGGTGTGCGGATCCCGCCTCCGATAATAATCGGCAGAGAACTTGCCTTGGAAATCTTTTTGACCAACTCATCGGGAATGGGAACATCGGCTCCGCTTCCTGCGTCGAGATAGAGGAACCTCATGCCGATAAACTCAGCTGCCAACGCATGCGCCACCGCAATATCCGGTTTGTCGCGGGGGATGGGTTTGGTGTTGCTGATGAATTCTGCAGAAGTTGTTTTTCCAGATTCAATGATCATGTAGCCTGTCGAAATCGCTTCGAGGCCTATGTTCTTGATGATAGGCGACGCAATCACTTGATGGCCGATAAGATACTCAGGGTTGCGGCCGCTGATTAGAATGAGAAACAGGATGGCGTCGGCGATGGACGAAACCTGAAACAGACTCCCCGGAAAAATCACGACCGGGAGAGTGGTGTTGGACTTGATCATGCGCAGCACATTATCGAACTCGCCTGTGGACATGAGGCTTCCGCCAACCAGGAATCCGTCCGCTCCGGCTTCCGTGGACTCTCGGACGAACGCGGGGAGTTTGTCGCGGACGATTTTATCCGGGTCGATGAGAATCAAGTACCCTGCGCCCCGGTCTCGCTTGATGCTCATGAGCTTTTCAAATGTTTTCATGATCCGTGCAAAAGTGATTCAACAATGGATTTTGTCTGAGCAAGAGCCTCATCAAGCTTGCCGACGTCTTTGCCTCCTGCAGTGGCCATGTGAGCCCGCCCTCCGCCTCCGCCGCCGACAAGTTTTGCCACAGCCCCCACGATTTTTCCTGCCTCAATTTTTTTCGCCGCAACGAGATCGTCCGTCACAACGCAAACGAGCGATACTTTATCATCGATGACTGCTGCCAAAAGTCCGACGCCGCTGCCGAGTTTCGCGCGTAGCGTGTCGCCTAGGGATTTCAGCTCGTCTGTGCTCGACGCCGTCACTTTTGATGACACAACTTTGAAGCCGTTGACAGCAACCCCGGAATTCACCAGATGGTCAATGGAGCCGGAGAGTGATTTCAAGCGATGCCTGCTGAGTTCTTTTTCGATTCCCTTTTTTATTTCGAGGAGCTCGAGCACCCCATCTTCAACGACTCGCGAACGGTTCGCCTGTTGCTTGAAATACAAACCGAGTTTGCCATCGGTGATTCTGGGAAACGTTGGAGCGTTTTTCAGTTTTTGTGTCCGTTCTTCGAGCTTCTGCAGCGATGCTTTCTTCGTCGAAGCAGATTCATCGCCGGCTTTGCTTAGTTCTTCGAGCGCATTGTAAGCATCGTTGAGTTCTTGAAGGGCGTAGTCAAGCCGCTCGCCGAGCGACTTTTCCTGAACTTTTAACAACTCAAAGGCGAAATCGTGCGTGACGGCTTCGATTCTTCGAATTCCGCTTGCAACGCTGCCTTCTGTTCGGAACTTAAAGAAACCGATTTCGCTCGTGGATTTTACATGAGTCCCTCCGCAAAGCTCGACCGAAAACTTGGGGTCTATTTCAACGACACGCACCTTCTCGCCGTATTTATCGCCGAAGAACATCTTCACATTCGGCCAGCGTTTCTTTGCTTCATCAATCGTGACCCATTGTTTCGGGTCATTCAAAGCCACAACTTCGATATTATCGGCGATCTTTTCATTCACAAGATCTTCAATGGCCTGAAGTTGGTCAGGAGAAACCTTGTCGAAGTGATTAAAGTCGAAACGCAGATGCTTATTGTCAACGAGAGAACCGTGTTGGTGGAGATGTTCGTCGAGCACACGACGCAGAGCCTCGTGGACGATATGTGTTGCCGTGTGGTTGCGCATGATATCTAGTCGGCGCCGAGCATCAACTCTCGCGAGCGCCTTGGTTCCGAGAGGATTCTGCCAAACGAAGGGCTTAGCGAGAATGTGAACATTTATCGAGCCCGCCTTTTGAGTATCGATAACGGTCAGGTTTTCGGCGCCGACGGTTATGATCCCTGTGTCACCTACCTGTCCTCCCGACTCACCGTAGAAAGGAGTCTGGTAACTCACCAAGATATTATCAACGCAAGAATTAACCTCTATTTCAGATTCAAGTTTATCATACCCCAGAAACAAGAATTGTTTCTCAATGGCGACGGTTCCAAGATTCTTTACTCGTTGGCGAGTTGCCGAGAGAGAAAGGTCTCCTACTGTCACTGTCGGTTCATATCCAGTAAATGTTATTGTTCCCGTGCCGGGAGAAATAGTGACATTTCTCGATCGTTCTTGTTGCTGATTCATCAGCTTCACAAATCCCTCTTCATCGATGCCTAACCCTTGCTCGTTTCCCAGCATTCGAGTAAGATCTAGTGGAAATCCGTAAGTATCGTAGAGCTTGAAAACATCTTCGCCGAGCAACAAATTCGATTTCTCGTTCTTTGCTCTTGCGGTCATTTCTTCAAAAATGGACAACCCACGATCAAGCGTCGCATTGAATCCTTCTTCCTCCCCTTTAATGACTTTTTCAATGTGTTGTCCCTTCTGCATTATCTCCGGAAACGATGCGCCCATTGTTTCGGTTAACATCGGAACAAGTCTGTGGATAAAAGGCTCGTGCACGCCGAGATTTCTTCCAAAACGCGCTGCCCGGCGCAAGAGTCTCCGCAAAACATACCCACGGCCTTCGTTCGACGGTATGGCCCCGTCAGCAATGGCGAACGTTAGCGCACGCACATGGTCGGCAACGACCCGGAAAGCCACATCAATTTCGGATTGTTGCATCGATTGAGAAACTCCCGTTTTTCCACGAGAACGGTCGGTCGCGTTGGATGCGGATACGCCTTGATAACTCTTGCCTGTGATTTCAGAAATCCGGTTCAAAAGCGGCGAAAAAACGTCTGTATCGTAGTTTGAATCTTTGTTTTGCAGAACAGCGCAAATTCTTTCAAACCCCATTCCCGTATCGACATGTTTGGCCGGCAATAGTGTCAGTTTGCCGTTTTCATCACGGTTGTACTGAATAAAAACGAGGTTCCAAATCTCCATCATGTCCGGCAGGCCTGCATTGACCAGAGTGGCCGGTGCGTTGCCTTTCGGCGTCCTGTCCATATGAATTTCTGAGCACGGTCCGCAAGGCCCGGTTTCGCCCATTTCCCAGAAATTGTCCTTCTCGCCAAACCTCAGAACATGGGTTGGGTCAATATCTGTGACTTTCTTCCACAACTGCTCGGCTTCATCGTCGTCCTTGTAAACAGTTGCCCAGAGCCGGTTTTTTGGAAGCCCCCACACCTTTGTCAAAAGCTCCCATCCCCACTCGATTGCCTCTTTCTTGTAATAATCGCCGAAGGACCAGTTTCCGAGCATCTCGAAAAAAGTGTGGTGATATGTGTCCCGGCCAACCTCTTCAAGGTCATTGTGCTTCCCGCTAACACGGATGCACTTTTGCGTGTCGACGGCCCTTTTGTATGGCCGACGTCCAGTGTCGAGAAAGACATCTTTGAACTGGTTCATCCCCGCGTTCGCAAAGAGGAGGGTGGGATCGTCGTAGGGGACAACCGGCGAGCTTGGAACGACGGTGTGTCCGCGTTCTTCAAAGAATCTCAGGAAACTATTTCGGATTTCAGACGAAGTCATCTGTATACATCCTTACGATGAAGCGCTCGATACACATACACTGACTTTGTCTCGTCATCTATTCGGTAGAGAATCCTATAGTCGCCATTTCGCGCTCTCCATCGATCGCGCGTTCCCTGTAGTTTCTTCGAAGTGCGAAGTCGTGGTTCGATTGCCAGTGAGTTGATGACGGTTAGTATTTTAGCTTGCATGTGGGTAGGATATCGTTGAGCTCTCTGAGGCCCTAGGTTAAACTTCAACACGAAACACTAGCGGGGTGCCTTTTAAGCTTGCGCTTTGCAATTTCCCAGGGAATTGTCTTTTCGTGTTCAACTTCTGCATCGCTTTCAAGTCGAGAGCGTCTTCAATCATTTCTAGCAATTGTTCATATTTTCTGTAGAGTAAAACCACATGGCTTTTTTTCCCCTTTGCGTCATAGAGAACTTGCGCTTCCTTTACTAAACCCGCCATTGAACACTCCTTTCTGTCTATACTTCAATCTGTGTGTGCAGTGCAATCTCTTCCAGCACTCCTGAGACAAGCATGCACTCATCCATCGGCCCTTCAAAAACAACCGCTTTACCGTTGTTATGGACCTCCCAGGTCAATGCCTCCGCTTTCACGGAGTCGCACCGGATTGCCTTGATGATCTGGCCAATCACTTCGTCAAACGTGTGAACCTCGTCGTTGTACAGGATAACCTTGGCAGGCTCCTGCACAAGGACGTCGACGTCTTTCTCCTGTTCTTGAATCGGTTTTTGAACAGTTGTGGGCATTTCTTTCTTTGAACAAAAATGGTTTCAGAGAGAATGATACTGAAAATTGGACAGCTTTTCAACCGGTCGCAACAAAACAAGAATAGCCCGAACCTGAAGGTTCGGGCTATTTTGCTCAGACTTCGCGAACCAAAACGATGCGCTACATGTTACTCACGATTGCCTGGCCAAACTCGGAGCACTTGACCTCTTTCGCGCCCTCCATCAACCGCGCGAGGTCGTATGTCACCACTTTTGATTGTATCGTTTTCTCGAGCCCCTTGACAATCAGGTCCGCCGCCTCTTTCCATCCCATGTAACGAAGCATCATTTCTCCGGAGAGAACGACAGAGCCGGGGTTTACTTTATCCTGGCCCGCATACTTCGGCGCCGTTCCGTGCGTTGCCTCGAAGACTGCAAATCCATTTTCGTAGTTGATGTTTCCGCCTGGTGCAATTCCAATGCCACCTACCTGCGCCGCGAGAGCGTCCGAAATATAATCGCCGTTCAGGTTCAGAGTTGCAATGACGTCATATTCACCCGGTCTTGTCAGGATTTGCTGGAGGAAGGCATCGGCAATAACGTCTTTCACGACGACGCCGTCCGGCAGCTTGACCCACGGCCCGCCGTCGAGCGGCTGTCCACCGAATTCACGTTTCGTGAGCTCATATCCCCAATCGCGAAACCCGCCTTCAGTGAATTTCATGATGTTGCCTTTGTGAACGAGTGTGACGGATTTGCGTTTGTTGTCCAGTGCGTATTGCAAAGCAGCGCGGACCAGTCTCTCGGTTCCCTCTGTAGAGACGGGTTTTACCCCAATGCTTGAGCTCTCCGGGAATCGTATCTTTTTGACGCCCATTTCCTTTTGCAGCCATTCGATGACTTTCTTCGCTTCGGGGGTGCCCGATTTCCACTCGATCCCGGCATAAATATCTTCCGTGTTTTCCCGGAAAATGACCATATCAACGCGCTCGGGGTTCTTCACCGGAGACGGAACGCCGGAAAAATACCGGACAGGCCGAAGGCAGACATACAGATCCAGCATTTGCCGAAGAGTCACATTGATGGAACGAATACCGCCTCCGACTGGTGTCGTCAGAGGTCCCTTGATCGCAAGAACGTGGTCTTTAATGGCCACAAGAGTATCGTCGTGAAGCCATGTATTCGGCCCGTACACGGCGTTCGCTTTCTCTCCGGCGAAGACCTCGAACCAGACAATTCTTCGCTTTCCCGCGTATGCTTTTTGGACCGCAGCGTCAAAAACCAACCGCGATGACTTCCAGATATCGGGCCCTGTGCCGTCTCCCTCGATAAACGGGATGATCGGATCGTCCGGCACCTGGAGTTTCCCGTCGGATACCGTAATTCTTTGACCATTTGATGGTAGTGTTAATTTTACGTATGGAGACATCGTGTTCTCCTGTTATGACATCTTGATATGTTGTCTGATGAGTTTTGCATACTTCTCCATCTCTCCGTTTTCGTAGGACTTAAGCTTTAGAACGAATTTGATGTTGTCGTCCTCGTATCGGGGGGTGACATGGAGATGAAAGTGGAAGACGGACTGACCGGCGATACGCCCGTTGTTGGAAAAAATATTAAATCCCTCCAGATTCAGGCAGGAAACGACTGCTCTGGCGACGACCTGTGCGGAATGAAAGATCCCAGGCAGGTACTCCTGCGGCAGTTCCAGAAAATCCTTGCAATGGAGTTTTGGGATGACAAGCGCATGGCCGTAATGGATCGGGTTAATGTCGAGGATGCAAAGAACGTGCTTGTCTTCAAAGAGGATTTCTGCCGGGAGTTTCCTCGAGATGATTCTGCAAAATGTGCAATCCGTTGCGACCATTCGACACTTTGTAAATCTATCCATAAATCGTCCGAAAGTCAAAGTTTGCATGCGAACCTTGATATTCCAAGAATGGTTCGGTATATTTTTTTGTCCAGAGGTTAAAAATTCTCCTCACCACGAATCTGAAGGATGGACCGATGAAGCACAATTTCAAGTTTTGGTTTTCTTTGGTTGTACTGTCTTCTCTGATGTTTCAGGCCTATCAATGCGGCTCCACGGAAATGACGAGTGCGAAATTATACATTTCGCAAAAAAACTACGATGCGGCCATTAAGAACCTGGAAACCGAAGTCGAAAAGAATCCAGGCAACGAGGAAGCATGGTACCTTCTCGGTGGCTTAAGGGTGGAAAAAGGAGACTACGCAGCAATGAATTTTGCTTTTAACAAGGCTCTCAAACTTTCCGACAAACACGCGCGGGAGATCCAAGGGTTCCGGTATAACCAATGGGGGGCTCATCTCAACAACGGCGTTTCCCTCCTGGATCGAGCCAGCAGCGATTCCTCCGAGTACTACGAAAAGGCGATCGCGGAATTCAGCAGGGCAATCGAAGCGTGGCCGGACACGGCTCTCAGCTACAGGTACCTTGGGTATGCCTATAACAACAAAGGCGACTACGACAATGCGTTGAAGGCGTTCGAGGAGGCATGGAAAAAAGGAAAGGATGTTGAGTCGCTCAGGAGGGCCGGGAGAATCTACCTCCAACGGGGCTATGACCACAAGAGCAAGTTTGAGGGAGACAACGCTGGAAAACTCAGAGGCTTGAAGAACCTCGACGATGTGAAGAAGGGAACCAACAAAAACGATGTCCTCAAAAGCCTGGGGGCGCCCGATAACGTCAAAAAAGGGACCCGGGCAAGCAGACGTGAAGAATGGACGTACAACACCTACAGCCTGAAGCTCGTCATCGAGGCAGACAAAGTGGCGCAAAAGACTTTCACGTCTCCTTATAGTGCAAGCATCGACTCAACAGAACATAGATTGGCGTTGATTGAATTCGATCGGGCTACGAAGGCGCTGGAAGAGGTAAAAGTTGCCGAGCCGTCGGACAATGAGAACCTTACCTTCCTGCTGCGCGCGTACGTTGAATCGGGAAAAATAAAGGAAGCAATCACAACCTACCAACAGGCGGTGAAAAACGATCCTAAAAACAAGAACATTCGTTACTTATTGGGAGTCTTATACAGGACAGACGGAGACTATACCAATGCCATCGCTCAGTTCAAAGAAGCTGTTCAGATCGATCCCGAGTACAGCGACGCCATCTTCGACTTAGGCGCAACCTACTACAACTGGGGAGTCGACATTATCAAGGAAGCGGACGAAAAAGGCCAGGAGGCCGAAGAGTACAAGTCAAAATTCAATGAGTCCCTACCCTACATGGAAAAGGCCGCTCAGCTCCGCAAGGATGACCCACAGGTATGGGAGACCCTCGGCACGATTTACGCCCGGCTGGGGAACAAGGACAAAGCGATGAGGGCGTTTGAGCAGGCAGACAAAATTCGAAAAGGCAACTAGTCGACCGTCTCGAGGATTTCCGAGGGCGGAGAAAGAACAATCATGAGCGACCCCACACAACAACAGCAACAGATTAATATCGAGCTTGGTGAAAAAGAAGCTGAAGGGATTTATTCGAACCTGGCCATCATCACGCATTCACCGGCGGAGTTCGTTATAGATTTCACGCGTGTGCTTCCTGGCATACCGAAAGCCAAAGTTCTCGCGCGCATCGTCATGACTCCACAGCATACCAAAATGCTTCTCAACGCCCTCAAGGATAACACAGAAAAGTTCGAGAAGAAATTCGGGGAAATAAAGATTGCAGGCGAAATCCCCGGCGCTCAAATGTTCGGATTTCAACCGCCTCCGAAGGATGAGAAATTCCATTAAGGTCTAATGCTTGACCTTATCCGGCTCCCCTTTCTCTTGATCGGAGGAAGAAGACTCAAGAGCACTCCCAAGGGGGGCCTATTCGTCTTTTGATTGCAGAATCCTGTAAGTTAACAGGCGCTCGCGTCAGATTCCTGTTGCCGTTCTCTTTGCTTCTCGCCTGGCAATGCATCGATCCCCCGCTCGCTCCCGTAGCTCCCACCACAGACGTCCAGCTGAGCATTCCTCTCTTTGACCGAACGCGGACGGTCTTTGATTTCTCTACCAAGGATACCAACGCTTTAAAACGCTCCTCTGATGGAGGCTACTTTTTCGAGACCACGGAAAGTTCCCCTCCCGTGGGAATTGACACGCTGAAAGTCACACCACGGTCCAGCGCACAACAAGTCAGCCTTGGCAAATTTGGCGTCGACGCATTGCCGATGCAGACCTTCTCCTTCCAAGCGGGGTTTCCCGATGCGACAGTTCCGAACGGCGTTCCGTTTCCCGCGAGTTCCTTCCGCGTGGATTCATTGAGCCTCAACATCTCAAGCCAGTTTGATTACGTTGCGATCGATACCGGATCGTTAACGCTGACGCTGACGAACAACTTACCTCTGAACATCACGATACAGAATCCGATTCTTCTCAGGAACAACATCACGTCGCCACCATCGCAAGTGGACACCTCCGTCGTCGGATCATTTGATTTCGGAACCGTCGACAGCGGCCGGACGAAAAGCGTCACTTCTTCGCTCTCGCGTAAGTTTCTGCGCGGATTCGTGAAGACGGATTCGATTCGAATAAACACTGCGGCGCGGACGGGTCCGTTCACAATAAGCTCAGGCGACGGGGTATCCTTCAGTGTGAGCTCAACACCAATCCTGGCCGATAGTGCATCGGCGATTATCCCTTCGCAGAGTATCACGTCCACAAATGACTCCATCATCGTGATCGATGATTCAGTTTCGATTCAAAATGCAACGTTCCGCAGCGGTGCAATTACTTGCGCTTTGATCAACAACCTTGGTATCACCGTTGGTGTCTTTTTGAAGTTTGACAACTTTGTGAACACTTCCACCAACTCCGTTTTTCTCATTCAGCAGAACATACCGCCGCGGGATAGCTTCATTGTGCCGATCAACATGGCGAACATGATCATTGACACGACGAATGCCACTCCGCCCATTGGAACAAATGTGAGGTTCTCGGTTGGGATCAGCACGATCAACTCTGGAAATCAGAAATCTGTTGTCACAAAAAACGATTTTGTCCGAGCCGAACTTCGCGCGGCCCAACCCCTCGTTGTACGATCCATCACGGGGAGAATCAAGCCAACAACTGTTCTCATCAACAGTGGCATGAGTGGCCCCCTCAAGGGCGAAATCCTGGCGAAATTCAAAGCGGACTCGGTGGCGTTTGACTCTGTCAAGCTAGCCCTGAATCTGGGGCTTACCGGCGGCTTTCCGACGGATTATAACTTGCGTGTAGTGGCGATGAAATTCTCCACGGGCCAAACCGACTCCCTGTTTGTTCCTCCGGCATCTACCGCACAGCCGTCCGCCCGGGGAACAATCTATCCCGGCATTAATCAATCAACACAGATCGTCCTGGACAACAGCACGGGTCTCAGTGATTTTCTCGCGAAGCTCGTGCCGAATCTCCCGGACAGCTTCATCGTGCGTGGTGATGTGACGATAAATCCGCCAGCGATTTTTCCCACCGTTCAGGGCCTTCAAAAGATCAATGACACAAGCAAGGTCTATACGTCGCTCAATACCTATTTCCCCTTGAAAATCGGGCTGGCAAACGCCTTTCTCGTCGACTCCGTCGATCTCGACAATAAGCAGACTTTCGACAAAGGCTTCGTCACTTCGGTGAAGAAAGGGACCATGTATTTACAGTTTACCAATGGGCTTCCAGTACAACTGACTTTTCACGGTGCGCTGCTGGGTAAGTTAACGCCCACGTCGCCGCGGGACACTCTTCTGAGAATTCCCACGACGGGCCCGCAGATCATCCAGGCGGCCACAGTGAACGCCGACGGGACGGTGAAAGACCCGACAATATCGACCGTGACCATTAGCCTTGTGGGCAACGATATCGACATGTTCAATTTTTCAGACGCGATGTGGATGCGGTTCGATGTAGTGACAACGCCGGGTCCAAAAACCGTAAAAATACGCCAGCAGGACTTCATCAAAATACGCGCTTCGGCAAACATGGTCTACCAGGTAAATAAGCCGTGATGAAAAGCAGAAGAATCGAAATGATTATTCTACTCTTCGTTATTTTCATGACACATGGATTAGCAGGGGACCGCTCAAGTATCCGTGGCATGGGCATGGCAAGAACACTGAACGCCTCGGCGCGAGGCTTGGATGCCCTGGGCATCAATCCGGCAAACCTTGCTCTTCCTGGCCGCGGCTTTATGTCGTTGAACGTCCTCTCGTTCGGCACAGACGTGAGTACCGAATTATTCAGCTACGACGCCTATCAGGATTTTTTCACGGGCGATCCGAGCGACAGGAGCAAACCACGGTTTTTGACGGACGATGACAAGAATCGACTCCTTTCTCTGCTGCCGGATGGGTTCGGCACGACACGAACGGACCTTGAACTTTTTTCTCTTGGATTCAGCGTTCGACTTCAGAATTTCGGGGGGTTGGCACTCGGAATCACCGATCGGATGGGGATGAGCATCGATCTGCCAAAAGAATACCTCAGGATGTTTCTTTTCGGGTTTGATTCAACCGGCTCGACATATGATTTTGCGGGGACGGCAATTTCAGCATGGTGGTGGCGCGAGTACAATATTTCCTACGGGATAGAATTGCGGTTGAGACATCCGCCAGTGAGAAGCATAGCGCTCGGCGTGGGAGTGAAGCTCATTCGCGGTTACGCTGCCGTTCAAACAGATCACTACAACGGCATCGTCGGCGTCGAACGCACTGGTCTGGCTGAATATCGCGGAATCGCCGATTTTAGTTTCCTGTCCCGACGATCAGCGATTGATCAACTCGATCCGGATCGTGGAGCGACATTTGACTTGTTTCCAGAACCCGCTGGCACCGGTTTTGGGGTTGACTTGGGACTGAGTCTGGAACTCGGCCTTGGCGTACGAATTGCAGCAAGCGTCACCGATATCGGAGGGATAGACTGGGAAAAGAATATTGTCGAAACCTCGGCTGATTATGCCTTTAGCTTCACGGATCCCTTTAGCTCCGCCACGCAGGACAGCTTGGAAAACGCCTTCAAGGGGAAGAACAGCCCCGGCAGCGGTTTTTCAACAAATCTCCCAACTGCCATTAGGCTGGGAGTTATGGCGGAAGTGCAGAGAATACCCGGATTCTCCGGAGTTCCTGGCTCTATGCTGCTGGCGTTGGATATCAATCAGGGTCTCTTTTCGTCCATGGGTGGAATCGTTGAGCCGCGGCTCTCCTTGGGCCTAGAGTACAGGATTATTCCGCTTTTGCCGTTGCGAACAGGGATTTCGTTTTTGAGGGGGGATGTTGCGCGTTGGTCGGCTGGCTTTGGGCTGGATTTCTACGCCGTGACTCTGGATGTTGCCACTGAAAATCTCTCCATGGTGTTCTCTCCCTCAAGCTTTTCCATGTTTTCCTTCTCGTTAGGGCTGAGAATTCGCAGTTAGAAAAGCATACCCGCCAATCCTGACAACTTCATCAGTCCTAAAAACTCAGTGAGAGGCTGTCTAAAAAGTAAATTTTTCCGTGACGATATTTCAGCAAGGAAAAATGTACTCGCGAAATTTTCGCGGAATCGTCAGTTACAAAATTTAGGTC
>JACQPT010000011.1 GCA_016207415.1 Ignavibacteriales bacterium
CCCTACGGAGGAGGGGCCGGAATGGTGTTGAAACCGGAACCCATCTTCGAATGTGTCGAAAAACTTCAAGCTGAGCGGGCCTACGATGAGGTCATCCTTCTTGCCGCGGAAGGCGAAAGGTTCAACCAGGCGTTGGCCAACGAGTTGTCATTGCGCTCGAACGTGATTCTCCTGTGCGGCCATTATAAAGGCGTGGATGAGCGTGTGCGACAGAGGTTGGTGACGCGCGAGATTTCCATCGGAGATGTTGTGTTGACGGGCGGAGAACTGGCCGCCGCAGTTGTTGTCGACGCTGTCGTACGATTGATCCCGGGTGTTCTTCACGACGGCGAGTCGGCGCTCTCCGATTCTTTTCAGGACGGCATGCTTGGCGCGCCTCAATACACAAAGCCGGCTGAATTCCGCGGGATGAGAGTCCCGGAAGTATTGCTGAGCGGAAATCATAGCGAAATCGAGAGATGGCGTGAGGAACAAAGACTCGAAAGAACCAGAACACGAAGAAAAGACCTGATGCAGGAACATCGCCACTGACACAGTTATTTGGAGAACGATCATGGATAAGTTGAAACTTGTGGAAGCCACGCAGCTCAAGAAAGACATTCCCGATTTCCGACCCGGCGACACGGTGAATGTGCATGTCCGAGTGAAAGAAGGAGATAAGGAACGCGTTCAGGAATTTCAGGGTATTGTCATCGGGAAGAGAGGAAGCGGGATGAACGAGACCTTTTCTGTCCGCAAGGTCTCCGACGGTGTTGGGGTTGAACGAATCTTCCCTCTTCATTCGCCACGGATAGCAAAAATCGAGAAAATCAAAGACGGCAACGTTCGTCGCGCGAAGTTGTTCTATCTGCGCCGACTCGCTTCAAAAGCCGTGGCCCAAAAAACGAGCACGTGATGGTTCCCAAGACAGCTCTCGCTGTCTCGGATGCGCTCTATCTCAAGCCTCTCCTCGACGGCTTTTCTGCCGCCGCATCTCCGTTTGACCTCGTTGTCGACATCCCTGCGCAAAACGCATTGAAACTGGCCGAGCGCAGGTCTAATATCAAGGGAGCCTTTGTCTCGCCCTTGGATTATGCCCGCCATGGAGGCGACTTCAGAATAGTCCCCGGTGTTGCCGCCTGCTCCAGTCAAAAAACCGCCACTCTCCAACTCATCGTCAATTCTGACGTTAGGAACATCGGCACGCTTGCAGTCGATGTCCGCGTGACATCGGAGATTGTTCTGGCCAAGATTATTCTCAGCGAAAAATACAGAAACATTTCAATGAAACAGGGCAGCTTTCAGATCCTCCCCATGCTGCCGGATCCTGACCTCATGCTGCAGAAGGCGGATGCAGCCCTTGTTGTGAATTTCCAGCCAACTGTCGAATCCGGAACCAAGTACACCCTCGACCTCGTCGAAGAGTGGAATGACCTTACCGGCCTCCCGTATGTTCATGGCTTCTGGGTGGCAAGAGAATCGGACTTGACGCCCTTCGAGGTTCAACAGCTCGTCGAAGCAAAGCATCGAGGTGTAGGGTCGGTCGAAGAGATTGCTGGAAACAACGCTCTTCGCACGAATGCTCGCAAAGAAACGTACCAAGCCTACCTCTCTTCTTTCACGTACGAGCTTGGCAACGCGGAGGAAGAAAGCCTTTCGGAGTTTTTCCACTACTCTTATTTCTACGGAGCTATTGGCGATATCCCGGACCTTAACTTTTTTGAACAGTCTCCAGCGATTGAAGATCGCTGACGCAGGATACCATCCGTCGTCGTGTCGCACGTCGTGTAAATTCCATTTTTTTTCTTTACATTAGGCTGTCAGAAGCCCAATGCTCAAGTCCCTCTACATCAAGCAGTACGCTCTCATCGAGGACATGCAGGCTGAATTTGAGAGCGGGTTGAACATCCTGACCGGAGAGACGGGTGCTGGGAAATCCATCATTATCGACGCGCTGAGCCTCATTCTGGGTGAGCGGGCAAGCACAGAAGTTGTCCGCAAGGGCGCGGAGAAGGCAATCATCGAGGGCCTTTTTGGTGTTGCCGGAAACAAGAAATTGCGTTCCCTCCTCAGCGAACACACCATTGAATATCAGGACGAACTGATCCTCCGGCGTGAAGTCTCCACAAAAGGACAGAATCGCTGCTTTGCCAACGATTCGCCCATTCCTCTCAGCGTTTTGAAACAGATCGGAGAACTGCTTGTGGATCTCCACGGTCAGCATGAACATCAGTCCTTGCTGCGGCCGGAAAGCCACTTGGAGCTTCTGGACGATTTTGGCGGGTTGGATGGGCTTGTCAAGGAATACCGTTCATCGTACGATAAGCTGGCGTCTTTGTTCGCTGAAATATCCGACCTTATGAGACGCGAGCAGGAGTTGAAGGAAAAACGCGACCTGTACGAATTTCAAATCAAGGAAATCGATGCAGTGAATCCTCAGGATGACGAGGAGCGTCAGCTCGAAGCAGAGCTGAAGATTCTCGAGAACTCTGAGAAACTCTACCAGATCACATCCCAGCTTTATCAGACGCTCTACGAGGGCGAGAATGCCGTCTACGACCTTCTCGTAAAGGCAAGGAATCAACTGGAAGACCTAACGGAGATTGACAAAGCGTTTGAAGAGGCCAAAAACGAGTGTGCATCCGCATCGGCCGTTGTAGACGAACTCACGAAGTTCATTCAGCGATACAATTCAAGGATAGAATTCAATCCGGATCGATTGGATCAGATCCGCGAACGATTAGGTCGGCTTTCTCTGATAAAAAAGAAGTATGGCGGTTCCGTGGAAGCCATACGAAAACACAGGGGGAAGATCGGGCGGGAATTTGCGATAGCTCAGAACTTTGGGAACGAAATCGCCGCTCTGAAAGAAAAGATCGAAGAAGAGCGAAAGACTTGCTCATCGGTTGCACAGAGGCTATCAACGAAACGACGCGAACTCGTTAACAAAATTAATGAGTCGGTTGTTGCGGAGCTGGCGAAACTTGGAATCTCAAGGGCAAGGTTTGACGTAGGTATAGAAAACAGGGTCCTGGGCAAATCGAATGGCGAAGAGACCAGCAGCCAGGCGTATGTCAAACTCGGCCGGGAGTTCCTGGAGGCAACGCCGAGAGGGATTGACTTTGTGGAATTCCTGCTGTCCACCAATATGGGTGAAGACATTCGGCCGCTGGCAAAAGTGGCGTCGGGCGGTGAGATTTCCCGCGTCATGCTTGCGTTAAAGACAATTCTTGCGAAGTTCGAAAGGCTCCCGCTTCTTGTTTTTGATGAAATCGACGTGGGTGTCAGCGGTCGCATTGCCCAGGCAGTTGGGAAGAGTCTCAAGAATCTCTCTCAGTTTCACCAAATCATCGCTATCACCCATCTGCCGCAAATAGCGGGACTTGCGGACGTTCACTTTCTGGTCGAAAAAGTTCAGGAAGGGAAAAGGACTTCTACGCGATTGCGAAAACTGGATGTGGAGGAACGTGTGGAAGAGGTGGCAAAACTGATGAGCGGCATCGAGATCACAGAAGCGGGACTTGCAGGTGCCCGGGAACTGATGGGGTTGAAATAGATGGGGCTCAAAGTCTATAATACACTCACGCGCCAGAAGGAAGAATTCAAACCGCTTCGCGAAGGTTTCGTCGGGATCTACGTCTGTGGCCCAACCGTCTATAGCCACTCTCACATTGGCCACGGCAAAAGCTATGTCTCTTTCGATGTCATCGTGCGCTATCTTCGTTATTTGGGTTACAAGGTATTATATGTTCAAAACATCACGGATGTGGGCCATCTTCTTGACGACGGGGAAGATCGAATCTTGAAGCAGTCGAAGGTTGACCGGGTACACCCCATGCAGCTGGCAGAAACTTACACTCAGAGTTATTTCGAGGACATGGACAGGCTCGGTGTCGCAAGGGCCGACATATCGCCGCGCGCAACGGGGCACATAACTGAGCAAGTTGAGCTCACACGCCGACTCGTCGAAAAGGGGTATGCGTACGAAGCAAACGGCTCGGTCTATTTTGATGTCCGCAAGTTCGCCGACTACGGGAAACTTTCAGGAAGAAACCTTGACGACATGATGGAAGGCACCCGCGTGGAAGCACGCTCAGAAAAACGTCATCCCGCAGACTTTGCACTGTGGAAAAAGGCGGAACCCGAGCACATCATGCAATGGCCGAGTCCATGGGGGCAAGGATTCCCGGGATGGCATGTTGAATGCTCTGCCATGTCGATGAAATACCTGGGAGAGAGTTTCGATATTCATGGCGGCGGACTGGACAACCAGTTCCCCCATCATGAATGCGAGATAGCGCAGAGTGTGAGCGCCACGGATAAGCCGTTTGTCAAATACTGGATGCACAACAACCTGGTAACGGTTGCGGGGCAAAAGATGTCCAAATCGCTCGGCAACTTTGTGACTCTTAAAGATGCATTCAGGAAATACGACCCGCTTGTCATCCGGTTTTTCATTCTTCAAAGTCATTATCGAAGCACGCTCGATTTTAGCGAGGATGCCTTGAACGGCGCGAAGGCCGGTTTAGAAAAACTTGTCAACACCATGCGCAACCTTCAGGCCGAACTGACAAAAGCTGATGCCGAGAAAAGAGCAGAGACGCAGGAAGTGGAGCTAGCGACCTATCGTGAGCGATTCCGCGACGCTATGGATGACGATTTCAACACGCCGCAGGCGATTGCGGTGTTGTTTGACCTGGCGAAGGAAATCAATCAAGCTCTCAATTCATACAAAAAGCTCTCAGGAGCCGAGCTCCGGTCGGTCGCAAGCTTCTTGAGTGAAGCGGGGTCAACGATCCTCGGCATTTTTTCTGAAAAACCGGATGTTGCTGTTTCGGCGGATGGGAATATACAGGTCGAGCTCATCCAGCTTCTCGTAGACCTGCGAAACGAGGTGCGCAAGCAAAAACTGTGGGCACTCTCCGACCTGATTCGTGAAGGGCTGAAAAAGGCCGGCATCGCCATTGAAGATAAGAAAGACGGTACCTTTTGGAAGAAGATAACATGAACGAGAGCCTCAAAATCATTGAAAACGGCGTTGTCGTCACCTGTGACCCGCAGGATCGCCTTGGACAGCTAACCATGCTGATCAAGGGAGACCGCATTGCGGAGATCAGCAATAGGGCAGAAGTTTTAAAAGCGCTGTATCCAGCCGCCGAAGTGATCGATGCCCGGGGAAAGATCGTTCTCCCGGGGTTTGTCGATGCGCACCTTCATGGCGAATCGTTTGTGCTCAGGCTTTTCACGTCGCTCAAACCGTATGCCCGCTGGCGCCGCGAAACAGACGTGAAGAAAGCTTTTGATTTCGTGTATGGGCATGCCGACCAACCTGACCTGGCGTCCATCTACCGATTGGCGTACTTCACAGCGCTGAAATCCGGCGTTACGACGATTGGAGAGTTCGGGTTTGACCATCTCGACCGGCCGTTGAACGCTGCCTTCGAGACAATGAGGAGAGCAGATGTCCGTGGAGTCATCGGTGTTCACAACGGCGACCAAATTGAGCGCTGCAGGACTTTGCCGCACCAGTCCATCCGATTTGCCCTTGCTGTCCCTCCGGAGGAAGAGGTAACGACGTATCATCTCCAGAGCACCCTTCGCGCTGCAGCCAGGCTGAAATGGCCGCTTCTTGTTCATGCAGGGGAAACGAAAAAAGGGCGCGAGGGGTTCAAGAAAAATTTCCAGAAAAGCTTCCTCGAAATACTTCGAGATCATCATTTTTTCGAAGGAAAGATCATCCTTTTGCATTGTGCTTCTCTTGAAGCAACAGATTGGGAGGTCCTTGAGAATGCCAGGGCAACTGTGGTTTTGACGCCGCGCTCGGCGATCCTCAAAGAAACCGAAGCGCCGCGCATCGCAGAATTCATCGGCCGGCAAATCCCCATCGTGCTTGCGTCCGACTGGGGACTGTCGGACCCATTCGAAGTGCTGAGATCATATGCAATCCTCGCACGCGGCCAGAATGTCGAGGTCCCTCGAGGTGCCGGCCTTGTGAGACTGATGACGATCAATGCGGCAAGAGCGCTTGGTTTCGACGATCAGGTTGGATCTCTGGAGGCGGGGAAAAAAGCAGATGTAACATTTCTCGACGTATCCGGCGCTCGATTCGCGGGCATCCGGGGAAAGGAGCTGAAATCCCTCCTCGCTTCTGTGCTTCTAGAATCCAGTTCTCGCGACGTGAGCGATGTATTGATCAACGGAGAATTCTTCGTCCGTCAGGGCCAGGTGTTGACCTATTCAAAGGAAGACCTCGTCCATGAAGGTGAACAACTGATGGACAAAATCTCACGGTTTGTTTCGACCTCAGCTACGCCGGTTGGGGAGAAGCGCAGCGATGCAAGGAGTATCGCCGACCAACCGGAGGCAGAAAGAGCTAAATTACAGAATGTGGATGATGGAGTTCGCCTCATTCAGAAGGAACGCCCAGCAGTTGGGGTTGAAAAGAAAATCATTCCCTTACAAATTGATCCCGCCAAAAACGTCAAGCTTCCGGAGAGGGTGAAAAAAATCTTTGGAGATGAAGAAACATAAATGAAACAAAGGAGAACCTTGTGAAAAAAACGTCGCTCGTTGTTTGCGGATTCGTGTTTTTGTTTTTGACAGCTGACCGCATGCAAGCACAGAGTTATGCAGGCGCAGGCGCAAAAATTGAGCCGACCATGTTGATCGATAAACCGACAGCTGGAATGCTCAAACGCGCGAATTATTCGATCTCGTCGAATTTCTATCAAAGGGGTGGGGTGCTCGTGGGCATCGCTGTCGGCATCATTGATCAATTCAGCATCGGTGTGTCCTACGGCGGTACAGAGATCGTTGGACCAAACAAGATCGAAATGAACCCCTCACCAGGTGTGAGCGCGAAACTCCGGCTTTTTGATGAAACTGTTTTGATGCCGGCCATTGCGTTCGGCTTCGATTCTCAGGGAAAGGAACCATACCTCAAGGCAGATACATTGAAACGATTTACCATAAAATCTCCAGGCATCTATGTTGCGGGGAGTAAAAACTATGCTTTCATGGGGAATCTCAGCTTCCATGGTGGGCTTAATCTTTCGATGGAAACTACGGACGGGGACAAAGACATGAACGTGTTCGTCGGAGCGGAGAAAACCCTTGGAAATGACATCTCTCTACTCGCTGAATTCGATCTTGCGATTAATGACAACAATAGCGCGGTCGGCGAGGGGCGCGGTTACCTCAACTTGGGGCTTCGATGGTCGTGGGGAAAAGGCCTCATAATTGGCCTCGACCTCAAGAACGTGACGAAAAACCAGAGAAACATCCATGTGGGAAATAGGACGCTCCAAATCGATTATGTAGGATCATTCTAAGTGTGTGTTGTTCAGTGCACAGACGCACAAATATGTGTACGGTAAACCGTCTTTTTCCCGCAATTTTTTGTCGGAAAGGCCCATTTCAGTTGAAAAACTGACACTTCCGGCCTTTGACATGGCATTAATCTTGCTCGATTTCCAATGAACATTAAATTCGCAAGGTGAACCCATGAAAGCTCTCAAATCAATCCTTCCAACCCTGGTCGTCGCAGGCTCCTTTCTTATCATTTTTGCGGGATGCTATACGCAGGTGCTCACGGATGAAGAGGATCGTGGCTATTCCACGCGCTACACGGAGTACAAGGAGGAGCAAGACTCAACCGAAGAGTACTCCGGCGAGTACGACGACGAAGATTACTACCGGCCACGATATTCAGTCGGGTTTCGATACTACTACCCCATGTGGAGCTCTATCTGGGTTCATTATGATCCCTGGTATTACGACCCATTTTATTACGACCGCTATTATTATAGCTCGTTCTACTATCCATGGTGGTGCGGAACGCCAACGCTAGTCTACCATTTCCCGCCTTATCGATACTACTATGGCGGCTACTACCCTTACTGGTACTATCCTTCATATCCAGGATACACATACGCAGGGTCAGGTGTAAGCGGAAGCGGGACTCGCAATTCCGGTTATCGAAGAACGAGTGGCGGAAGACGAGACGAGGGTTCAGGAAGAACCAGTGTTGTGGGTGGGTATACTTCGGGCTCAAGTGGTTCACGCAGCGGCGTTGCACGCAGCAATGGAACAAGTCGCTCCGGGAGTGGAGTCCAGACAAGCCGAGGTTCCTCTCCGACGTACGGCAGAACATCAACTTCTTCACAACCGTCGCGTGGCACTTCAACCAGCCGTGGACAGGGAAGCAGCCGTTCGGGGTCAAGGTCGTCACGTCAAAGCTATGTTGTTCCTCGTAATGAAGGAAGTTCGAATAATGGCGGATCACGGAGCGGGGGGTATACG
>JACQPT010000079.1 GCA_016207415.1 Ignavibacteriales bacterium
AGGAACTCGGCCAGGAGATTCAACCCTGACGCTCAGGATTCTCTCCGTCATTTAATTATTTGATCAAAGAAACAAATGAGTTAATATCGATTTTCGCAAAAAGTGTGGATACGGCAAAAAAGGAGAATCAAAAATAGAACGTGATTGTCATTGGATACTCCATTATTCAACATTCGGCATTCGATATTTAATATTTACTCTTTCTAACCTATGTTTGCCGACCTTCGTGAAAAACTAGAAGAACAACGGAAACGCCTTTCCGCTCTGCGTGGTTATCTCGACCTGGACAAGAAAGAAGTGGAGATCCGGGAGCTGGAAGCAAGGACTTCCGACCCACAGTTCTGGAACGACAACGTCGCTGCACAGAAGATCCTGCAGGAACTGAACTCGAAAAAGCAGTGGGCGGATGCCTGGCAAAAACTGCAGACACTTGCTCAGGATACTCTGTCGCTTATCGAACTGGCTGAAGAAAGCAACGAGGACAATGTTGTGGGGGAAATCGTGAAGGACACGGAGCGGCTCCAAAAAGAAATTGAAGCCCTGGAATTCAAAAACATGCTCAGCGGTCCGGACGATAATAAGAACTCCATTCTTACGATTCACTCGGGCGCCGGCGGCACGGAAGCACAGGATTGGGCGGAAATGCTGCTCCGCATGTACACACGATGGTGCGAGCGCAGCGGTTTTAAGGTGAACCTCGCCGACCTCCAGGAAGGGGAAGGAGCGGGAATCAAAAGCGCAACGGTTGAAGTCGTGGGGCAATTTGCCTATGGCTACCTCAAGGCGGAGAACGGCGTCCACCGACTCGTGCGTATATCTCCGTTTGACTCCAACGCACGCAGGCACACTTCGTTTGCATCGGTGTTTGTCTATCCTGAAGTCGAAGACGACTTCGAAATCGAAATCAACCCTGCAGACTTGAAAATCGACACGTACCGATCAGGCGGAAAAGGCGGCCAAAATGTCAACAAAGTCGAAACCGCAGTTCGCATCACGCATGTACCAACGGGAATCATCGTCGCCTGTCAACAGGAACGGTCTCAGTTTCAGAATAAAGAACGGGCGATGAAGATGCTCAAGTCGAGACTGTATCAGCTCAAACGCGAAGAAGAAGAGGCCAGGCTCAGCGCCCTCGAAAGCACGAAGAAGAAAATCGAATGGGGAAGCCAGATCCGATCGTATACGTTCCAGCCCTACCAGCTCGTCAAGGATCACCGCACAGGCATCGAGACCAGTGACGTGCAGGGAGTGATGGATGGAGAGATCGACGATTTTATCAAGGGATATCTCATGGAATCCGCCACGAAAAGGCCGTCTTCGTGAATCTCCGGCGCTTCCACATACCGCTCACGTCGTTCATAGCGTTCCGCTACATCCGCTCGCGCACCAACCGAAGGTTTATTTCGTTTATCACTTTCATTGCGATTGTCGGCGTGACGCTCGGCGTCGCAAGCCTCATTATCACGCTCTCGATCCTCGATGGGTTTGAAAAAACCATCAAGAGCAATGTGATCAGTTTTACCGCTCACATGCAGCTATTTGGGTTCGACAACCAGATCCTACCGAATCCGGATAGGGCAATGCAGCGCGTGATGGAGCGGTATCCCGACGTTACGGAGATTGCACCTTACCTGGCACGCGAGGGCATGATCCGTTCCACGGGTGACATCGACGGAGTCCTTATCAAAGGAGTCGACCCTTCGAATGACATTTCAGCCGCACGAAGACGGCTTGTCGAAGGCACCTACAGCCTGGAAGAGGCCGAGATGGGGCTTCAGGGAATTATCATCGGGAAACGCCTGGCCGAACGCCTTCGGGTCGAAATCGGCGGTAAGGTCATAGTCTATGCGCTGGGTGGAACTTCGCTTTCCCTTGCGCAAACGAGAATCATGCAGTTCGAGGTGCGGGGCATCTACGAGACGGGAATGGCGGAATACGACGGAACGTTTGTGTATGTCAACCTGAAAAGCGCACAGCGCCTCTTCCAAGTCGGGAGGGCTGTCTCGGGTTTCGACATCATGGTGAGCGACGTTGATAAGCTTTCGACGCTGGCGGAAGAAATTCCGCTCGACCTGGGGTATCCCTATTTTGCACGAACCATGCACCAGATGTACAAAAACCTCTTCACATGGATTGAGCTGCAGAAAAAACCCATCCCGATTATCCTGGGTCTTATCATCATTGTTGCCACAGTAAACGTCATCGGAACGCTTTTGATGATGGTGTTGGAGAAAGCAAAGGAGATCGGAACGTTGAGGACGCTCGGCATGAGGAAGCACAACATCGTTCGCATTTTTGTCTCTCAGGGAATACTCATCGGACTGATTGGTACTGTCCTGGGAAATGCCATCGCTTACGGCTTGTGCTGGCTGGAGCTCACGTACAGGCTGATTCCGCTTCCCTCGGGTATCTACTTCATGACCCACGTCCCGATCGATTTGTCCTTGCAGAATTTCATGGTTGTTTCTGCGTCGGCCCTTGTGATGTGCTTTCTGTCGTCGCTTATACCTGCGCGGCTGGCTGCGCGCCTCGACCCCGTGCGAACTCTCCGGTTTGCCTGATGCGCTTCGAAAACATCATTGCTCTGCGGTATCTCGTCTCCAAAAAACAGATCGGCTTCGTCACGACCATTTCTGTCATTTCGATTGTCGGCGTAACGATCGGTGTGGCCGCCCTCATCGTCGTTCTGTCGGTGTTTAACGGGTTCAACGAGCTCGTCACGTCGATTCTTGTCAATTTCGACCCTCATGTTCAAGTGGAGAGTGTCGAGCGCACGAACCCTGCGGACTACGATGCCCTGAAACAATTCCTCGACACACAGCCCGGGATAAAGGGATACGGCGACTACGTGACGGCCAAAGCCATGATCGTCTCCCGCAACGTCAACCGCGTCGTGAACATCAAGGGCGTCGATGTTGCTAAAGCGGCGGAGGTCTCAGGCCTTCCGCGGAGTATCAAACTCGGCAAACTCGCTCTTGAAGGCGCGCACAAAGACGGGGTCATCCTCGGGTTCAACCTTGCTGACAGGCTGGGGGCAGTCGTCGGCGACACGATTGCCGTTGTCAGCGGTGCGGGTTCGGAACTGGCGATGATGCAGATCGGACAGCCGCTCATTAGAAAGTTTCATGTTGTCGGGATCTACGAATCGAACAACAAAGACTACGATGCCTTTTTTGCTTTTGTTGGAATTGAGGCGGCCCGCTCGCTGTTTGGATTAGACGATAAAATCGACGGCATCGAGTTGCGATTGAACGATCCGGAACAAGCCGAACAACTGAAGCGGCGAACGGAAAAACGCTTTGGGAGCCAATTCCGGGTATTCACGTGGTACGACCTCCACAAGGAGTTGTACACCGTCATGCAAATCGAGCGATGGTCTGCCTACATCATTTTGAGCCTCATTATTGCCGTTGCATCGTTTAATCTCCTGGGGTCGCTGACGATGTCGGTCATCGAGAAGACAAGGGACATCGGCATTCTTAAGTCCTTGGGTGCGACGGCGAAAAGCGTCAGCAGAGTGTTTTTTGCCCAGGGTATTGCGGTCGGAATCATCGGTACGGTTTTTGGCACCGCCCTGGGTTTGGGAATTGTCTATTTGCAGGAACGCTATCATTTGTTTCCTCTCGACCCGACGGTCTACATCATTCCGGCCATCCCGGTGGAGCTCAGAATAACGGACCTCTTCTTTGTCTCTGCCGCTGCAATTGGGTTGTGCGCCCTGGCGACGCTGCATCCTTCGAGACGGGCAGCCGCCCTCATTCCATCGGAGGCCATCAGGTGGGAATGACGAAAAAACCTGCACTTGTGCGCGGGGAAAATATCTGGAAAGAGTATCATACGGGCGAGAAGATCGTCCTCCAGGTCCTCAAGGGAATCGACATTGAGATCAGAGAGGGTGAAATAACTGTCATCGTGGGACCTTCGGGTTCGGGAAAAAGCACTCTGTTGCATTTGCTGGGCGGATTGGATCGGCCGACGGAGGGAAAGGTGTTTTTCGACGAAAAAGACATCTTTGCTTTTTCAGAGGAGGAACTGGCCGCATTCAGGAACAGGACGCTCGGGTTTGTGTTCCAGTTTCATCATTTACTTCCTGAATTTACCGCCCTGGAAAATGTGTGCATGCCGGCGCTTATCGGCGGAAAGGCAAGGAAATCTGCTTTTACCAAAGCGGAAAAAGTACTCTTTGAAGTGGGTCTGGATGGGCGGCTGGAAAACAAGCCCAATCAGCTCTCCGGCGGCGAACAACAACGCGTGGCCGTCGCACGAGCTCTCATGAATGACCCGCAAATTGTCCTCGCCGATGAGCCTTCGGGCAATCTGGATGAAGAAAGCGGCCTGAACCTGCACAAACTCCTGGTTTCTTTGTCGGAGAAACGGGGTCTGACGTTTGTGATCGCAACCCATAATCCCGACCTTGCAAAACGAGCACATCGCGTGTTGCGGCTGACAGATGGAAGACTTCAGGGGGGCAGGACACCGTGAGAAGATTGAGTGCATTTCCAGGCCCGCTCTGGATTGAAAATCTCGTCACAGATGATGTTGGAGGACCCCGTGATTCAGTCGATCCCTTGACTTTGGCAAAAAATGCCTTAAATTTACATCGACCTGAACGACAGTTACTCCCCTGACTGTTGTTACAGAATGGTCGAGCCCGGCGTTTCCCCCGATGCCGGGCTTTTTGTTGTGAAAAAAGAGTGAATGTCCAATGTCGAATAAAGAATGATGAATTACGAAATGGGCGATGCTCGGAAAGCATGAATGCACAATAATGAATTTCGAACGTCTAATATTGAAACGTGAAGATTGATATCACCAAGTAAATGAAAGGGAATTGACACGTGGCACGAATTGAACACAAAGCAGCGCGGAAGAAGTCGCAACCCGAACATTTGCCGTTCACGAAGGTCAACTATCAGATTCTTGCTGTTGGATTGATTGTCATCGCCCTCGGATATTATGCGCTGAGTCAGGAGCCCTGGGATGGGACGATGCCGCTGGTGGTGGCGCCGATTCTTTTGGTGCTTGGATACTGCGTCATCATTCCCGTGGGCATCTTGTACCGGAAGAAACAGGAAGCCGAGAAAGCGGAACCCGCCACTGAGCCTCCACGCACACAGTAAATATCGTCTTGAACGACGGGCGCTTTTTTGTTATCTTAAGAGTAAATATCCAATATCCAACGTTTAATTTGAATGTCCAAATTGGAAGTGGAAAGAGTGAATTTCCAACATCCAACAAGGAGTGAAGAATGTCCAACGGAGTGTCGTTTTCCCCTTCATTATTGAACATTCACAATTCAATATTTGTTATTCACTCTTTTGTTTTTGAGCGTGTAGCTCAGGGGTAGA
>JACQPT010000081.1 GCA_016207415.1 Ignavibacteriales bacterium
ATCATTTCCAGCACATACTCTGCACGGTCTCGTAATTCCTGGCCATGCAAGCTCGCGAGGTCCCCAATTTCTGCGGGAACATCTCCTTTGCCAAGCGCAAGGGCTTTCAGATAGTCCAGCACACGTTGCTTCATCTCCGCCGCGGCGTTGTTGGTGAATGTCATGGCGAGGATATTTCTAAGGTCGGCGTGGGGGATTCTCTCGGAAAGCACGAGCTGCAGGTATCTCAGCGTCAGGGTGCGCGTTTTACCGGAACCCGCCGATGCTGTGACAA
The DNA here is from genome assembly GCA_016207415.1 of Ignavibacteriales bacterium. Taxonomy (GTDB): domain Bacteria; phylum Bacteroidota; class Ignavibacteria; order UBA10030; family UBA10030; genus JACQPT01. The sequence goes on from JACQPT010000081.1 coordinate 275, forward strand.
CAGTGAGGTCGGGAAGACGGAGTTCTATGTCGGATTTAAGAGTGGTTGACATGATGAGTCAAAAACAAGAGCCCGCCGACGATGAGCAGGCTTAAGATTGGTTAAAGAGAGAACTTCTGGCTGTTATGGTGTCTTCGTGATTTCTTCGATCTCCAAGCTGAACGAGTATTTGTCGAAATAGATGTTGGTTTCGCCGTACTCGAGTTCACCGCGTTGAAAATCGACGTTATCCGACCTCATAGAGCGTTTCGGGGGATTCAGCTCCTGATTATGGTCACTGTTCGCCGACATTCTATAATGATCGAGCCCGCCAAAATAGAACTGACGCACTTCCTCTTTCTGCTCATCCGAGAGGCTTTTGAGATAGCGCACGGCGAAAATCCCCATGTACGGGTCGACCGGAACCCAACCCCACGGCTTCACATAAATTTCCGTCCAGTCGTGGATCGTTTTTCCACCGGGAAAAGTGAACCACCCGGACTGCCATCGAGCCGGTACTCCGTTGTAGCGGCAGAGCGTTATGAACAAAAGTGCCTCCTGTCCGCAATCGCCATACATCTTTGTGAGGCAATAATCACTGATATTGCGCATCGTTGAATACTCGAGTGCATAGCTGTATTTGATGTTCATTGTTATCCAATCGTAAAAAGCCCTCGCTTTGTTGAGCGAATTTGTTTCTTTGCCGACAAATTCATCTGAAAGTTTTTTGATTTTATCCGTAAATACAACATGCGGCCCTTCTTTCGTAAATTGTCTGACGACTGGATCGTCCGAATCATATGGCAGAACTTGTTCCGGCTTAAGGTCAAAATGAATCCCCATCGTACTGTACGTATATTCGATTTTGAATTCGGTCGGTTGATCTTTCGCAGACATCTGCTCCAAATATGCAGAGCGGATCGTACTTTCTTCGTCTGATATCTTTACCTCTGAAGACGAAGATATAAGTTTGAAATCCGTCTGAAACGGGAATTTCCGCGGAATGGGCAGCCACGCTCGAACTCTCTCTCCTGCCGGCACAGCGTTCGCTTTCGCTTTGACTTTCATGACAACCTTGAATTGTTTTGGCATCACATATGGTTCAGAGTTACTCGATGCTTTCTTGATGGCGACACAGCTTTCCCACACAGCGCGTTCAAACGCTGAATCATCGGACGCGTCTATCCTGCGTGCCGCGATTTCCGGATAACGCCAGAATAGGTTGCTTCTGCTCACGCCCACAAAGTATTGAACCCCGTCTATGGTGCGGATATCAAGCTTGCCTTCCAATATCCAGCGCTCAAATTCTGACCGGGTAATGCCTTTGATTGATTTTTCGAGTTGACTGAACAACCTTTCTTTCGTGAGCGAGTAATCCTGTCTTATTCGTTCAAGACGATCCAACTCGAATTCCAGAAGTTTTCTTGAGTCGGCAGTGGATTGCGGTTCCTTTTCCAGCGCCGCGCGCAGGAGGGAATCGGCTTCCTTGAATTTCCCACCTTCTTCGAGTCGCGCAGCTTCTTGAACGACAGGGGATTGAGCTTGAAGCGTGAACGAAAAGAATACAACGAGGATAACAGGTAAGCAGTTTTTCATGGCAGATCTTTTCAAGAGAAAGAGAGAATGCTATTGAGCCGATGAATCGAACCCCACCATTTCGCGAATGACGTACAACGGGCGTTGTTTGACCTCATCGTAGATTCGTCCGACGTACTCGCCGATGATGCCTAGCGTCATGAGAATGAGGCCACCGAGGAATGTGATGGAGACGATGGTGGACGCCCATCCCAGGATCGCCTTGTCCGTGAAGACTTTCTCATAAATGACGTAGAGACCTCCGCCGAATGCGATAAGCGCTGCAGAAAGACCCAGGTAAATCGCCGCCCGCAACGGAACATTCGAGAAGGAAAAAATACCGTCGAGTGCAAGCTTGATCAAGCGTCTCAGCGACATCTGCGGCTTTCCGGCGAATCGGGCATCGCGGTGGTACCCGATTTGGACCTGCGTGAACCCTGCCCAGGCGCGCAAGCCGCTGAGATACCGATGGCGCTCCGGCATCTTACGTAAGACATCGACGACGCGACGGTCGAGCAATGAAAAATTGCCAGCATGCATGGGTATTTCGATGGATGAAAGCGAGTGCAGGATCTTGTAAAACAAGCGGAACGCAGCACGCTTCAGGATGTTCTCCTTGCGACTTTTCTTGACCATAAAGACAACCTGCGCTCCGGATTTCCATTGTTCGATCATTTGGGAGAAAAGCTCCGGCGGGTCCTGAAGATCCCCGTCCATGAGTATGACGGCGTCCCCACGCGCTGCATCCAGCGCGGCGGAAAGAGCGATCTGGTGGCCAAAATTCCTCGACAGCCGTATGAGCTTAAATCGAGAGTCTGACCGATGAATGTCTTTCATCAGCTCGTAGGATCGATCCCTGCTGCCATCATCGACCAAGATGATTTCGAATTCCTCGGCAACTGACGCGAGGGTGTTCTCAAGCCTGTTGTGTAACTCCGGGAGGATGGATTCCTCGTTGTAGATAGGAATGATAATCGTGAGCATACGTTACTGTGGTTTCCCGTTCGACAATGTTTGTTTTTTGAAGCGTAAACGCGGAGCAGCAATCCCGATCACACAAAGGAAAAGCGAGGCAATCGTGATGAGTTTACCCTGCTCGTACGACGCCGGTTCGAAAACGAGGTTTACAGTGTGTCTTCCGATCGGCACGAACAACCCACGAAGGTTGTAGTCCGTGCGGTAGACTTCCGTCGCCTGATTATCGACGTAAGCTCGCCACCCCGGATAATAAACCTCACTCAGGACGAGAAACCCGTCGTGGGATGTTTCGACCTCCAGTGTTACGCTGTTATTCCTGTATGCAACGACAGTGGCTTTCCACGTCGGCGTCAAGGAAGGCGGCACAATGCTGAAGAGCGGCTGTTTCTCAAGTGCCGCCGTTACGCGATGGTCGAACGATGGACTCCTTATGTAGTCAAGAAGTTCTTGTTCACTCTTTGCAACGTGAATGTCGTAAACAATGAATGCCCGTGGAGCGTATTTTTCAGTCGGCACAAAAGCGAGCCTGGGCGGATTCTCGAGGGTGACCGTTCTATATTTCACATTCAAGAGATCGTATATTTTCTCATCGGAGCTCAGAGGTGGTGAAAAGCGTTTGAGCATGAGGGGAGTATATCCTTCCATCGTGAAGATGCGATCCATCATGCCCTGGTTGCGGTCCATGACCATGCCTTGAGCATTTCGTGTGTTGATACGAAAGAACTCGTGCGTACTTTCTTCCTTCAACCTTTTCACCATCTGGCTTGAACGCTTGAAATATTCTGACGGGTTGACTATTCCGTTGTTCTGTAAGACCCCGAAGTTGAGGATATCAAGAAACATCACTGTGACCAATACTCCCATCATGATCCATGGATAAATCCTTCGACGCAAGAAAAGCCACACCACCCCCGCCGAGACGAGGAGAAGCAATGCTGAATTGTTTGCCTCTTTTCTCATAATCGAAGTCACCTGCGGATCTGCAGGCAATTGGAGAATTCGCGCAACCTCTCCCGAAGCCGAAGCAATCCATACAAGAACTCCGATCGCCAACAAAACGAAGAAAACATTCCTCCTGAGCAGCTGTTCATTATGATTCTTCTCGGCATAGAGTATTCGTTGGAGAGACATCCCCGCAAGGAGTGACGCGGCGAATGTCAGCAAGATTCCGATCCGGGCGGGATTCCGAAACCTCGAAAAGACCGGAATGAACTCGAAAAAGAATTTGTGCAGAACAGAGTTTTCCCCCAATCCGTACAGCAGGGAAAGAATCATGACCCCCCAGAAAAACAGCACGTATCTGTTTTTCCTCAGAAAGCTGGCGGACAATACCACCAGTATCAACGGTATCAAACCGAGATAGATGCACGTTTCCCAGTAGTGCCAATAAGGGCCGGGTCCAAAATAGGCATAGCCCTCAGCGCCCGATGAACCGAACAGCTTGGGAATATACAGTGTCAGCAGCTGTGACCACGCAAGTGATCCCTCCACCGACTTTTCATACGTAATTTGTGCTCGCTGCGAGAGGTCCGCAAGCTCAAGCGTGGGCAGGAGCTGAATCATCACCAGGGCAAATGACAGGAGGATGGCCGTAGCCGCCCGGGCGGACTTCAAGAATACCGGTCGGGAAAGGAGGTTTCCCATTTTGTGAGTTGTCAGAAGCTCAAAGACAAAGTAGCAGAACAGAAGGAAATAGAGATACAAGGAAAGCTGCGGGAAACCGGCAAGGAAGGAAACCGCGAGCGCAAGCGCCGTGAGGAACACCCACTTCCACTCCGACATCTCTAGGACTTTTTTGAGCAAGAGAAGGACCAGCGGATACCACGCGATCACAGTAATAATCTGCTGGTGGATGGCGTGAACCACCATGAATCCGGACAGCGAAAATGAAACTGCGGCTATCAGTGAAGGCAGACGGCGCAGTTCAAACGACCTAGCCAGATAAAACATGGAAAAGCCGGCAAAAACGTAATGCAGGATGATGACCAATTCCAGCCAATAGAAGTTCAACGCGCCGTTGCGCACGAACAGGGTGAGCAGCGTCAGCGGGAGATAGAACACGGCCGTCTGGATGTCGGCAAGAAAGGGCATGCCGTTGAATATGTACGGGTTCCAGAGAGGAATTTCCCCGCCAGCCATTGTGGTTGCGGCAAAGAATCGGAACGGATAGTTCTGATAAAGGAAGTCTTCCCAGAAGTACGCATCACCCAAAAGAATTTTATAAAAGAAGAAACCAACGAATAGTGCTATGATTCCCAGGCACAAGCGCTCGTTGGGTTCGTAGGATGTCATTCCGCTCGTTGTTTGAGTTGAATGCTCGGCGGTTCCTTTGTCTCTTTTTGACTTTGCCATGGATGAGCGACGGAGGACTTTTACGATGAAGTGGGGGTTTCTTCAGGACATGATTTTCATCCTTAAGGTACTTCATCAATACATGATTTCCAAGCAATTGACTTTCCGCGCACGTTTCTCTACATTGCCGCGAACACACCGCAGTTCAATTCCATGGCCACATTTCTCACCGGAGGGAACTATGCTTCTTCGATCGACTGTCATACTGGTTTGTTTTTTTACCCTCAGTTGTCAGAGAGGAGATTACCGCGATGTCAGGCAGTACACCATCGAGCAATTCATGAATACGGAAGCTATCGGCGGGGCGTCTTTTTCTCACGACGAGAAGCTCATCCTGTATTCCAGCAAGAAAACAGGGATTTTCAACGCGTACACTGTTTCTGTCGAAGGCGGCCCCGCAGCACAGCTCACCGACTCTAAAACGAATTCCATCTTTGCGGTGTCGTTCTTTCCAAAAGACGACAGAATCCTGTATCGAAGCGACCAGGGCGGCAACGAGATTCATCATATCTACCTACGCAACGAAGATGGGTCAACAAAGGATTTGACGCCGGGCGAAAAAGCACGCTCATTGTTTTACGGCTGGAGCCATGATGAGAAGAGTTTTTTTTACGGGTCGAATAAGCGGAATCCGAAATTCATGGATGTCTACGAGATGGATATTGAGACTTTCACACCAAGACTGGTCTATCAGAACGATGAGGGAATCGACCTCGTCTCCATTTCCAACGACAAACAGTACTTCGTATTGACGAAGACTATCACAACCAACAATAACGAAATGTACCTCTACAACAGGGAGGCGAAAAAGCTCACGCATCTCTCCAAGCACGAAGGCGACGTGACCTATTCTCCCGAGACGTTCAGCCCTGATTCCAAAAGCCTTTATTATTTGACGGATGAAGGAAGCGAGTTCACGTACTTGAAAACATACGATATCGTTTCCGGAACATCGACAAAGATTGAAGACGCTTCATGGGACATCAGCTTTGCCGACCTTTCGTGGAACGGAAAATACCGTATCGTGGGCGTCAACAACGATGCACGGACCGAAATCAAGGTGTACGACCAGGGAACGGGACAGAGAATCGAGCTGCCAAAACTTCCGGCTGCCGATATCACGTCCGTCAATATCTCCAAATCGGAAAAACTGATGACGTTTTATCTCAACGGCTCCCGCTCACCGAATAATCTTTATGTGTACAACTTCGAAACAAGGCAATACAAGCCGCTGACAAGCACGATGAATCCCGAGATCAATCAGGACGACCTCGTTGATGCTCAGGTGGTACGGTATAAATCGTTTGACGGCGTGGAAATTCCTTCCATCCATTACAAGCCGCATCACATCAAGCCGGGCGAAAAAGCGCCAGCGCTGGTGTGGGTGCATGGAGGTCCCGGCGGGCAAACGCGCACGGGATATTCGCCGCTTATTCAATACCTCGTGAACCACGGCTACGTGGTTATCGGCGTGAACAACCGCGGCAGTTCCGGCTACGGCAAAACCTTCTTCAAAATGGACGACTTGAAGCACGGCAATGAAGACCTGGCTGATTGCGTAGAAGCCAAGAAATTCCTCGTTTCGACAAGGGTCGTCGATTCAAGCAAAATTGGTATTATCGGCGGGAGTTACGGCGGATACATGGTCTGCGCAGCGTTGGCTTTTCGGCCCGACGAATTTTCTGTCGGTGTGGATATCTTCGGCGTCACTAATTGGGTCAGAACGTTGAAAAGCATTCCGCCGTGGTGGGAAGCGTTCCGGCAGGCGCTTTACAAAGAACTTGGCGACCCGTTCAAGCAGGAGGATTTCCTCCGTGCAAAATCACCGTTATTCCACGGAGACAAAGTGAAGAAGCCGATGATTGTCCTGCAGGGCGCCAACGACCCGCGCGTCCTCAAGGTGGAATCGGATGAAATGGTTGAGGCGATTCGAAAAAACGGCGTGCCGGTTGAGTACATCGTTTTCCCTGACGAAGGCCATGGGTTCGTCAAGAGAGAAAACGAGATCAAGGGATATAAGGCAATCCTGGATTTTCTGGAAAATTACTTACGAGGGAAGGCCAAAACGTAGTTGTTTACAGGGAGAAAGACACCTTTGCGATCTTGTCGAGGTCGGTCGCGACAAAAAACTTGCCGTCTCGTTGAATCAGTTCTGAGAGAGCAATTTCGACTGAACAGAATGGTTTCTCGATAGGCAGGCCAAATGTGTCTGTGTCTACTCTGTGGCACACGACCTTGAACGTATCGAAGTATTCGGCGTAGGGTTTGAGCCAGAGCTCCGACCGAAGTGCCTGGAACAGATCGTACAGTCCCTGCTTCAGACGGAAAATCCTGTCCGCGTCGAAGGTGGTTTGAGCGTTCACGTTGGGAAAAACAACCTTGAACGACAAATTTTTCTCCTGTGGGCTGATTTTTATTTCTGAAGCGAACTCGTAGAAATCATGTGTTTTATGCTTTGCCGCGTTGAGTTTGAATGTGTCGGTGATATCTGTGACTTCGCCGGCCTTGAGCTGACGGAGCTCAGACTCCAGGTGAACAGACCGCAGGGGTTTGGCGCGGAGCTGTTCAATTTCCCTCAATGCCTGTTGCGGGTCGGTATGCGGGATGAATTTCTTTCTTTGTTTTGTCTCGGGTAATTCCCTCCCTGTTTGCTCTTTGTGAATCTGCTTGATGATATGTTTGTCCAGTTCTACAAAAATGTCGTCCCGTCTTCTCGAATAGTGTTCGAATTTCAAGGAGGCAAGTAAAAACGGCTGGACTCGCGCATAGTCGAGAATTTCCGGGTGGTCGATGAGCACCTTGCCGACGATCGAAATGAGGATGAAGAGAGAGCCGATTTCAAAAGCTACTCCCATATCCGGCCTGTCAAACATCACCGAGAGCAGGTCGACGATGGCCCACACTGGCCCCACGAGACTGATGACGGTCAACCAGGCGAGGACGCCCCCTACGTAGGTAAACCATCCGGGCAAGAGTTTCTTTCCCCACATCTCTCTCAGGAGTCGAAGCACATACCATAGACCGGCTGAAAGTGCCCCCGCCAGCAAAAAATTCTTCATACGGTTCTCCCTGAACTCTCTGAGGCTACGTCTCTATTCTTACGGTGTTGCATGATTCTCATGACAGCAATAACGAATGCCGTCGGTATTCCAATCCAGAGAAGCTCAGACTGAATCACCGGCCATCCTTCAGGACCAAAAAATTTCGTCAGCCCTCCGATGGGTGCCACTTCGATCGGCCTCCAAGGGAAAAAATATCTCTGACCGCTGAAAGGCACGAAAAACCCAACACCGTATCCACCGTACGTGAGCGCGTCGAGCAATCCATGAGACGCGGTCACCACGGAGAAGAACACTGCATAGCGCCACCAGCGCGGCGACATGTGTGGAACGTCGCGGAAGAAAAGCAAGGTCACCATAAACCCGATGATGATTGCGAACAGGATGGAATGCGAGAATCCGCGATGCCCAAACATGTGGCCGTAAGGCACATCGAAATAGAAGAGAATCACATCACCGTCCGGGATCAACGAACAATATGCTGCAAGTAACCAGAACCTGAGGTCTTCCTTCCTGTTGGAATAGACGTTTCCAAGGGCAATGGAAGCGATCGTGTGACCGATAATGGAAGGCATCTATTGTACTCTCACGACCACGACGGTGATATCATCGTGTTGTTTTGTTCCTCTGGAGAATTCTTTGATCGCATCGAGAATTTTTCCCACAACATCTTTTGACCGACCTTGACCGTTTATAGCTTTTAAGAGTTCTTCCAATCGCTCAACGCCAAACAATTCACCCTTGGTGTTCTCCGCTTCCGTGACGCCGTCTGTGTAAAAAACAACAACGTTTCCCGATCGCAGGGCAATCTCTTTTTCTTGATACTCTGTGTGTGCTTTGATTCCGAGCGGCAGACGCTCTCCATCGACTTTGAGAAACTGAGCCGTTGAGTTCTTCAGTAAGATGGGTAATGTCTGGCCTGCGTTCGAGAGGCTGAGTTTCCTTTCCATTGTGTCCAACGTCGCAAAGCACATTGCCGTAAAAACGCGGCGGTCTGTCTTGAGGTACATCGGTCTGTTGATCTTGCTAAGGATTGACTTAGGCGACGTGGAATTCTCGGCCTCCTGATACACCATGCCGCTCGTCATCACGGCGGTCATGGCTGCGCTCATCGCTTTACCACTTACATCGGCCACGGCGATGCCGAGCTTTGTCTTTTCCTCATCGAGCCAGAGATAGTCATAGAAATCGCCGCCGACTTCGTACGCTGGCTGACATGATGCAGCAATGTCGAACCCCGGAATCGAGGGATCTTCCTTCGGAAGAAGTCCCATTTGCAGAGTGCGTGCTGCCTGGAGTTCTCCTTCGACCGACCTCTTTTCTACAATCTCCGTATAGAACACCGATTCAATAACATAACCGGCTCCCAAAAGGCTTACAAAGAGAATTCCTGCGGTTGATAATTGGTCGTTCCGCACAAGGACGAACACCGAGTAGAGTGTAACGATCCACAGGACTCCCAGCGCACCCAGGAAGAGCCATCTGCGTCTCGGATTCATAAATCCGATGGCTACCCAGCCCCCAAGGTTGAGTTTGAGCGGATTTGTTGTGCCGCGCCCTCTGCTGAGCATAACCTCGTCGACCTGTTTTTTGCCCCGAGTAAATATCAGGCTTGTTAGCCACACAAGCGCGGAAAGGAACAAAAAGAGCGCGAAGAACGCCGCAAGTGCAACAATCATTCGGGAGACAGGCCGATCGCGAAGAAGAGTTTGAGTTACGTTAAGGACAAAACCAGTGATCACAAAGAAGTGAAAAATCCAATTGACCTTTCTCCGCATCCGGAGGAATGCTTCCCATTTCTTGTAAAGAACCACTAGCAATCCAATGGTAATGGCGAGTCCAACTTGCATAACCAATGTCATGATCATCTCGCTCGAGAACAGGACCCTCAATATCCATCCGATGCCTACGAGCAACCACAGGGTGGCGAGAAAACCATATACAACGCTGTACAGCGGCGCTAATTCTTCCGGGATAAATTTCTTTGAGAACTCTAGTTTCATGAAATATGAATCATTTTACCTTCACCACCACCACCGTCATATCGTCATGCTGTTCAACATTGCCAGTAAATGTTTTCACGTCACCGACAATAGCATCACGTAGTTGTTTTGATGCAACAATAGAATTTCGTTTCAATAACTGCTCGAATCGTTCAAACCCGTAGAGACTGCCATCTGCCTTCATCGCTTCCGGCACGCCGTCTGTGTAGAATACTATTGAATCGCCACTTCGAAGTTTTACTTTCACGTCACGGTAGTCGAGCTCTTCCTTGACGCCCAGCGGCAATCTGACTCCCTGTGTTTTGATGTAAGTCAGCGTACCATTTCTGAGCAAAACTGGATGAGATTGACCCGCACTGGAGTATGTCAGTCTTTTCGTCTTCGTATCGATGACGGCAAACGACAGGGCTGTGAATACGCGCTTATCCGAGCGGAGATAGAGCGGCTGGTTGATACGTGCTAATATTTGTCGTGGACTTTGATTCCTCTGTGCCTCGCTGTAGAGCATCCCGCTCGTCATCACGGCTGTCATTGCGGCTTTCATAGCTTTACCCGACACGTCGGCGAGGGCTATACCAAGTTTTGTTTTCTTGCTGTCAAGCCAGACGTAGTCATAGAAATCGCCGCCGACCTCGCTCGCAGGAATACAAGCACCGGAAATTTCAAAACCCTTGACGATCGGATCTTCTTTTGGCATGAGCCCCATTTGCATGTCATGCGCGGCTCGGAGTTCAAGTTCAGCACGCGCCTGAGCCTCGAACGTTCTGCGCCGCTCAATCGTGAGATTATAAGGGAGCAGGAGGAACGTCGCTACCCCAAATCCAATCCACACTAACAAAGGATCAAAGAAATGCGAGAACTCGATGAATGCAACTAC
>JACQPT010000109.1 GCA_016207415.1 Ignavibacteriales bacterium
ATCTCAACATAGCAAATATAGATCCCGCTTGCAATCTGCCAGTTGTTTTTGATCCGATTCTCACCACGACGTCTTTAGCCAGCTTTGGTAAATCGCTTTCTGTAATTCGCTCGGCTCCTTTATTTTCGCAAGCCTGTAAGCGGGAATTTCCTGATTTCGCAGTGTTACTTCAAACTCGCGGAGTTTGTCGTCCCTGAAAACGGTTATTCGCACTCTGTCACCCGCTTTCATCTCCGGGATACGTTGCTGAAAGTCAGACGAGCGAACACGGAAACCATTCAGAGCAAAGATTTCATCGCCCTGGCTGAGGCCAGCTTCGTCTGCCGGCGATCCGGCTGAGAGACGGGTGACGCGCGCGCCGCCATCGGCATCCGTCGTTTGAACTCCAAGCCAGGGTTTCATGACGGTGTCGCGGGCGACGAGCTCAAGTCCGGCGTACCCGAAGAATTTTTCCCACTCGAGCGGTTTTGTTCCGTGAACATAATCGCCGAAAAAGGGTTTCAGATTTTTCCCCGCAAACTCCTCCGCAACCTTTTGAAAATCGTCGACGGTGTAGCCTTTCGTGCCGAGTCGAAACCGATGATACATCGTTTTCATGACGTCATCCAACGAAGACTTGTTTCCGGAACTGTTGCGGATTTCCATGTCGAGTAAAAAGGAGACGTTCGCACCCTTAACGTAATAGTCGGTTTGGGCGCTGTACGCGTTCTCTCGATCTCGATAGTGTTTGACCCAAGCGTCGAAGCTCGATTCGGTAAGTGATTGAACAAGGTTGCCCGGCCTCAAACGGTCCTCCTGAGCGAAGCTCGCCAGCGCCTGAAAATATTCATCGGGTGTCAACCAACCTCCTCGTGTGAGGAACAGAAATTCATAGTAATCCGTGCTGCCCTCGGCGATCCAGAGTTCCTTGACATAATTCTCCTTCGAGAAGTTATAGGGATGGATTCCAGCCGGCCTCAGTCGTTTGACATTCCACGTGTGGAAGAATTCGTGAGTGACGGTGGCGAGGAACCTTCGATAACCTTGCCGGCTGGAGAACTGCATCGGTTGTGCGTCGATAATCGTCGAATTGATGTGTTCAGTTGCGCTGCCACGACCTCCAAGGAGATGAACCATGAAAATGTATCTCTCATAGGGCAATTCTCCCCAGAATTGTTTCGTCAAGCGGATAATTTTGCTTATGTCGGGGATCAGTTTCTTCTCGTCCCAGTTGCCTTCTCCCTGAATCATGAGCACATGCTTCTTCCCTTCAACATCAAACTCAAATTCCTTTTGAGTCCCTATTTCGATGGGGCAGTCTGCAAGATACTCATAGTTGGGGGCCGTGAAATCAGTTTTTGACCCTTTGACAGCATCGAGGCCAGTCGTTACGTGCCAGGAGACGAAGGGTTTTACTGTGATCCGAACGGGAAGGTGCTTGTAGGCGTCGACGTACATAAACGCGCTTGCCGGGTCGACGAAGCCGTGTTCGTCGTTCAACCCCTTGGTGCGCATGTTGAACTCGTTAGCAAAAATTTTGTACCGCACAGTGACGGAGCTTCCCCGCTTTTCCACGCGCCATGTTTGTTTATCCGTTTTTGCCCACTGAAGCAGCTTCTCGTTCACATCGACGGCGGAAAATTCCTGAACACTTCCGGCAAAATCAAAAATGACATAACGGCCTGTACGCCAGGAAGGCATAATGAAATCAAGATGTTTGTCTCTGCCTGGAAGGTTAGTGAAGGCGACTTCCAGCTCAAACAAATGCGAAGAAGGCCTGGACATCCCAAGCGTGTAGTGAATGGAGGGAGATTGAGAATGGGCCATGGTGAAAAAAGGAAAAAGAAAGAGAATGTGTTTTGAGAATTTCATGTCACTTCAGCTTTACGTTGTTGGATGGTGCTTCGAGTGTGCCGGCAATATCGACAACAATCGGAGAGAAGTAAATCGCTTCGGGATTTTTCCTCTGGTCATTCCACTCGGCGAGAATCTTTTTGACTTCGAGCTTCGAAACGACTCCTTTTTCCGCCATGAGAGGCAAATGTCCGGTCAGAAAACGATGAACCCATTCCCACACATCACTTTGCGGTCCACCCGCAAGTTGATGTGGCGCAAAATCGACGACATGAATGCCGTGCTTGCGCATAAGGGACGGGATTTTGCCGGTAACAAATGGGTCGCCCCCGGCAGTACGATAATATGCACGAATGATATCTGGCAGCCTGTCGAACGAGGTTCCGCGAGGATACAAGGAGAGGCCTTCGTACCAGTAATCCTGAACGGCGATAATCCCTCCGGGCCGAACTGCTGCGATAAGATGTTTCAGGAATTTCTCCGGGTCGGGAACAAAAGCGATTACCCATCGAAAATAAATGAAGTCATAGTAGCGCAACGGAAGGTCCGCATCTTCCGCTTTGCCACGGAGAAATTTGACATTCGTCCAACCCCGTCCGGATGTCTCCTGTTGGAGCCATTCGAGGTAATAGTTTGAAGGTTCGAGAGCCGTGACTTCACCTGCTGCGCCCACGCGTTTGCGCAAGTCCATGGTTGTAAACCCCGGTCCCGAGCCGACATCGAGGCACTTCCACCCTTCTTTGACGCCGATGCGATCGAAAAAGTTGTCCGTGACTTTCTTCCAGACCCAGTGCTGAAAACGCAGACGTTCAAGTTCTTCTTCGTTGGCGCCGAGGAGATAATCGCGCTTTTGTTCCATATTGCTTGAAACCCCTTGTTTATTTGCACAAAGAAGCGCGCAGCTAACCGTTTCAACGGCTTAGCCTTTTCTGAACGGCCTTGCTTTTGAGTTCCCTCAACGCATCTGAGGCTATCCACTTGGCGCTCGGCAAGTCCAGAGAATGAATCTCTTTGGAAAGCTGTCTTGCCGCTTTATTGAGTTTTGAACTACGCTTCCCGATTTGCCGTAACGCCCAATTGACGGCCTTTTTTACATAATTCCTTCCGTCCGTTGCACCGCGTTTCAAATGAGGAAAGAAACGAATGAGTCGCGCATCGTCTCCCTTCTTGTCGTGGACTGCCAGCCAGGCCATCATTGCGAAGCCCGCCCTCTTCACAAACTCTTTCTTCTGCTTACTCCAACGAACGGCAGCCTCATACGCGAATGGCGTCCTTGAAAAAAGCTTACCACACGCAGTATCGCATACGGCCCAGTTGTCAAATTGTCTTACCCAGCGTTCCATTTGGCGCTTTGTGACTTTCTTAGGGTCATCGATCAGCGCCGCTAGAATCCTGGCATCGTAAATTCCGGTTTCCCACAAACTCATCGCCAAAGCATGATTTTTTCGATATCTTCTTGCTAAACGGTGAAGAGCTGGTGCAGCCAGGCCGTACGCTTTCTTCGCCGTAATGCCAAAGCGAGCCATGCCTTTGACGTTCTTACGGCTTCCCTGGGATCTGAACGTTTTGAGAATCCGGGAAAGATCGTTCATGCGTTGGAGCGACAGAATGTGAAGTATCAACTTTGCCCAGCGTCCACAGGATGTCGATGGATTTTCCTTCCCACAGTGCCGCTCGTGGGCCGACCGTCAAGCTGTCGAATCGGAAAACATCTGACGGGGCAAAAGCAACATACGCGTCGCCTTCGAGAAGCCCAAGGCCGAAGGAGGCCGCAGCTCCAACGCCCACACCGACCAGCAATTGTGGGTTTTTCACAAGGCGGCTGAACGCTCTTGAGACCTCCTGGTCTGAGCCGAAGCTCAGGTTGGTTGATGAATAGAATGTTGCCGAATCGACTCCCGCGCGATCGATCGAATCCCGGCGTGCCGTTGAATCAAGATGCAATAGTCGTCTCACTCCCCGGTAAGCCAGTTCGATGTCGTCAATCGTGTGAGACAGTCGCCCGGTGGTGTCAAAAGCTTCCAAAGTCTGGTACAGTCTCTGCATCTTGGCCGATGAGGAATCCGACAACCGGAAATAGAGGCGGTAGAGGCCGTTTTCCCGATAAGGCTGGTCAAGAATAGCGAGGCTATCCGACCTCAGAATCTTTTGAACATCATCAATCCTTACGAGATGGAAATCCTTCCCCGATTTGAGAAAGTGCTGTGCGCCGTCAACGCTGTGCAGCTCCAGAGTGTTCCAGTGCAAAAAGCTCTTGATCACTCCCCATTTGTTGACGTAGCCGTCGAAACCGACAAACCCCGCAATGGTCAAGGTAAGAAGCATGGCTGCGATTCGTAACCAATTCTTTTTCTTTGGCTCTGGCTGGTCGCCTTTCGGCGCTTCTTTTGTTTCCGTATTCATTTGCTTATGCCAACAACAGCCAAAACCGTCAGCAACGCCCGTTGCGGGCCGAGGTGGCTGTCTTTTTTAAAAAAGATTTCGTTGAGAGAATGGGCCCCTTCTCCTCGACCGCCGCCTGGGATTGTGATAGCCGGAATCCCTAGGCTGATGGGGACATTCGAATCGGTGCTGCCCGCGCGGGACTCCGATTTGATTCCGAGAATTGAATCCGCAGCAAGGACTGCCTTGAGCATCGGGTTGTCGGCGCCAAGCGTCCCCGTTGGTCGCTGGCCGATGAGGTTGACATCGACTGCAAGTTTGCGTGGGCTCGTCCAGAATTCGTTTTCTTCGGCCAACGCATGTTGAACAAGGTATTTGAACGATGAGTCGAGCTTTGCCAGTTCTTCGGCGCTTTCCGAACGCATGTCCATTTCAAACCAGGCCGAGTGAGCGATGGAATTGACCGATGTTCCCCCCTCAATGCGTCCGACGTTGAACGTGGTTTTGGGCTGCGCCGGCACTTTCAACCGGGAGATTTTTTCCACCGCTCGGCCGAGTGCGTGGATGGGGTTTGACAGCCCAAACGCGCCGTAACTGTGTCCGCCGGGGCCTTTGAAGGTGACGCGATACCGGTTGCTTCCGACGGCGCTGTCTGTATAATTGTTGCCCGAACCGTCAATTGAGACAAAATGCGTGATCCTGTCTTTCAACTCGTACTCGAACAAATGCCGGACGCCGCGCAAATCGCCTAACCCTTCTTCACCAACGGTGGCCACAAAAACAAGCGTGCCCTCTGTCCTGATTTTTGCCTCATTGAGTGCGTGCACAACGGCGAGCATTGCCGCGAGACCACGGCTGTCATCACCTATGCCGGGAGCTTTCAACGTCGTATCGGTCCGTATCACCTTGACATCCGTACCCTCCGGAAAAACGGTATCAAGATGTGCTGACAGGACAAGTGTTGGCTTTTGTGACGTACCCGTCCTCTCTCCGATGACGTTGCCAACCTTGTCGATATGGACGTTCTTGAGTCCGAGTTCATGAAATCGTTTTTTAAAATACGCGGTGCGCTTATCTTCTTTGAAGGGGGGTGCCGGGATTTCGCAAATGGTGGCTTGTTCGGCGAGGGTTTGAGGCTCAAAGGATTCTATAAAATCGAGGGCGCGTTGGATTTGATGTTGTTGACCAAGGGATTCCGCGGTCAACAAAAATACAAAGGAGAGAAAAACGCGTGTTTTCATCGTGTTTGTTGTGGCTGTGTAGGGTCGGGATATGTCCCGCCCCTACACGGGATCAATCATTTCATTTCGTTTTTGTACACCGTTCCATCCTTCATCACAAATCCAACGCGTTCCAGAGCGCTGATATCCTTCAGAGGATCGTCTTTTACCGCCACAATGTCGGCGAACGCGCCGGGTGAAATCTCGCCCAGCTGGCCTTTCATATCGAGCAATTCAGCCGCAACCGTCGTTGCGGATTTGATTGCCTGCAACGGCGTCATCCCCCATTTCACCATATAGGAAAACTCCTTCGCCTGGTTTTCCGTCCAGTCGAATCCGCCGACGTCCGTGCCGAACGCGATCTTCACTCCGGCCTTGAGTGCCTTGTTGAAGCGTTCGGGCAATTCCTCGAGCATCATCTTGAAGGCCGGGCTTCCTTCGCGAGCGCGGCCTTCCGCTACCCACACCTCGACATAAATCGTGGGACACCAGAATATTCCTTTTTGTGCCATGACTTTAATGCACTCGTCGTCCATGCCGGAGCCGTGTTCGATCGAACGCGCCCCGGCTTCGATGGCGTACAGGATGCCGTCTCGTGTTACGGCGTGAGCGGAGAGTTTTTTTCTCAGCATCCGGGTTTGCTCGCCAATGGCCGTGATTTCTTCCTTGGAAAAATTTGGGATACTGTGCCAAATACCGTCTGTCGTTTTGTAGTAACTCCCGTCGGCGTAGATTTTTATCCAGTCGGCGCCGTACGACACCTGCTCGCGGACGGCGCGGCGGGCATCATCGGCACCAGTAATCTCCTGGACGCCTTTCGGCATTCTCAGCTCCCATGAATAAACTGAGTTGCTCAACCCATAGCGTCCCGTCGTGCTGATGGCGCGTGTTGCCACAAACATTCTCGGCCCCTCAACGACACCATTGTTGATCGCCTTCTTTAGATCCACATCGGCATACATCGCTCCCTCGGTTTCGAGGTCGCGAATTGTGGTGAAGCCGCTCATCAATGCAGTTTTACATGATTTCGCGGCACGCAATGTCCGGTAGGGTGTCGATTCCTTTAAGAGTTGTTTATCGTAATCTTCTGATGTTATGTCTCCCTGCAGCAGCACGTGGGTATGAGCATCGATGAGACCTGGAAGCACGGTAGCATCGGAGAGGTCGATCACCGTCGCAGCCGAAGGAGCTTTTACATTGGCTCCGACTTCTTTGATCTTATTTCCTTCGATAAGAATTGTGAAATTCTCGGCAACTCTTTCCGACTTGCCGTCAATAAGCTTACCGCATTTGATGACAATTTGTGATGATTGCGAAAATGCAACGGAAACACCACAGATAAGCAACAACAAAGGTTTCATCGTTCCTCCACTCTGAATTTTCGGTCGGCGAAAAATATGCGGAATGAGAGCCACAGAATATCTCGATTGAATAACAAACAAGCAAGCAACGAAGGCTCAAAGGCACAACGTTAGCTTTCAAAACCCTGTCTCAGTGCCTCGTCCAGAATCCTTTGGTTCACGAGCCCGACGTTGCCCGGGATTATCGGCGGAGAACCGTTCAGGAGACAGTCAGAAAACGTGCTCACTTCCTCAACATACAGATTGGGAACAGTAATCTGCTCAACGCTGCGTGCTCCCTCCTCGGTGTTCGAAAGTTGAATGAAGTTGAGCGGAATCGTCAAACTGCTGCGTGTGAAGTCCACCGCCGACAGAATGCCCTCGGTTCCGACAATCTCAATAAAGGAGCGTCGTATCGGAGATGAGTAGGAACAAAAGAGAGAGCCAGAGGTTCCTTTTGAAAAACCGAGCACGACAGCCGCCGTCGATTCAGTTCGAGTAGAAGTCGGTAACGGAGCAAGCCAACTTTTGACGGAGACAATCTCATCGTCGAGGATAAAACGCATTGTATCCAGGCAGTGCACTCCAATATCAAAGAGCGGTCCGCCTCCCGCGAGTTTTTGATCGAAAACCCACGAACGTTGAGAAATCCTCGCGTTGTAAATGAATTCGGTTTTTATCGCAGCAATGTTGCCAATCCTTCCGGAATGGACGATCTCTTTCATCCTGACAACCAGCGGAGAAAGCCTGACCATGTGCCCAACCATCAAACGCACGTCGTTTTCCCTACAGGCTGAGATCATGAGTTCGCACTCTTTTACATTCATCGCCATTGGCTTTTCTACAAGGACATGCTTCCCTGCTTTGGCCGCGGCAATTGTTTCAAGGCAGTGAGCTGAATTTGCGGACACGATGAATACCGCATCCACGTCGGGATGATCGACGAGTTTCTTGACGGAGTCAAAAGCAAGAGGAACCCGATACTGGGAGGCTCTCTCCTGTGCCGCCTGGAGCGACCGCTTTTGAATTGCGACCAGCTCGGAGTTAGCCGATGCGCGGATTGCGGGAGCAATCGTCTTCTCGGCAAAATTGCCGAAGCCGATAATGCCGTAACGAATGCGTTTCATTGATGGTCAAACAAGATACACGAAATCGACAAAGATTCAACGCGCAGACACGATGTTTTTGCTTTTTCCTGGAAGGTTCTTATCTTCAATGCCGGAAATCAATGAAGTATGCCTAAACTTCTCGCGCAAATCAAATCAAAGGTCTCAGAGCTTATTATCCCTGGGTTGCCCGTGCGGCGGTTGGCACCGGCAAAGACGAAACTCGGGCGATGGTTTTTTCAGGGAGGCCGCATGGATGAGGAAAGCACGCGCCGACATGGGACGCATCCCTGGTTTAAGGTCCTGTGGCTGACGGGCGTTGACTATTTTTCCACATTAGGCTATCAACCCGGAATTGCCTTGATTGCCGCGGGAGCCATTTCACCGGCAGCTACCGGAGTCCTCGTTCTCGTCACGTTACTCGGGGCGCTTCCGGTGTATGCGCAGGTAGCAGGCCGTTCATTTGCCGGACAGGGTTCCATCGCCATGCTGGAGAATCTCCTCAGCGGATGGACGAGCAAGATTTTTGTCCTCGTGCTGTTGGGTTTTGCGGCCACGGATTTTGTTATCACAATGACACTTTCGGCGGCGGATGCGGCGCAACACGCAATCGAAAATCCGTTTTTGCATCCTCTCGTGGGAGAAGCCCGGATGGGCCTTACCGTCGGGATGCTTGCTGTCCTGGCAATTGTGTTTCTTGCGGGGTTCAGCGAAGCAATTGGGCTCGCCGTTCTCGTGGCAATTCCGTACTTGATTCTTAACCTCGTCGCGCTCGGGGCAGGCCTCAATGAAATTCTGGAAAATCCGTCATTGATCAAACAGTGGAATCTCGATCTATCCTTGCACGGGGATTGGACTTCTCTTCTCATCGTCTCGGCTCTCGTGTTTCCCAAACTCGCTCTCGGCATGAGCGGCTTTGAGACAGGTGTTACGGTCATGCCTCTGGTCGCCGGAGAAGAGAACGACAAGAAGGAACAGGTGCCGTCGGGAAGAATCAGAGCGACACGAAAGCTCCTCGCGAGCGCGGCGGTCATCATGGCGATCATGCTGGTACTCTCGAGTTTTGTCACAACACTTCTTATCTCCGAAGAAGATTATCGCATTGGAGGGCCTGCAAGCGGGAGAGCAATCTCCTATCTCGCACATTCAATACTCGGGGAGGTTTTTGGAACACTCTACGACGTCTCGACGATCGCCATTCTCTGGTTTGCAGGGGCTTCCGCCATGGCAGGATTACTCAACTTGATTCCGCGGTATCTTCCAAGATATGGAATGGCCCCCCGATGGGTTGCCTTTCGACGTCCGCTAGTCACCGTCTTGTTCGTGATCACCGCAGTGGTCACATGGGCGTTCGAGGCAAGTGTGGAAGCGCAGGGCGGTGCTTACGCGACAGGCGTCCTTGTGCTTATGTTGTCTGCGTCTGTTGCCGTCGCGCTTTCGTTGTGGCGGGAGTTTCGGTCAGCACATTCAGCCTCGGCGTGGAAGCTCATTCCCTGCGGGTACTTCTGGCTTATCAGCGCCGTGTTCGTCTTTACGTTGATTGATAATGTTATTGAGAGGCCCGATGGCGTCATCATCGCCACCATTTTTATTATCGTGACAATGGTCGCCAGCGCATTGAGTCGTTATCGCCGGGCCACAGAGCTGCGAGTTTCGGAAGTGACGTTTGTCGACGAAAAATCAGCCAGGCTATGGAGATTTATTACAAAAAGAAAAGTGCACCTTGTGCCACTGAGCACGAGTCGAACCGACTCACGGCCGCGGAAGGCAAGAGAACTACGAGAGGACTACAAAGTCCGGGGGCCTTTTGCGTTTATCCATGTTCACCTTATGGACAACAGAAGTGAATTTCTGGCTCCACTGCGTGTTCGTGTCTTCAAGGAAAACAGTCATTATGTCATTGTGGTCTGGGGAGCTGTCGCCATTGCGAACACGATTGCATATATTAGCGAGCTGATCGACCCGAAAAGCATCTTTCTGGAACTCACGCGGGAAAACCTCATGACCCAATCATTTCGTTATCTGTTTTGGGGTGAAGGAGAAGTCGGCCTGACAGTCTACACAATTTTGATTCGCTACTGGGAATGGCTCGGCGGAGATGAAATTCGTCCGCGCATTTATTTGAAAAGCGAGTAACAGAACCTATGGATATAGCGCCCGTCATCATTTTCGTTGGTATGCTGGTGTTTCTCGCTCATCTCTTCGTTGCATTGTTTGAAAGGACGAGAGTACCGGATGTCCTCTATCTTATCGTTATCGGACTCGTGTTGGGCCCATTGCTGAAATTCATTCAACCTGAAGATTTCGGCAAAGTCGGCCGTGTCTTTACAACGATTGCGCTCGTCGTTATACTTTTTGAGGGCGGGTTGGAACTGAGCATCGATATGTTGAAAAAAACCTGGCGCAGCTCGGTCCTTATTACGGTGCTGAGCTATGTCATTTCGTTTGGGGTGCTGGCTGTTGGAACGTATTACCTCACACCACTTTCACTTGTGGCATCCTTGTTTACGAGCGCTGTCCTGGCGGGACCCGCCCCATCTGTCGTTATACCTCTGGTGCGTCACTTACAGTTGAAGGAGAGTTCAAAAACGACCATGATGGTGGAAGCACCTTTGGGTGAAGCAATCTGCATTGTGATAGCGCTTGCCGTTTTAGAATCGTATAAGGTCGCAGATGTGTCGCTGGGAAAAGTGGCGGGAGCGCTTGTTTCATCGTTCGTTTTCGCCGTCGTCATTGGCGTGGCTGGCGGCTCTTTCTGGTCTCTCCTGCTGGACCGAATGCGGGACCTGCGACATGCCATTTTTACAACTCCGTCGTTCCTGTTCATCTTGTTTGGACTAGCCGAGTTTCTCCATTACAGCGGTCCTGTCACTGCGCTGGCATTCGGGATAACGTTGGGCAACGCTGGCCTCATGCCCATGCCTGCATTTTTGTCCAGGACAAAGCTCACGCCGATGGTTCACAATGAAACGGAGCGGCTTTTCTTTGGGGAAATCGTGTTCCTTCTCAAGACCTTCTTCTTTGTCTACCTCGGCCTCTCCATCAGGCTTACGGATTTTTGGCCATTGGGTATTGGACTCGCATTGTCGCTTCTGCTTCTGGCTTCCCGTTTCGTTGCCGTTCGATTATCGTTCAGCAGGGATCCCGATAAAGGAGATATGTTGATGATGTCCTTCCTCATTCCCAAGGGTACGGCAGCGGCGGTTCTCGCTTCGATACCTCTTCAGTCCGGAATTGCTGGAGGCGAGCTGATTCAAAATATGGTGTACAGCGTCGTCGTCATCAGCATCATTCTTACTTCTCTCTTGATTTTCCTCTTGGAAAGAACTTCATTGATAACAGCCGCCAGCGCGACGCCTGTCGGCCCGGCTCGCTCAGAATAGCCTCGGTTTTTTTCGTTCAAAGCTCATCTTCACACGCATGATCGGGTTCGATTACCTGCTCCTCATAGGCTCGGCGCTCATCATCGTGAGCATCGCGATTGCCAAACTCTCGGACAATCTCGGCGTTCCGGCATTGTTGTTGTTTTTGGCTGTCGGAATGTTTGCCGGGTCAGAAGGACCCGGCGGCATTTTTTTTGAGAATTACTCCCTTTCCCGGTCCATCGGCATTGTGGCGCTCGTGTTCATCCTTTTCGCCGGAGGGCTCGACACGAAATGGCCTATCATCCGTCCGGTCGTCTGGCAAGCAACCAGCCTCGCGACAGTCGGAGTGCTGCTGACTGCCTTTGTCGTCGGCTTGTTTTCGCACTTTGCCCTCGGTCTCACTATTGTTGAAGGGTTGCTGCTCGGTGCAGTCGTTTCATCGACGGATGCAGCAGCGGTTTTTTCGATCCTGCAATCAAGGAATATCAGCCTTCGAGGTAAGCTCAAGCCCCTCCTCGAGGCGGAATCCGGGAGTAACGACCCTATGGCAATTTTTCTCACGGTCAGCTTGATTGAGCTTGCAACAAACCCGGAGAGGTCGCCGTGGAGTTTGATAACGCTCTTCCTTTATCAAATGGGGTTTGGAGCTCTCCTGGGTTTTGGGTTTGGCAGGCTGATGGTGTACCTCCTCAACAGGATGAATTTCTCTTACGAAGG
The DNA here is from genome assembly GCA_016207415.1 of Ignavibacteriales bacterium. Lineage (GTDB taxonomy): Bacteria > Bacteroidota > Ignavibacteria > UBA10030 > UBA10030 > JACQPT01. Next base: position 11,964 of record JACQPT010000109.1, read on the forward strand.
TTTCTACCCCGTTTTTTCCCTGGCGACGGGATTGTTCATTTATGCTGTTACCGCTGTCGTCAACGGGAGTGGATTTCTGGCAGTGTACATCGCGGCGTTGATCGTCGGAAACAGTGAAGTCGTGCAAAAGCGGAGCCTCTTCAGGTTTTTTGACGGACTTGCCTGGCTGAGCCAAATCGCTATGTTCCTCACGCTGGGGCTCCTGGTGTATCCTTCGAGAGTATTTCAAGTTGTTGGCGCCGGAGTTCTGTTATCCGCGTTTCTCATATTTATTGCGAGGCCAGTAAGCGTTTTCTTGTCGCTATCGATGAGCGCTCTTCACTGGCGGGAAAAATTTCTTGTTTCGTGGGTTGGCATTCGTGGGGCCGTCCCGATCATCCTGGCGATCTTCCCGCTGCTGGCAGGCCTCCCTTCGGCACAATTCATGTTCAACGTCGTCTTCTTTATTGTTCTCACCTCCACGCTGTTACAAGGATGGTCAATTCCAATCGTAGCGCGATGGTTGTCCGTCGATGCGCCTCTTGAAATGAAGCAACGCTACCCTCTGGAGTTCGAAGCGCCAAAAGGTATCGACACCGACATGGTCGACCTCATCATCCCCTACCATTCTGCCGTGAGTGGAAAATCTATCGTCGACCTTGGGATGCCAGAGGACAGTCTCGTCGTGTTAATCATCAGGAACGAAAAATTCATCGTCCCAAGCGGCGGCACGCGACTGGAAGATGGGGACACCATCCTCGCGCTGGTGAATAAAAACAACTTACCCGAAGTCCGGAAAATTCTTTCTGAGCTTCGAACGGGCGAAAACACGTGAAAAGCTTGCATCTTGACGCGGAAATCGTTACAGTAAAAAAATGAAAAACGCAGCAAGATACCTACACTTTGCGTGGCTTTTTTCCGTCTGTTTCCTTGTCGACCTTCGCAGCCAGGCCGTTGGCGAAACACAACCAATCACGAAGGGTTCTCAGCATGAACTAGGAGCCGACTCGCTGGAGTCCGTCCCCGTCGATTCGAAGCCTGTTTTGATTCAGCATGGATATGCCCCATCGGGTGTACGACTCTGGATGCCTCAACATGGCCTTCCCGATACAGGCATGCAAATTGACGCCAAGCGCGCCGTTGCGTTGCTTCCACTGGTGGCGACGCGCGCTCAAAATTCCCACCTCACTTCATCAAGTTCCTCTCGCGCTCCACCATACCTTAGCTTCTCCTGACGTAATTGCTAGTTGGTCATTCACGTTCCTTGAAAAACTGCGCATGTTCGCGCCGTTTTGAGACCGAAAACCGCGCAAAGGAGGAGTATCATGGAAAAGCAAGAGGGTCCGCAGAATATCCCCGTTGAACTGCGCATTCTCATCATCGTCATAGCAGGAGCTATTGCGGTGATCATACTGAGAGTGGCAGATATCCTGTAGAAAGGAAGGCCTTTTATGTCGATGGCAGCCGTCATAACATTAAGCATTGCATGGGGATATATTCTCATAATGGTTGTATATTTCTTTGTCAAGGTATTGAAGAAGGATCGAGAGCGACGGAAAATCCAGGAACAACAATCTAAATGACCTTATGTCACGACAAAGAAAACCGTTGATTCCACCCGAGTCACGTCCGGCTAAAACCGGAGGACGCGCGAGGCTCACCACAATCCTGACACAGTTTCAAAAATTTGCTCAGGTAGAATCCTCAGCCGGTATTCTCCTGCTGATCTGCACAGTGTCTGCGTTGCTGTGGGCGAATTCGCCTTGGTCGGAATCGTACCAGCGGTTGTGGCAAGCAGAGATCTCCTTCCGGATCGGCACAGCGGAGTTGGGCAAATCGCTTCTTCACTGGATCAACGACGGACTCATGGTGATTTTTTTCTTTGTTGTCGGCCTTGAAATCAAGCGGGAATTGCTTGTCGGCGAACTTGCTTCTCGGCGTCAGGCGGCACTGCCGATTGCGGGGGCAGTGGGAGGGATGCTGGTGCCGGCGTTGATTTTTACGGCGTTTAACTATGGAGACGTTGGCCAGCGCGGATGGGGAGTACCGATGGCGACGGACATTGCCTTCGCAGTTGGAATTCTTGCGATTCTCGGGAAAAGAGCACCGTTGGGGCTCAAAGTCTTTCTCGTGGCTCTCGCCATTGTCGACGACCTCGGCGCAGTGCTTGTCATTGCCCTCTTTTATACGACCGAACTCTCGATGGGATACCTGGCGATGGCGGCGGTCATTCTCGCCGTGCTCGTGCTGATCAACATGCGCGGTGTTCGTGCGCCGACGGTGTATGGGGCATTGGGCATTGTTCTTTGGTTTGCCACGCTGAAATCCGGCATACATGCCACCATTGCAGGAGTAATGCTCGCGGCGACGATTCCCGCTCGGTCGAGAATCGATCAAACACAATTTGTCGAAGAAGGAAGGAAGGTGCTGAACGAGTTTCAAAATGACCGGCGAGTCGGAAAGACACACCTCACGTCACATCAACTCAACGTCATCGGGTCGTTGGAAGAAAAGGCCGAGGATGTCCAGCCGCCCATGCAGAGACTTGAGCACGGGCTGCATCCGTGGGTCTCGTATTTCATCATGCCGGTGTTTGCCCTCGCGAATGCCGGGGTGGCGATCGACACGGCCATGCTCTCATCATTGATGAATCCTGTTGCCGTGGGTGTTGCGCTTGGGCTCGTCTTTGGCAAACAAATCGGGATCACGGCATTTTCATGGGTGGCAGTACGTTCTGGCCTGGCGTCTCTTCCGTCGGGAGTTTCCTGGAGTCACATCTACGGTGCGGGTTGGCTTGGCGGCATCGGGTTCACCATGTCGCTGTTCATCGCGGGTTTGGCATTCGGCGAGAGTGCGTTGCTCAACATTGCAAAAGTTGGTATACTGGGTGCGTCGCTGATGGCGGGCATTGTGGGCTATGTGCTCTTGAGTAGAACGTCGGCGAAAGGAGTTGAGCAGGGAGAGCAGTATGGAAAAAGTTGACTTAAAGGAGTTCGAAAAGAAGGTTCTCGTCAGGCCGATCAGGATGGAGGATTACGACCAGATCGTTGCCCTTCAGTTGAAGTGTTTCCCGGGGATGAAACCGTGGCTCAAAGAGCAAATGGAAAGCCAACTCAACATTTTTCCCGAGGGCCAAATCTGTATCGAGTATGACGGAAGAATCGTCGCTTCGTCGAGCAGTCTCATTCTTGACTTTGAGCTCTACCGGGATTGGCACGGCTGGAAGGAAATTGCCGACGCGGGATTCATCCGGAATCACCATCCTGACGGAAACACGCTGTACGGAATTGAAATCATGGTGGACCCTGACTACCGCGGTATGCGACTAGCGCGCAGGCTGTACGACGCTCGCAAGCAACTGGCCCGCCAAAAGAACCTTATGAGAATCATTCTCGGCGGTCGGATTCCCGGATACACCGCCCATGCCAGCGGGATGAAAGCGCGCGAATACGTTGAGAAGGTTATCAGCAAGGAATTGATCGACCCCGTGCTCACAACGCAGCTTTCAAACGGCTTTGTGCTCAAGCGTTTGATTCCGAACTACCTGGCCAGCGACAAGGATTCACTAGGATATGCGACATTCCTCGAATGGGCAAACCTGGATTACGAACCCGACATTCAAAGAAGATTTGTACCGACAGCCCCCGTTCGAATTTGCGCAGTTCAATATCAGATGCGAAAAGTCAACAATTTTGACGATTTTGCCTCCCAATGTGAATATTTTGTCGACTCGGCTTCAGATTACAAAAGCGATTTTATTCTGTTCCCGGAAATGGTAACCACGCAGCTGTTGTCGTTTATCAAGGCTGAGCGTCCCGCTATGGCGGTTCGGAAACTCGCTGAATTCACGACACAGTACCTCGAACTGTTTCGCAGTCTCGCGGTGAAGTATAACTGCAATATTGTCGCTGGGTCGCATTTTACGCAGGAAGATAACGACCTCTACAATGTGGCATACCTTTTTCGACGCGATGGCACTCTGGGCAAACAGTACAAACTGCACATAACGCCGAATGAACAGCGATGGTGGGGAGTAAAACCGGGGAACTCGTTAGAGGTGTTTGATACCGACCGGGGGAAGATCGCTGTTATTATTTGTTACGACATTGAGTTTCCAGAACTCTGCCGCATTGCCGTTGAACGCGGTGCCCAGATCATCTTCGTTCCATTCTGCACTGACGAACGCTATGCCTATCTTCGTGTGCGTTATTGCGCGCAGGCACGTTGCATAGAAAACCATGTGTATGTGGCGATTGCGGGGAGCGTGGGAAACCTTCCTTACGTCGAGAATCTTGACATTCATTATGCCCAATCCGGAATATTTACTCCCTCGGATATTCCCTTTGCCCGGGACGCCATTGCCGCGGAGTGCTCACCGAATATCGAGACCATTATTTTTGAAGACCTTGACCTCGAGTTGTTGAAAGAGCACCGTCGTAGCGGCACTGTTCTGAACTGGAAAGACAGAAGAACCGACTTGTATGAGGTCAGGTATTTTCCACCCCTTGACGTCGTTGTTCCGAAGAAGGAACGGTGATAAGTCGTAAGACCGGGAGACTCAGAAGAGAAAGAACGGCAAAACCGGTAAAGCTGAGCGCATATCCCGCCGCAGGGATCAGTTTGCCTATGGAGAATGCCGAAGCAGACTCGCAAAGGTTTGTGGTGCCCATCAGCGCGCTGAATTGAGTTGCGCCAAGGTCTTTTCTTGTAATGTCCATGAACAAGGCGTAGGATGAAGCGGTAAAAAGGCCGATCCCTGCGTAGAGGGAGGCGAGCAAGAACATCATCCATTCCGTTCGACGTGATCCATGGAGCATATCGGTCGCCGAAAGCAGGAAGATACACGCAGCCATGATCATCAGAAACATGCTGACGGATCTTTTCCTTTCCATCCTGTCGGACAAGTATCCGCCGACAAGGGCACCCAGGATCATGGAAGGGACGGAGAGAAAGGAATAGAAGTACCCAACCTCAGAAGCCGAGAAGCCCCGATCGATGAGAAAGGGGCCGGCAACGGCGCCGACCGCCTCGTAGCCGGTTCCAGCCATGGACCCAAAAAGCAGAGAGAGCCATAGTAACTTGGTTTTCGTCAGGTTACGGATGCTTTCGAAAACGGACCGCCATCGTTCGGCAACATGGCGGGGGCTGCGCTCCCGGCCGGATTCTTTCGAAAAGAAAAGCAAAATTCCCGGAATCCAGATGGTGAGAACGAGGGCAATCAGGAACAGCCGGCGGTCGAGAGAAAGCAGGAGCAGCGTACCGCCACCAAAGGCAGACCGGCCGAAGAGCATACCGGCCTGCATCCATCCGTTCATCTTTCCGCGCTCGTCTTTTGGCGTTTCGGCAATGCACAACGCATCGATGGAAGCATCCTGGGTGGCAGCCGCAAAGGCGTGCACGATCAAAAAGAACACAACAAGAGAAAAATCATTCGGGACGTCGAGAAAAAGTAGCGGGAGAAGAGAAACGCCCATCACCAGCTGGCAACTGAGAATCCACGACCGAAATGTCCATGTAGCGGAACGCAAGGCATCCACGCAGGGGGCCCAAAGAAACTTGAGCGCCCATGGAAGGACGAGAAGAGACGTCAAACCGGTGATGGTCTCGAGTGCCATCCCCGACGCTCTGAACATTGCCGGCAAAGCCCACCAGAGAAAACCGATGGGAGCGCCTTCGCTTAAATACAGCAGAGCAAACAGCGCCTTGCGGCTCGAAGAAGTTCCAAGCATGTTCATAGGAGGCTAAACTACCGTGATTGGGAAAGAAAAACAAGGAAAACCGGTAGCTCAAGATTTCAGCGAGAGCAGAATAACAAAAGAAGATAACGAGGATAACAATGGGATTTCTTGAAAAACATTACCTGGGCATGACCGTTCAACAATGGCTGATCGCCGCCGCGATCATTGTTGGAAGCTTCCTGATTCTCAAAGTCCTCCTGCGTCTTGTGACCTCCCGGCTCCGAAAATTTGCACAAACGACCGAAACACAAGTTGACGACTTCATCGTCGAAATCCTCAGTCAGACAAAAGTCCTTTCGCTGCTGATTCTGGCGGTCTATGTGGGCTCGCTGGTCATAACGATGCCGCGGGTGACTCTCCGGGTGCTCAATGTTGTCGCCATCGTCACGGGATTGCTTCAGACGGGCTTGTGGGGGAACGTCGTCATTTCGTTCATTCTGAATCGCACCATCCGTCGACGCGTCCGGGAAGACGCGGCAAGCACAACGATGGTCACGGCGCTGGGTTTCCTCGGCCGTCTGGTGTTCTGGTCGGTGATCCTCATGCTTGTTCTTGATAACGTGGGGGTGAACGTCACAAGCCTTGCAGCGGGGCTCGGCATCGGCGGCATTGCAATTGCCCTCGCGCTGCAGAATGTCCTCGGCGATCTCTTTGCATCGCTTTCCATCGTCCTCGACAAGCCCTTCGTCCTCGGCGATTTCATCATCGTCGACCAATTCCTGGGAACGGTCGAACACATTGGCCTGAAGACAACGAGGATCCGGAGTCTTTCGGGAGAGGAAGTCATTTTTTCCAACACCGACCTGCTGAAAAGCAGAATCCGCAATTACAAGCGCATGTTTGAGAGGCGCGTTGTTTTTTCTGTCGGCATTACGTATCAAACGCCGCGTGAAAAACTGGCCAAGGTAAGCGGCATGCTACGGAGCGTTGTGGAAGCGCAGTCGAACGTCCGGTTCGACAGGGCTCATTTCAAGGAATTCGGGGACTCAGCTCTCGTGCATGAAGTCGTGTATTTCGTCCGCAGCGCCGACTACAATCTGTACATGGACGTCCAGCAGGCCATTAACCTTGAAATTGTCAACCGGTTCAATGCGGAGGGAATTGAGTTCGCGTATCCGACGAGGACGTTATTTGTACAAAGTCAGGGTACAGCGGAGAGCCTTCGGAAGTAGAGAGACAAAGCTTATTGTGACGCTGCGCCGGCCGCGCCGATTCGAAATGTGACGGTTGTGGGCTGAATATTCTCGACGGACAAAGCCTCGGGGCAAACGATGTTTGAGCGAGTAATGGTCTTTCGCACGACTCCCTGGTGGATGTCGAAGAGCGGCACATCGACCCTGAGGTTATTGGAGTTCAAAAAATAGAATGACCTCTTGGGCGCTGAAAAAGTGACTTCAATTTCGGTCGGGTCGACTCTCTGGACAATGAACTCGGATGCCACGTTGTCGTATTTTACGGGTACGAGAAAGGTCTTGAATTCTACCTTGGATTCATGAACGAAAAAAAACCAGAGGAGGATGGTGACAACACCTGCGATTGCCTTTTCTCTGTAGTTTCGCTTGAAGAAATCCTTCCAGATGCTCGTAACGTTCGCGGGGTCGGTTTCCCGGTAAAATTGCTGGAGAAGGTCTTTGAGTTCTCCGGTGTCCCTCAATTTCCGAATATCCCCGTTGTGCGCCACGGAAATGGTGCCTCGCTGTTCCGAGATGACGATGCACAGAGCGTCCGTGAGCTCGGCGAGTCCAAGAGCCGCCGCATGCCTGGTGCCGAGCTTCCAGAGTTTTTCGGTGTTCTTGGACAGCGGCAAGTATGCTGAGAACATCGTGACAGTTTCGCCGGAGATAATCACGGCGCCGTCGTGTGTGGGGGACTCGGAGTTGAAGATACTCGTGAGCAGGGGCTCGCTCAACTCTCCGCCGAGGTCGATTCCCCCCGCCAAGTGACGGATGAGAGGGTCTTTTCCGCGGAGGACAAAAAGCGCTCCCGATTTGCTCATCGCCAGCTCCCCGACAGCGTTCACGATTGCATCGACGTTGGCTTGGGGATTTCCGCGTACCCTTCTTCCTCGCAGGCTCATCACAATATTATGGCTCGCGATTTGTTCGAGGAAATGTTTGATCTCCTCCTGGAAAATGATCAGCACAGCAATGATGATAATGGCGAAAAAGCCCTGGAAGATGGAAATAGTAAGAGCAAGATCAAGCTGCCGGGCGATCAGATAAGCTCCACCGATAATAAACATGCCAATGACGACGAACGCGGCTTTTGTTCTCTTAAACCAGACCAGAATTGAATAGATCACGACGGACATGAAAAGGATGTCGAGAAAACCTGAAACGCCGACTGATTCAAGAATCTCGATGATGGCAGTCATGTGATGTTTGCGAGAGGTTGGCTCAAGGATCTGCGACTCTTGAAGACCCCAACTGAGCAGTAAGGTATAACATTTTCTCCCGGAAGGTCAAGCACAGAAAAAGGCTCCGTCCAATGGTCAGCCGACTCAACATTATGCTTGACTCTGGAAAATCCGGTGTTATATTAAAAAGAAATGCCGGGTGGCCGAAGATGGTTTCGGCGGAGCTGCCGGAGAATTCCTCATTCCTGGTGGGAAGCGGTGCACGGAGGGTTGTTGCTGCGTGAACGAATTCTACTTTAATACTAAATTGGACCAGACGCTGCTGCTCGGTACAAAAGCCAGAAGTGTCGCTGAGCTCCTCAACGGCATCAAATCTGCCCCCGAATCCTCGATTTATTACCACACGCATCGCTACCTCCAGCAGCATCATTTCCTTTCTCCCGAGCCACCGAATGATTTTGCCTACTGGATTCAGGAAGTGTTGAACGAGCCGCGGTTGGGAGAACTCATGTATAGCGTTGACGTCGTCCAGTTCAACTCGCTTGAGGACCTGAGGAACAAGTTTATCGAGATTCTTGAGCAGCATTCTACCGGAAACGGCAAGGGGCAGACCGCTCCGGAAGGCCAGGAATTCCATTTCATGGCCTCGCAGACGTTTGTCCTTCGGACTCCCTACGTTGCCAATGACCTGAAACAGTTTGCGGAGATTCTCCGAAAGATCAGCGTCAACTCACTCTATTACCATATCTTCGACGCCAAGCTCCGGCTCGAAAAAGGTGAAAACGACTTCTCCCGCTGGTTTCGCGACCTGGGCAAGACGGCTCTTGCCGATGAAGTTGTGCGCCTCGACCCGTACACACACACGCTTGAAGGACTCAGAGCCAGAATTCTTCAACTGGTGCAGCAGCATGATAAGAATTGAAGACTACGCCCCTGTCGTGGGGCAGGCAACCATCGATGAGCTCTACTTGCTGGCGAAAAGCCTCGAGGGCAAGCAGGTTCAGAATATCAACTCGACCGCCGTTGGCGGCGGTGTTGCGGAGATTCTCACGCGAATGATTCCCCTGCTGAACGAGCTTGGCGTTCAGGCGCGCTGGGATGTCATCAAGGGCGACGAGAAATTTTTCGGGACGACGAAGAAAATGCACAACGGACTGCACGGCGTCCCGACGGAAATCAGCGACGATGAGTATGAATGGTTTCTTGAAATAAACAGGAAAAACGCCGAGGAGATGTCGTTTGCAGACATTGTGTATGTGCATGACCCTCAACCGATCGCCCTGATTGAGAAACGTGCGCAGCTCGGGAAAAACTGGGTCTGGCGCTGCCACATCGATTTTTCCAAACCGGTTCAGTCGATCTGGAAATTCCTGGCGCAATTCATCAAGCTGTATGACGCCGCGGTGTTTTCCGCACCTGCCTTTGCGCGCAAACTTCCCATTCCTCAGGTGCTCATCTCGCCTTCGATCGATCCGTTGGCCGACAAGAATAAGGACCTCCCGCCCGAGACGATCAATTCTGTCTTTGAAAGATTTGGCATCGACAGGTCAAGACCCGTGGTCACGCAGATTTCCCGGTTTGATTACCTGAAGGATCCGGTGGGAGTCATCAAAGCATTCAAGATCGCGAAGAAACATGTAGACGCTCAATTAGTTCTCGCCGGCGGAGGAGCGACAGACGACCCTGAGGGTCCGATCATCATGCAGCAGGTCAAAGAAGAGGCCGACAAGGACAGGGATATTTTTGTGCTTTTTCTCCCCCCGGCGAGCGATGTTGAAATCAACGCCCTGCAGCGGGGCTCAACCGTCCTCTTGCAGAAATCTCTGAAAGAAGGATTCGGTCTCACGGTTTCAGAAGCCCTCTGGAAAGAAAAACCCACGATCGCTTCAGCCGTCGGAGGCATTCCGCTGCAAATTGCTCATAAATACTCGGGCATCCTTACGCACTCCATCGACGGTACGGCGTATTGGATCAAGCAACTCATCCATGAGCCCGAATATGCCCGAAAACTCGGCATCAACGGAAAGCAGCACATCAAAAACAACTTCCTCATCACCCGGCACATCAAGGACTATTTACTGCTCTTCATTTCGATTTTTCATCGGGAGGATGTGGTCTACTTGTCATGAGTGAGACGCCAAAGAAGTGCAGGTTAATTATCGTCTCGAATCGCCTGCCTTTTACCGCAAAGGAAAAAAACGGCGAGCTCCATTTTGGCGAAAGTGCGGGCGGGCTTGTCAGCGGCATGTCGTCGTTTTTAAAAACTGTGGGCACGAGTAATTCCAGCCTCAGTGAATATCTCTGGATCGGATGGCCGGGCGGGACTGTGTCGGAGAAGAATATAGAGGAATTGAAGTCCATCGCGAGGTCAAAATATTCATCGTATCCGGTGTTTCTCACCGAAGAAGAAATGGACCAGTTCTATCTGGGCTTCTGCAACAAAACAATCTGGCCGCTCTTCCATTATTTCCCGACGTACACGGCATACCAGCCCGATATGTGGCAGCAGTACAAAAAGGTCAACCAGGTTTTTGCCCAGGCCCTTCTGGAAGTTGTCCAGCCCGATGACCTGGTGTGGATTCACGACTATCATTTGCTGCTGATGCCGAACATGGTCAAAAGCAGGGCTCCCGGCGCGCTCATCGGTTTTTTTCTTCATATCCCGTTTCCCTCGCACGAGATTTTCAGGCTGCTGCCCGGTGAATGGCGCAAGGATATTCTCGAAGGTCTCATGGGTGCGGATGTCCTGGGGTTCCACGCGTACGACTATACCCAGCATTTTCTCCAGTGTGTGGTACGAATCCTTGGCCACGAACACAACATGGGATTGATCCTGACGACGGACAGAGTCATGAAAACGGACACCTTTCCCATGGGTATTGATGTTGACCGATTCATCTCGGCCCTCGACGACTCTGCCACCCAGAATGAGATCAAGGAGCTGAAAAAGTCACTTCCGGGGGTCAAAGCTATTTTATCCGTTGACCGACAGGACTACACGAAGGGTATTCTCAATCGGCTGGAGGCATTCGAGATCCTGCTCGAAAGCCATCCCGAATTCAGAGAAAAGGTCGTTCTCCTGATGATTGTCGTGCCTTCCCGCATCGGCGTGGATAGGTACGACAAGACGAAAAAGGAAATTGAAGAGCTTGTGGGCAAAATCAACGGAAAATTCGGGAGTATCGGCTGGACGCCCGTGGTATACCAATACAAACAAGTCCCGTTTCCGTCTTTGGTTGCACTTTATCACGTGAGCGATGTCGCACTCGTCACGCCGTTGAGAGACGGCATGAACTTGGTTGCGAAGGAGTATGTGGCATCGCGCGTTGATAACACGGGCGTTCTGGTGCTCAGCGAGATGGCGGGGGCGGCGAAAGAACTGGGAGAAGCGATCATCATCAATCCCAACAACCGGGAAGAAATTGCCGCGGCGCTGGCAGAAGCCGTCAGCATGCCCATCGAGGAGCAGCAAAGAAGAAACCGCATGATGCGAGGCCGCATCAAACGCTACAACGTGATCCGATGGGCAAATGATTTCCTTTCTCAGCTCCTCGCCATGCGTGACGTGCAGAATAAATTCTATGTCAAGCTCCTTTCTGAACCGATCAAGACATCTCTGGTGAGCGACTACAGGAAAAGTGTCCGACGGCTCTTGTTCCTTGATTACGACGGCACGCTCGTTCCGTTCGTTCGCCGACCCGAAATGGCAAAGCCGTCAGATGAAGTATCATCCATGCTGAGAATGCTTTGTGAGAATAAAAAAAATACCGTCGTTCTTATCAGCGGAAGGGATAAAGCGACGCTTGGACAATGGTTTGGCGATGCGTGCATGACGCTCGTCGCCGAACATGGCATCTGGGTACGAAAGCCCAGGGAAGAATGGAAGATGTTCAAGGAGCAAAGCGCCGACTGGAAACCGCACATCCTTCCTATCCTCGAACAGTATGGCGACCGTCTGCCGGGTTCTTCCGTAGAGGAAAAAGAGTATTCGCTGGTATGGCACTACCGCGGGGCGGATCCGGAACAATCCAACATCCTCGCCCATGAACTCCTGGACCACCTTACGAACTTTACGGCAAATATCGACCTTCAGGTCCTGCGCGGCAACAAGGTCATCGAAGTGCGTGCGGCCGGATTGAACAAAGGAAGCGTTGGACTCCACATTCTCTCCTCGGAGAGCTTCGATTTTGTCCTTTCAATCGGCGATGACTGGACGGACGAGGATTTGTTCAAAGTCCTCCCCGAATCGGCGGTCTCTATCAAAGTGGGGATCGCCAATACGCATGCCCGGTACACCGTTCAAAACATTCAGGAAGTTCATCGTCTCCTGAACGCATTTGCCGGCAAAGCATAATACCCGTCTGCGCTTTTGCAAACCCGAGTGAACCGCCCGCATGGTGACCCATGGCGAGCAAAGAATATTTTAACAGCCCAACTGCAAAAATCTTCCTGAGGGCGACGCTCACCGTCGGCGTCCTTGCCGTTGCAACCCTCATCATCGTCCTTTCCGTCCTCAACATAGGTCCTGCACCAAAAAGTCAAGATTCAAAGTCTGTGGGTGTATCGGAAACAATGCAAGCCCTGATTTTCGACGAAGACACAGACGGGGACAAGAAGATTACGATTGATGACCCTCGCGTCGCCGGCACGGCAAGAGGCGATAAGCATTTTTGGCTGGAGACAACCGCAGGACGCAGGATGGAGATTTCGGGGACATACTACCTTTCGAATCTTCTGCAGGAGATGAAGCTCGCAGAGGAAGCTGGAAAGCCGACACTCTGGCTCGATGGATCCACAATCTTTGAGCCGCCGGCTGAGCGTATTTCACGAATGATCAGCGAATTGTATTGGCAGGGTCTGACGCGCCGCATCGACGAACAGGGAATCCTTACTGC
>JACQPT010000096.1 GCA_016207415.1 Ignavibacteriales bacterium
CGCTCCACGTTGTATTTTGATTACGCTAAGATCATCGGTTACGGCAGCGGCGCAGCGGCGGGCATCAACTTTGACTTTTCCGGCATGGGATTGCTGACAGTGAGCGCGAAGTACGAGCGCCGCTTTATGGGTGACCAGTTTATACCCTCGTACTTCGACGCATTGTACGAGCGTGACAGATTCGCCCCGTTTGGCTCGGCTTTTGTGAGCAAAGCCATGGCTCTCAATGCGGCAACGAAATCCGAGGGGTATTACGGCGAATTGTTGGTCAGCATCCTCAACACATTCAACATCGTCGGCGGATATCAATCGCCAGTGGGTATCAAAAATGCCGGTATACTACACATGGAACTGCAGACGGGCGATGCAATTCCCATCCTTCTGTTAAGTGCGGGATATGACAAGCGAAACATCGGACAGATCTTCAAGCTCGACGATAATTCGGTTCTCTACGCCCAGATAGGATATAAACCTTATCCATTCCTTCTTGTTTCCATGTTGTACGAGTTCACGTGGACTGAGGAGAAAGATGCGAACGGAAATGTCATAGGCTTCAATCAGCAAAAGCGCATCGAACCGAAGGCTAGCCTCGTTTTTAGTTTCTAATGCATCACGGACTTCCGAAGTCTGGCGAGTGAGAACTTGTGACTTACTAAGTCTAGATAGCCAAGCAAGAGTGATTCTCAAAACCCTCTGCCAAACAGAGGGTTTTTTATTGCATTTATAGGCATGTGTGCCTATATTGACGGCGATTTTTGAGCTCAATTTTTCACGACGAATGTCCTTCCTCGACAAGCTAATCGTCTCCGCCCTTCCCGTAGTTCCCAAATCAATTGTTGGCCAATTCTCGAAACGGTATATCGCCGGCGTCGGTCTTCAGGATGCCGTCCGCGTCATTAAAGAGCTCAACAAAAAGAAGATGATGGCGACGCTCGACCTGCTGGGCGAAGATATTCAGCGGGAGTCTGAAGCTGATGCGATGAAGGCAAGGTGTGTTGAAATGTTTCGGGAAATACAGAAGGGCGGCCTGGGTTCGAATGTGTCCGTGAAGCTAAGTCAACTCGGTTTGAGGGTCAGTACAGACCTCTGCTACCGCAATGTGAAAGCTATAGTTGAGCAGGCTCAAGCGATGAAGAATTTTGTTCGCATCGACATGGAAGATTCGACCGCGACGGACGAAACCATCGCCATCTACCATCGCTTGAGAGATGAGGGGTATGAGAATGTCGGAATTGTGCTCCAGGCATACCTGAGGCGCAGTGACGCTGATGTACGTGCGTTGATACGACTAAGGGCAAATTTCAGAATCTGCAAAGGGATTTACATCGAATCTCCCGACATCGCCTTTACCGACCGTGACGACATTCGGCGGAACTTTGTTCTCCTCATGCGTTCCATTCTCGAGAACGGCTGCTATGTCGGCATAGCAACACACGATGAATACCTGGTCGAGAAGTCGTATGAGCTTATTGAGAGGAACAAACTGACACGCGAGCAGTACGAGTTTCAGATGCTGCTCGGTGTTCGCGAAAACCTGCGTGACCGCATTGTTGCTGACGGCCATCGGCTGAGGGTGTATGTCCCTTATGGAGAGCAATGGTATGCTTATTCTATCCGGCGTCTTAAAGAAAACCCGCAAATTGCGGGTTACATTGTGAAGTCTCTGTTCTCTCGCAACGGCAATTGACCGAATCTGTTTTGCCCACCTCAACCACTTAGAAGGAGCGCGTTATGGCTGAAACATCTCCAAAGCAGTTCCAACCGTATGTTCCGGCTTCGCAGATCATTCCCGAATTCTCCGTCAAGGCAGTGATGCTCGGTTCTCTGTTTGGGATTCTTTTTGGGGCTGTGACGGTCTACCTTGGCCTCCGTGCGGGCTTGACAGTCTCCGCTTCGATTCCCATTGCAGTGCTTTCCATCAGCCTGTTGCGATTCTTTGGCAGGGGCACGATACTCGAAAACAACATCGTCCAAACGACAGGGTCAGCGGGCGAATCGGTCGCCGCAGGCGTGATTTTTACACTCCCCGCTCTGATCTTCCTTGGTTTCCCCCTCGAATACACACGGATATTTCTCCTTGCCCTCATCGGCGGCTGGCTGGGAGTCTTGTTCATGATCCCTCTGCGACGGCAGCTGATCGTAAAAGAACACGGGAACCTGACATATCCCGAAGGGACGGCTTGCGCGGATGTTCTGGTGGCGGGGGAGAAGGGCGGGTCGTTCGCGGGCCGCGTCTTCATGGGACTAGGCATCGGCGGAGTGTACGCCTTCTTCATGCATGCCATGAGATTTTGGTACAGGACGCCGGAATACCGGCCGGCGTGGTACAACGGCGCATCTGTCAAAGCAGAAGTGACGCCCGAATATCTTGGAGTCGGTTACATCATTGGACCGAAAGTTGCAGGGACGATTTTCGCCGGGGGAATCTTTTCGTGGCTGCTCATGATTCCGGCCATCAAGTTCTTCGGGGGCATGTTGAAAGAACCTCTTTACCCGGGAACAGTCCCAATTGCCCAGATGGAACCGGACCAGATCTGGGCGAGCTACATCCGGCCTATGGGAGCTGGCGCGGTTGCAGCAGCAGGACTCATTACGCTCATGCGAACGATGCCAACGATTGTCAACGCCATCAAATCCGGTGTGAAAGACCTCAGGGCGGAAAAAGGTCAAAAGGTTGACACTGTGTCACGCATAGAGAATGACCTTCCGATGAACATTGTGATATTCGGCTCGATCGTCCTTGTCGTCTTCATCTGGGGACTGCTCACGTTTATGCCCGTGCCCGGCGCTGACACAGGGGTTCTCGCTAACCTCCTGTCCGCCATCCTGGTTGTCATTTTTGGTTTCCTGTTTGTCACGGTTTCGTCGCGAATTGTTGGCCTCATCGGCTCGTCCGCTAATCCCGTTTCGGGCATGACCATCGCAACACTGATGGCGACGTGTGCGCTCTTTCTTATTGCCGGTTGGACAGGCGGAGCCTACGCCGCCTTGGCTATAACGATTGGTGGCGTTGTGTGCGTGGCGGCGGCAAACGCTGGCGCAACTTCACAAGACCTTAAGACTGGGTTTCTTGTTGGGGCAACGCCCTCGAAGCAGCAATTGGGTTTAATGGTCGGAGTCATGGTCTCGGTGTTTGTCATCGGCCTGACGCTGATCCTGATGAACAAGGGTCTGGCCGAGTACAAGCCATTTCAACTCGACCTTAACGTTGTCGAGCTGCCGGAGGGAGTTCAGGTTGAGTCAAAAGAATTTGAGTACGAAGGAAAGAGCTACTATCTCGTCAACGCCATCGGTTCCAGGACTGTCCCGGACGGAAAATATCTCTACAGCCCCGAAACTCAGAAAATTGAGATCCAGTGGATTCAAGGCATAGGCTCTGAAAGAGCCGCTGCACCACAGGCAAGATTGATGGCGACGGTCATCAGCGGCATTTTGAACCAACGGCTTCCCTGGGGGCTCGTCCTACTTGGTGTGTTTCTCGTCGTGGCGATCGAAGTCCTTGGAATTCGCTCGCTTGCTTTTGCAGTCGGCTCATATCTTTCCATCGGCACGACACTCGCGATCTTTTGCGGGGGAATCGTTCGCTGGCTGGCGGAAGGGAAGGCCGTGAGCGGAAAAGGAGAAGGAGAAGTAAGCTCAGGCTCCCTCTACGCAAGCGGACTCATTGCAGGTGGCGGAATTTTTGGCCTGGCTGCAATCGGCATAGCTCTCATGGAGCAAACGGGAGTTTTCGGATTGGAGCCGGGAGACTTCGCCGTCGGTCCGAAAATCCTTGAATCCATCGGTCTGGGGTCACTGAGTACGGCGCATCTCTTTTCTGTTGCGATGTTTCTCCTGCTGGCGGGGTCGCTGTACTACTACGCGAAAAAGCAGGTCGAAACAAAGACGTAATGTGATTTTGCTGGGAGGTCGGCTCTAACCGGGCCGACCTCTCCGTTTATACTCAATCCGATTTTGTCGTCCACCCATGGCAAAGCAGACACATCAACGCTCAAAGCCTCTCAGAAAAGAACGTCGCAAGCTTGCCGCGATCATGTTCACGGATATGGTCGGCTACAGTGCGCTCGTTCAAAAGAACGAGAAGCTCGCCATGGAACTGCTTGAAGAGCACAACAGGCTCCTGCGCGCGAGCTTTCCGAAATTCAATGGCAAGGAGATCAAGACCATCGGCGACGCCTTCCTTGTGGAGTTTTCCAGCGCACTTGATGCCACACGATGTGCAGTGGATATCCAAAAAGTTTTGGAGCAGCGGAACGCGCGGGTTCGACCTGAGCGGATGGTGCAGATCAAGATCGGCCTGCACGTCGGTGATGTTATCTATCGAGGCAAGGATGTTTTTGGCGATGGTGTGAATATTGCCTCAAGGATTGAACCTGTGGCGGGGCCGGGGGGCATCTGCCTTTCCGAAGATGTGGCGCGTCAGGTTCAGAATAAGCTGGACTATCCGCTTATCAGGCTCGGAAGAGGGGAATTGAAGAACATCGAGGTGCCGGTCGAGCTCTACAAAGTCTTTCTTCCCTGGCAGCAAAAGCTCATTCCTTTCTCCGACCGCATTGGGTTCGTTCTTCGCCAGAAACGATCACGGCTCTTTGCGACGCTGACGGGCATCCTGCTTCTAATGATCGGAATGAGCTGGATGATCTTTGAAACGTATCTCTCCCGCGTCCAGGCCAATTCGTCACTGCCGGAAAAATCCGTTGCCGTCCTGCCGTTTCAGAACATCGGCGAGAACGCAGAAGACGAATACCTGGTGGACGGCATCACCGAATCGTTGATCACCGACGTTGCCAGGATTCCCGGCCTGTTCGTGATTGCAAGGAACAGCGTCTTTCAATACAAGGGCAAACCCGTCAAGGCCCAGTCCGTTGGAGAAGAGTTAAAGGTCCGGTATGTGCTGGAAGGAAGCATCCAGCGCGCCGCGAACAAACTTCGCGTTACAGCTCAACTGATCGATGCCATGACCGAGAATCTTGTCTGGGGAAGCAAATTCGACCCTGAGTTGAAAGACATTTTTGCTGTTCAGGATTCGATCTCGATGAGCATTGTGAATGCTCTCCAGGTAACCTTTTCGGCTCTCGAGCAGAGCAAAATGAAGGCGGAAAGGCCGACGAATATTGACGCCCAGGAGTTGTATTGGAAGGGCCTCACGCACGGCCGCCGAAGGACGAAGGCGGACAACGATCTCGCGATACAGTATTTGAACCATGCAATGGAGAAAGATTCGAGGTTTGCGCCCGCCCACGCAACCCTCGCTTCCACATTGCGGTTTCGCTTTGCGTTCGGGTTCGAAAGAAACCCGTCGATCCTCGACCAGGTTCGGCAACAGGTGGACCGTGCGCTCGAACTCAATCCGACACTTCCGGAAGGCATGCTGGTCAAAGGCCTTCTGCAACGCGAAGAAGGAGATCTGGCAGGCGCCATTCAGACTCTGTTGAGACTCTACGAAATGTTTCCACATGACGCACAATGTCTGTATTACCTTGGGAATGCATACAGGGATGTTGGCGATCTGAGCAAAGCCGTGGACTTCCACAAAAAGGCGCTGGATGTCGATCCCTTGTACATCTTCAATGCCTACAACCTTGCGATCGATTATTGGCAGCTTCGACAAACCGACCAGCTCGAATTGTATGCAAACAAAACGATCTCGCTTGACCCCAATCATTTCGTCGGACAAATGATGAAGGCGTATTTGTTGGGACTTCAAGGGAAAGAAAACGAGGCTCTTGAGGCGATGGCGCGAACCATCGCCGCAGAGCCAAATCATCTTGACAGTTATGGAGTTCGCGCATCTATACTCGTGTCGTTTGGGAGGTTTGACGAAGCCGTGAAGGACTTGCGGTATCTTCTGGGCAAAGACCCCAATAGCTTTACGGGGATCATCGCCGCGATCCCTCTTCTGGTGAACTTGGGCAAGTTCAATGAAGCGCAAGCACTTATCGAGTCCACGCTAAGATTTCCCGTTTTGCCACTCGTTCAAGGACTCGAACTTAAGGCCTTCCTGAAGCTGTATGACGGAATCATCAAAAGAGAAACCGGGAAACAAGAATTGGCGCAAAAGCACTTCGAGGAAGCCCGTATGTCTGTTGAGCAGCACCTTGCAAGATTTCCGCAGAGTCCAACCCTTCGCTCCTTGCACAGTGCGATCTTGTCAATGGAGGGTCGATTCGACCAGGCTTTCAAAGAAGTTGAGTTGGCAATCTCAGCTATCCCGGGCCGTTACGATTTTGTGTTTGACCTAGCTCGGTTGCACGCGATGCGAGGTGACAAGGTAAAAATGTTGGCAGCTCTTCAAAAAGCCGTAGACCTTGGACAACGAGACTTTGCCAACATGGAGATCGACATCTTTTTGAAAAAATACAGGCAGGACCCCGGCTTTGTATCGTTTTTTGAGACGGCAGGGAAAAAATATTTGACGCGAACATCCATATGATACTATGAGCAATCTCCCCCAGCCTCCCCGCGCATACCGATGGCTTGTGCTTCTTTTCGTGAGCCTTGCCATGTTCAGCAATTACTATATCTATGATGCCATCAATCCCCTCGTCGACATTTTCATCGAGCAGCTTGGGTTCACCAATGAGAACGTCGGTTGGTTGAACTCGAGTTACAGTGTTGCGGCGGTTTTGACTCTCCTGATTGGAGGCATTGTGGTCGATCGTCTTGGGACGAAGAAGTCGATTGCTATCTTTGCTGTTCTCTGCCTTCTCGGTGCAATCCTGACGGCGGTGAAGGGCAGTTTTCCCGTTATGGTGTCCGGCAGAGTTGTTCTGGGGCTCGGCGCTGAGTCACTGATCGTCGCAGTAACGACCGCTCTGGCAAAATGGTTCAAAGGCAAGGAGCTCAGTTTTGCGTTCGGCGTCAACCTGACGATTGCGCGTTTGGCTTCAGTCGCGGCGGATAATTCGCCGACTTGGGCAAGTTCCGTATTCTATCCACTCGGTTCGACAGAGCCAGCGAACTGGCAGGGTCCGTTGATGATCGCCGTGGGTGCGGGCGTTCTTGGCGTTGTGGCCGCGTTAGTGTACTGGTGGCTTGAAGGTGTGGCAGAACGTCGTTATTCCCTGGGAGAGGCGGGAGAACCGGATAAGCTGGAATTCAGCAAGATTTTCAAATTCAACCCGTCATACTGGTTTATCGTTGGACTCTGTTTCACGTTCTATTCTGCGATTTTCCCGTTTCGCACGTTTGCCATAAAATTCTTCATGGATACGCAGTTTGCAAGCGTCAATGCTGACGTTGCTCGGGAGTCGGCGGGATTCTTCAACAGCCTTCTTCCGCTCTCGGCCATGTTTGCGACCCCTCTGTTCGGACTGCTGGTGGACAAAGTCGGCAAGCGGGCACTCTTTATGGTCTTCGGATCGTTTCTTCTTATGCCGGTATATCTCATGATGATGTACAGCGGTCTGACTTTGTGGATTCCGGTGTCCATGATGGGCATTGCATTCTCCCTCATCCCTGCCGTGATGTGGCCGTCTGTTGCTTATATTGTCGAACAAAACAGGCTCGGGACGGGGTATGCCCTCATGACGCTGATTCAGCAAATCGGTTTCTTTGCCCTCAACCTGGCGATTGGCATGGCGAATGACGCAGGCGGAGCGAGCGGGACAAACCCGGGCGGATACGCGATGGGAATGTGGATTTTCTCCTCTCTCGGGATTATCGGTTTTGTGTTTGCGATTCTTCTACGCCGGAGTGAAACCGGGCCCTCAGCTCACGGGCTTGAAACGATAACCGCAGGAAAGTCTGCTTCCTGATAATGTTGATTTCTCTCGAACTTTTTTCCGCAGCGCAGGTGGCTGTGCGCGATTGTGTCGGTGTGCGGTCGGACGAACAAGTATTGGTCATTACCGACGAGCCTTTGCGGACGATTGGCTATGCCATGTGGAAGGCTGCAAAAGATCTCGGCTGTGAGGTGATGATCGTCGAAATACTCCCGCGGCGGACTAACGGTGAAGAACCTCCGTCTCAGGTAGCCGCGTTGATGAAGATGGTTGATGTTGTTTTTTGTCCTACTTCAAAGTCTCTCACGCATACGGATTCGCGTCGAGCTGCAAGTGCTCAGGGAGTGCGGGTTGTGACGTTGCCCGGTGTGACTGAAGAGATTATGGTACGCTGCATGAACGCCGATTATCATCGCATTGCGGAGCGAACGCAGAAACTCTGTTCGATGATGGAAAAAACGTCGACGATTCGTGTGAAAGCGCCGCGCGGGACGGACATCAACCTGCCTATCAAAGGCCGGACAGCGCATGCCAGCACGGGGCTCTTTCGGGAGAAAGGACAGTGGGGAAATCTGCCGACGGGAGAGTCGTATCTGGCGCCCCTTGAGGGACAGTCAAACGGCCTGGTCGTTGTCGATGGGTCCATGGCAAGTATCGGCATGGTGAAAGAGCCCATCCGGATCGAAGTCAAGGACGGTTTCGCGACGGAAATAACCGGTGGAAAAGAATCGCAAAAGCTCCGTGAGCTTCTCGAACCTCATGGTCTCGATGCCCGGAACGTGGCGGAATTTGGCATAGGCACGAACGATAAGGCAATTCTGACGGGCAACATTCTCGAAGACGAAAAAGTGATGGGTACAATCCATATTGCCTTTGGCGATAATAAATCGATGGGCGGAACCGTGAGAGTTGCCAGTCACCTCGATGGATTGATCAAAGAGCCAACGGTGTGGTTTGACGATAAGAAGATCATGGAAGCCGGGAGATTTCTGATTTCTGTGTAGTTTGCTCCAGAGGAGATAGTAAATCGTGAGGGATAATCTCGATCTGCGCATCAGGCAATTCTCACCTCAGCACATCATTGTTCTGGTCCTCTTTAACCTCTTCGGTCTGCAATTTGCTAAATCGCAATCCGTAACAATCTCTGGCTTTGTCACTGAAAAACGCTCTGGAGAAGCTGCGATTGGAGTCAATGTTTTGATCTACCAAGACACGGCCACGACACCAGGACAGCGGCTGTTTCGCGGAGCAAGCACGAATAAATTCGGATTCTATTCAATCCCATCCGTACCCGTTGGCTCCTGTCGCATTGTTGTTCGAGGAGTTGGGTATGGAATCGCGTCAGATACGTTTTTTATTTCAACTTCTGAAAAAGAAGTCAGGAAGAATCTGCAGATCCCTCAGCTTAGCATCGAAATGGCGGAGGTTGTGGTGGAAGGAGTGTACGATGAGAGTAAAACAGAAGCATTGAGCACCATTGACATCAAAACAGACTTTGCCAGGCACATGCCTTCGCTAGGCGGAGAAATTGACGTCTTCCGAGTGTTACAACTGCTTCCAGGTGTGAAATCCGTTTCCGAGATTTCAAGCGGCCTTTACATTCGCGGCGGTTCACCGGACCAAAACTTAATCTTGCTCGACGGTGTTATCGTGTACAATCCGTTTCATCTTGGGGGTTTCTTAAGTGCATTCAATCCGGATGCACTACTGAACACACGCCTCATTAAAGGTGCTTTTCCTGCAGAGTACGGTGGGCGACTTTCGAGCGTCCTCGATCTAACTATGCGGGAAGGGACAAGAGAAAGACTCTCGGGCAGCGCAGCTATAAACCTGATCAATTCACGGCTCATGTTGGAGGGGCCAATTGGAGAAGACGTGACGTTTATGATTGCTGGTCGGAGGATGTATTTGGATCTTTTCATCGCCCTGGCCAATCTGAAGGATACACCACGGTACTATTTTTACGATTTGAATACAAAAGTGAACCTCAAGATCTCTGAATCCGACCGACTTTTTGCCAGTGGCTATTTTGGAAGAGATGTGTTAGCGCCACCCGAAGGGGAGACGAGTGATTTTAACGTCAGGTGGGGAAATTCAACGGCGAATTTTCGTTGGACTCACCTTCTGATGGCAAACGCATTCATGAATTCTTCGCTGATCTTTACGAACTATAAATTTTTCACGGATTCTGAAGACGAAGGTGATGTCACGGAATTGTTTAGGGCCGTTTCGGAAATTCAAGATGTCACATGGCGAGCAGAAGTTCAATACATTCCTAATGATGTGCACTCAATCAAATTAGGTGGGGAGCTTACAAGACATTCTTTCAACGTTGGAGCGAACAACGACGCCGGCTCGACTATATTTGGACTCACCACCCAGAGACTTTCGTCACATGAAGCGGCCTTGTTTCTTCAGGACGACTGGAATCCTTCCCCCATGTTTTCGGCCGACGTTGGGACTCGGCTGTACTATTTTGAAAAAGGCAACTACGTGTCCTTGGAGCCGAGAATTTCCACGTCGATGAAGTTCAGCGACCAGTTCACGGTGAAAAGTTCATTTGCAGTGGCACATCAGTTCCTTCACTTGATTATCCGAAATGATATTTCGCTCCCCACAGACTTGTGGTTTCCATCCACGGAGAACGTGAAACCAAGTCGATGCATGCAGACCGTAGTTGGAATTGAGACAAAGCAATTTGGCGATGAGTACCTTTTGGCGGTCGAAGGTTATTATAAAGAATACAAAAATCTTTATGAATATCGGGACCGAGCGGTCTTTGCGCTTGGCGCGCCCCTGGAGTCTCAATTCACTCAGGGCACGGGAAAAGCATACGGCATCGAGTTTTTCCTCAACAAACAGCTAGGAAGCATAACGGGATGGCTTGGTTATGCTCTATCTTGGACGACGAGACACTTTCCTGAATTGAATCGCGGGCGAGAGTTTTACCCCCGGTACGACCGCCGACATGACATAGCTTTGGCAGCAATGTATCGCATAAGCGATGGTTGGGAATTTGGTGCAACTTGGATGTATGGCACGGGTCAAGCGTATACGATGCCTACGGGCCAGTTCTATTTCGAAGACATCGAAGGTCTGGGTTACCTTGGCAGTGGATGGCAAGCCTTAGATTATTCGCAAAGAAATGCCTACCGATTGCCGGCCTTTCACAAGCTTGATTTGAACTTCATTCGAAAGTTTTCCTGGTTCAATTTGCCATTTCAGTTTTCAATCAATGTCTACAACGCTTATAACAGAAAGAACCCATTTGCACAAAGCATAAGATACCGCTACAATTATGAAGTTGATCCGGGTGGGAATACTTATAGATCTGTGATTCCAGTTCCGCAGGTTGTGCAGTACACTTTGTTCCCTATTATCCCGACAATAGGCTTAAGCGTGACTTTTTGAGAATGATTAAAGGAAAAACCCGAAATCTCCATGAGCTTGTTGTGACTATCCCCATCACACTGGTGCTTGGGTGTGAAGTGGTGGTGGAGCCGGGAAATCTTCCCTTCGAAGAAAAACTCGTGGTTTCAGCAGTTTTGGAAGCCGGGCAACCAGTAAAAAAGGTATATTTTACTCGGACGATGAGTCTTGAGCAGGCCTACTCGCCTGATGTAGCGGCGGTTGCAGATGTCCAAGGGTTCATCACCTGCGAAGGTGTCTCGTATCCATTAGCCTTTGTTGGTCAAGTATATCATAACGGACTGAAAACCGGGATGGCTCAATATTCAGCCGACGGCCTTGTTGCTCAGGCGACAAAGCAATATAAGCTAATAGCCTCTTGGAACGGTCACAGCCTCCGAGCACGCACACGCGTGCCCGACTCAGTGAAGATTGACACGACCTACTTGCAGCGGCAGTCGAGAGAACCATATGGGGCTAGCTATTTTATCGTGGCAGAATTCAGCGCCAAGGAAAAGGCCGTTTACGGGGGTGATTATGAATCTCCTGGGTCTTCCTATTATTATTCTGGTTTTTCGCGCGAGTTTTTGATCAAGCCTGTGAACGCTGGCGATAGAGTTTCCCTTAATGTCTTCGTAGGATGGAGGCTTGAGCAAAGTTGGAAAGATACTTTGTACGTGAAAGTACTCTGTTTTGACGAGCCCTTCTATGATTATTACAGAACGAGGCAAAACAGCATGGCCAATGCCGGAGATCCTTTCTTTTTGGGTGGTGAGAATGTATTCTGGAACGTTGAAGGCGATGGTTTAGGATTGTTTATTGGAATGAACGTTACAAAGAAAAGAGTCTATGTTCCGTAGGATACTCTCATTAATGGCCGACATTTTTTGCCTTTGCGCTTGATTGTTTTGGCGAGTATCTTAGGGAAAACACCAGTTGATTCAAACAATGGAGGTCCCATGAAAGCTCTCCTAAGAACCACAGTTATCCTTTTTTGTCTTGCGTGCATCGCTTCTTCCCAGGCGCGATGGACACCCGATGTTATGATCAAGTTCAAACGAGTCGGAGGCACAGCCGTTTCGCCAGATGGCAAATGGATCGCCTATACAGTTTCCACCCCGCTCCTTGAAGGAGAAAAGTCCGAATTCCTCACGCACGTCTGGTTGGTCTCCGCTGACGGCAAAACAAACACTCAGTTCACACACGGAGAGAAAACCTGCTCCAACCCGGATTTTTCTCCAGACGGCAAATATCTCTCTTTTGTTTCCGCGCGGGGTGGGACCGATGCCAAAAGCCAGATTTGGATCATACGGTTGGGCGGCGGAGAGGCGGAGCAGCTCACAAAGGCTAAGTCCGGCGTTATGAATTACGAATGGGCTCCGAACTCCAGATGGGTCGCTTACCGCTCTTCCGACCCCGAGACTGAACAGGAAG
>JACQPT010000083.1 GCA_016207415.1 Ignavibacteriales bacterium
AGCTGTGGCGCTACGAGGTCAATCGTCCTCAACTGTAACTGCTGCGACTTCCTCAAGTGTGGTAATTCCTCTCAGGACGAGATTGAGGCCGCTCTGACGCAGTGTCTGCATTCCGTCCTTCAGGGCTTGATTGCGGAGTATTTCTTCGTCGATGTTCGTATCTGCCTGAAGGACATGGCGTCTGATGGCTTTGTTAAAGTAGAGTGCTTCATGGATCGGCAGGCGTCCTCTAAACCCCTTTACGCAGTTCGCACAGCCTACAGGGCGGGAGATTTTTGCTTTGTCGAGGTCGTTCTTGGAAACCCCAAGCTTGACGAGGGCTTCTTTCTCGATGTCCGTAGCCGGAGTTTTGCATCGGTCACAGAGCTTGCGGATAAGGCGCTGAGCTAAGACGATATTCAGTGTGTAGGCAATCAGGAACGGCTCAACGCCCATTTTGTAAAGACGGGCAATTGCGCTTACCGCATCGTTGGTATGCAATGTGGCAAACGTGAGGTGGCCCGTATTAGCGAGCTTAATCGCCAATTCTGCAGTGATACGGTCGCGAATTTCTCCCACCATCACAATATCCGGGTCGTGGCGCAGGATGGCTCGCAGAGCTCCGTCAAAATCCAGTTTTGGATTAAGCTTCACCTGACGGGCGCCGTCAATGAAATACTCGACGGGGTCTTCAACGGTAATGACATTCAAAGATGGATCCATCACTGTCTTGAGGGCGGAGAATAACGTTGTGCTTTTGCCGCTGCCGGTCGGGCCAGTTACGACGATCATGCCGTAAGGTTTCTCTATTGCTTTGCGGAAGGAATTTTCCGAGTATGAGTCGAAACCAAGGTCCTGGATACGAGTGCTGAAACTGGGTTCCTGGAGAACACGGATGACGATGGATTCGAACTTGCTCTTGAGCTCTTTTCCCACAATCGGAATGACCGAGACGCGAAACCGAACCGTCTTTCGATCCACGATAAACTGCGCGAAGCCGTCCTGCGCTGTATTGCGTTCAAATCGGTCGAGGTTCATCGCGCGGTCTTTTACCACCGCAGAAACAGCCTCGGCGCGGGTCTCCGCATGTGTGTACCACAGCGACAAGCGGCCGTCAACGCGGAAATGGAATTCCGTTTTCTTTTCCCCGCGTGGCATGACATGAATATCGCTTGCCCCCGCCCGAACCGCATCCATAAAAATACGCTCTACAAGTTCCACGAGCCCGCTCCGGTTGATCTCTTCCTCGAGGGCTTGCTCGTAGAGATCGGAATCCTCCTCCATTTCGCCCAAGACACCTTCTTTGCCCGTGTCGGACTCGAAGTCCGCGTATGCCGAACGCCCGATATTGACCCGTTGCCAAAGTTCCTGCCATTGGCCCAGCCGAACATAACAAATTTCAAACTTAGGGAAGGAAAACGCCCGCGCAATGGTGTATACTTCGCGCTTGGTGGGGTCGGGAGTTATCACCAAGAGCCGGTCTGGTCGGTCACGGTCCACCATGAACGGCAAAACATGGTTTTCCAGGGCGAGCGTCTTTATGGCGACGGGGAGGTTGTTCAACTCCTGTCGCATAAAATTGACGTTATCGTCGGTTGGGACTTCCTTTGCCAGGTCGATAGTTCGGAAGGCGTAATAATTGGCTATTTCCCCGTAGATTTTGTCCCGGTCGAGATGAAGCTCATCCACCAGAACCTGGGGCAGTTTTCGCCTGTTTTTCGAGTCTTCCTTGCTGAGGATGTCAATAGCGCCAAGAAGGTCATGAGCGGTAATAATCCCTTTTTCTACAAGGAGATCCCCCAGCTCCTTCTTTGCTATTCTAGCTTGAGACATGTGATCTCTTCACGATAACGATTTTATGGTATACCCTCGATCTTGATTGACGCAGTTTCCGACGACAGGAATGTCAGGAATACCATCGCGACCATGATGATGAGCGAAATACTGACCTCGATAACGCTAATCAGGTTTTTCATGGCATAACGATTTTCCAGCTCGTAGTAATCGGCCAATTGAAGGGCTGTTCCTTTGACATCGCCGGTTTCCGCGGCAGTGCGAAACCGCGAAAGTGCCATCTCAGGAAAGAATCGAGTCATCTCCATAGCCTTGGCGAACTCGGTGCCGTATTTGAGCATTGCGGGTATGGCGATCGAACGAATTTGCTTTTCCAGGAAACGGTTGCGGCTTGCCTCGGCAGCATGCTGGATGGCGTCAATATTTTCCTGAGAAGATGTATACATGATGCCGAGAACCCTGCAGTACATTTCGACGCTGGTATTCTGGAGGATCCGACCGATGTAGGGAACGCGGACGATTAACTTGTCGAAGAAGAACTGTCCCGCCGAGGTCGTCAACCAAGCGTAGAATCCGCCAAGCACTGCAAAGAAGAGAAGAGTCAATAACAGAAGATTCTCTTTGATAATCTCGCTGATTTCAAGTGTTGTCGTTGTAAGAGGCGGCAGTTCTGCTGCCATCGGCCCCAGGAGTTTCACCATTTCAGGGAGGAGAAACAGTACATAGAATGCAATTGCGCCCACCAGAGAAAGCGAAGTGACGGCAGGAAGGATAAGTGAACTGGCAAGACCCTTTTTGAAATCCGCCTGGCGCTCGACGAAATGGGCGACGCTTTCAAAAATCGACTTCATGTCGCCGCTCTTCGATGCAATGCCCAGCATCAGGGCGGTTTCTTTTCCAAAGACCTTTGATTGTCGGATGAACGCCTCGCGCGAATCAGTTCCTTCCTTGAGGTCTTTGATGATCGCCCGGATGGCTCCTTTGAGCTGCTTGTTGCGGACGTTGCCCGACATGATTTGCAGGATCTCGTGGTAGGGCATTTTTTGTTCGAGCAGACGGGCGCTCGTCCCGATGAATGAGACCAGCTCGTTCGCAGGCGCCTCAAACTGGATGTCAAAATGTCGGCGGACGAATCGTACTTCAAAGCCCAGCTGTTTCAGAGCGGCGACCACTTCGCTTTTCGAGTAGGCGCTTTGAACGCCGTCGATAATATTATTTCCCCGGCGGACACGATACGAGAAGTTTTTCTTTTTCCTTATGGAGATTTTTGTCAGGCCGAGGCTTTTTGCAAACTCGCTCGCCTTTTCGCGGGCGCCGAAAAAGGAAGAGGCATAAATCACTCTTTGCACAGGCTTCCCGCTTTTGTTGATAGCCTGAATCCGGTATTCTGTTCCCCTCATAGAGAGAGTACTTTCAGATGTTCAGTCGTTTGAAGGATCGGTTTGGCGAAGCAAGCATTACCGTTTGACTTCCTTGTAGGGCTCCATGAGATAGGGCGCCCCACAATGATAGCAAAACTTGCCGTAAGGATGCAGAATCGGCTCATTGCACTGAATGCATTGGTCAATGAGTTTCGTTCCGCAGAGAATGCAGAAGCTTTGACGTTCCAGGACGTTGGAAAAATTCCCACACTTGGAACATAGGCGGTATTGGTGATTGTTTGCAGAATTTGACATGAACGCCTCCTTGAGACCGCAAAGCAACTGCGCAACAACAATGCCATATGTCAAATTACAAGAAACCCGTGAAAAATCAAACAGTTAGCTGTTTCTCACGACTGCGTGTCCAGAGATTCTGAAATTTTCAGAACAAAACGACATTTTTCTTCCATTTTTCTCAGAATTGCCCGGTTTGTGACTGACTCTTGTTCCGTAGCTTTATCCCGAGTTTTGAACACTTATCGTAGAGTGTTTTTTCCGGAACCCCCAGCGTTTTCGCGGCCTCTCTGATATTCCAGTTTGTCTGCTCAAGCGCCCTGTAGATCGCCACGCGCGCTGCTCGTTCTTTCGCCTCTCTTTCCAAATCGGGCAGACTCATACCCTCCGTTGTTGGAATCTTGTTTTCTGCAATCTCTTTGGGCAGATGCTCTGGCTCGACGATGTTGGTAGGCGAAAGGAGAATAGCGCGCTGAATGACGTTTTCCAGCTCACGGACGTTGCCCGGCCAGGAATACTCCATAAGATGCTCGAGCGTCACAGGGGAGACACGAAGTCTCGGGCGGCTCAGCTGGATTTCATATTGTCGGAGGAAATGCTCGACAAGCAACGGGATATCCTCTTTGTGTTGCCTAAGGGGAGGGATGGAGATCGGATACACGTTGAGCCGATAGAAAAGGTCTTCGCGGAAATCGCCTTTTTGTGTCATGGTAAAGAGATCGCGATTGGTAGCTGCGATCACACGGACGTTGACGGGAATCGGCGTTGTTCCGCCCACGCGGTCAATTTCCTTTTCCTGCAACACGCGGAGGAGCTTGACCTGTGAATGGTTGTCGAGGTCCCCGATTTCGTCCAAGAAAATCGTACCTCCGTCAGCGAGTTCAAACTTTCCGAGCTTAGTCTGAATTGCGCCGGTGAAGGAGCCCTTGACATGACCGAAAAGCTCACTTTCGACAAGATCTTTTACAAGAGAACCGCAGTTGACCGCGACGAATGCCCGTTCGTGCCTTTTGCTCGCCGTATGGATTTCCCGGGCGACTAATTCCTTCCCAGTTCCGGAATCGCCGGATATTAAGACGGTGACGTCGGTTATTGCTACCCGGTGAATGGAGAGGAGGAGCTCCTGAATTGCCGAGCCGTTGCCGACAATTTTTCCTGACACCCGTTGTACTTCTTCGCGGAGCACCTGATAATCGCGCTTCAACGTTCGTTCGGCCAGGGACTTGTCGATGAGGGTCTTGAGCTCCTCGATTTTCGGTGATTTCGACACGTAATGAAACGCGCCAAGCCTCATTGCCTCAACAGCCGTTTCAACATCGGCGTGCGCTGTTAACATGATAATAGGCAGGTCGGGCACGATTTCCTTCACGCGCACCAGCACATCGAGGCCGCTCAAACCATCGCCAAGCAAGAGGTCAAGAAACATAACATCAACCTTCTTGCGGCTGAGGTGTTCCAGCGCCTCGCGCTCAGTTTGAGCCTGAAGTACAACAAACGAAGAACTCATCAGAGAGTCGAAATCGTCGAGAAAGGTCTTGCTATCGTCTAGCACGAGAACAGTTCTGAAGACTTCCAAGGAGTTATCCCAGTTTCAGTCGTATGAGAATTGTGGTTCCCTTATCCGGCACGCTCTCCTTGACACTCACGTCGCCTTCATGTTTTTGAAGGATATCCGCTGTTTCGGCGAGCTGTGAATCCTTGGCCTGCACATCAAAAAGTGTAAACCAACGTTCAGGCGGCAAGAGAATTTCTGAGTCGCTGATCTCCAGAAACCAGCGGTCCAGGTACGTTCGGGCGTTAAGGGAAATTAATCGGGACTTGTTCGGAACTGTTTGTTGAATGAAAAAATCGAATACGGCTCGAAAAACTTTTGAGAACGCGGCTGCCGATATCACGACGGACGGTTGATCTAGCGCGATATTATTGAGCACCCTGATTCTCTTTTGCTCAAGCAAGTCCTGTCGCTCGCTCGCCATCTTTGCGATGATCTCCGAGGGTCTGCATCGTAAGTCAACAAACAATTCCTGCCTGATGGCACGAAATGCATGCAGAATCTCATCGACGTGGAGCGGAATGATTCGCTCAAAGCGGCTTATTTCTGCAGATGTCGGCGACTCATTCGACTGAAGAGTTTTCAAAAACGTTGAGAGCTTCTCAGCATGAACGCTGAGTGACTCAATCATACTCGGTTCTACCGACGTCTTCTTCAGGTTCTCGATGATTGCGACAATCGCAGCGAAAGTTTTTTCATGATAGAAATCAATGGAGTCCTGAAGACGCTCACGCTGAGCCTGAGAAAGCGCATGTTTGAGGTTTCTTCCAAAAAGAGCGATGCGGTTCAGGTTCAAATGCGCCCATTTTCCGTGAGAAAACGGTTGCAGGAGACCAAGAAGTTGCTCGTTTGCGTTACAAAGACTCATTTCTTCATCGACCAGACAGGGTTATAGAAATATTTCTGAGAAATTCGGAAATAGCAAAAGATCTCTCTAACACGGGAAACATTAGTTTAGGCGGTTTCATCAATGAGGTTTAGCGAAAAGACGCTTTATGGTTGAAAGCAGCAATTCTTCGTTGACGATTGGCTTGGCCAAATATTCATCGAAGCCCGAGGAAAGATAAG
This sequence comes from Ignavibacteriales bacterium, assembly GCA_016207415.1. Lineage (GTDB taxonomy): Bacteria > Bacteroidota > Ignavibacteria > UBA10030 > UBA10030 > JACQPT01. Next base: position 6,049 of record JACQPT010000083.1, read on the forward strand.
ACTCCCGGTCACCCGTCATGGCATGTGCCGTAAGGGCAATGACAGGGAGTTTTCTCAGCTTACCGTGAGAACGCAAACGCGCGAGCAATTCTACTCCGTCCATCCCCGGGAGAGAGATGTCGAGGATAATAAGATCCGGCACTGTATCTTCGAGTCCCTGGAGTGCCTCAAAAGCGGAGGAATACTCCGTGATTTCGTAGTAGTCGCTCAAGATTGCGCGAATGAGCAATCGATTATCTCTGTTATCCTCAACGACAGCGACAGTCTTTCTTGATGCCATAAAGTCCAATCACCATATGAGTCATTGACGGCCAAATTTATGAACATTTTCGCTGATTTGCTCTGAAGAAGGAAGTAACGGGGAGTCATGAAACGCGGACAAAACTCAAAAAACCGCCAAAGCGACAGTGGTGATGTTCAGTTCCGGGCGTCGCTAAGTGTGTGATTTGGGTTATGGTAGAGGGAGCGCCGAACGGTATAGACTTGCCTTCTGTCCCCAGGATTGCTCGAGTGGACTCGTCAGCTTAAACCGCATTTGTGCCCGGAACAGGACTTGAACCTGCACGTCGTTGCCGACACTAGCTCCTGAAGCTAGCGCGTCTGCCAATTCCGCCATCCGGGCGTTGACGAACAAAATTACGCAAAACGGAGGCGAGAATCAACGCTCCCAACAGTTTCCTGACTCTCTTCGACCGTGATGGATTCCTTCAGTGCATTCCTGAAAAGCTCATCGTGCAAAGATTTGACTGCATTCTGAATGTCCGTTTCGTCGATAACAAAGGTCAGGTTGATTTCAGAACCGCCGTGGGAAATCAATTCGATATTGACACCGGCTTTGCTGAGAGCTGTAAAGATCCGTGCGGCGATACCCTTTGTATATTTCAGATTTTCGCCGACGACACACATGACCGCCTTGTGTTTTTCCACACGTACCTCTGCAATTTCCTCCAGCTCTCCAATGATAGATTCAATGGCTGAGTCATTGTCAATAGTGAGAGAGATGCCAACTTCGGATGTGGCGACCACATCCACGCCCTTCTTATGTCGTGCAAATGCATCAAAGACTCGCGCAAGAAACCCATGGTTCATGAGCATCCCCGTGCTCTGAATCGTTATAACGGTAATCCCTTCTTTGTAAGCGATCGATTTGAGCAGACATCCTCTGTCAGTCAGAGAAACTCGCGAGATGAGCGTGCCTTCGGTGGAGGGGCGCCAGGTGTTTAGGACGCGAACGGGAATGTTCTTTTTTATTGCAGGCAGGATTGTGCTGGGGTGGAGGACCCGAGCGCCGAAATATGCGAGCTCGGAGGCTTCATTAAAAGTCATCTCTTTGATAAGCCGTGCTTCGGGCAGGATGGATGGGTCGGCGGTAAGGATTCCGTCAACATCTGTCCAAATTTGAATCTCGTCAGCATTTAAAACTGAGCCAAAGATTGAAGCAGAATAATCAGAGCCTCCCCGTCCGATCGTTGTTGTGATCCCATCCTTGGTTGCACCGATGAATCCTTGAGTCACAACAACCGTCCCGTTGTCGATGAGCGGAGAGAAAACTCCAAGAGCTTTTTCGCGGGTGTCGTCAAGGATGGGTTCGGCAAATGTAAAATTCGAATTGGTCACAAGTATTGTTCGGGCGTCAACCACCTGTACGGGGATTTGAGATTGGCTCAACCCAGCGCCAAGGAGAGTTGAGGACCAGAGTTCTCCAAAGGCCGTGATGTAATCGAGTGTTTTCGGGGTAAGCTCTCTCAAGGCGAAAATGCCTTGAACGGCTCTTCGGATTTCGTCGAAATCCCTGTCAAGCAGCGGAAGGACCGTTTCGTCATTCAACTGCAATTCCAGTGCGATCTTTTTGTGTCGCACCCGCAAGAGCGAGAGTTGTTCCAGAGCCTCCGTTTCCAGGCCTTTCGAGGCATTTCCCGCGATCTCAATCAGCGAGGATGTGACTCCTGCACACGCAGAGACAACGACGAGAGGCCGCAGGTGCAACCTCGAAGCGATGATGTGGCAGACAGTCCGGATAGCAGAGGCATCTTCCACGGAAGTTCCCCCAAATTTCATAACGATCATGGTCTTCTCCTATGCGAGTACGCTTCCGCCGTTCACGTTAATCGTCGTGCCTGTGACGTGCCTGGCAAATTCGGAGGCGAGAAAAAGAACTGCCCCGGCAACATCTTCAGCTGTGGCGATCTTCTTTAAAGGTATGGCCTCGACGACCTGATTTTTGAAATCCTGATCGGCAAAAACGCTGTCATTCATTTCCGTGTCGACCCAGCCGGGAGCAACCGCGTTCACGAGGATCCCGTAGGGTGCCAGTTCAGACGCGATGGACTTGGTGAAAGCAAGGATCCCCCCCTTGGAAGCGGCATAATGAGAATGAAATGCTTCACCGCGTTGCCCCGCGGTCGAAGAAATATTGACAATTCTACCTCCTCCGTTTCTCTTCAGGTGGGGAACCACAGCGTTGCAGATGTTGAAGACCCCTTTTAAGTTAACCTCAATGGTCTCGTCCCAAATCTTTTCTCCCATGTTGCCGACTTCTCCGTACGTCCATATCCCCGCATTGTTGATGACGACGTCGATTCTGCCGAATTCGAGAATCGTCCGTTCAATCAGGTTAGAGGCTTCGGGCTGCAGGGCGACATTTCCCTGATGCACAATCACGGACCGCCCCAAATCTTTTATTTCGTTTGCGACAAGCGTTGCGCGTTCCTTGTTCTGCAGGTAGTTGAGCACAACATTGGAGCCTGCCTTCGCCAGCAGGAGGGCTGTTGCGGCTCCGATTCCCCGGGAACCACCGGTGATGACGCTTACTTTATTCGAGAGTGAAATCACGGTTTATTTTCCTTTCCAAGAATTCTTTTATCAGTCTGTTGAGTTGTTCGTATTCGATGAGAAATGCATCATGGCCGTGGAGCGACTCGATCTCGGCGTATTCAGCATTGCCGAGGGAACGGACCAGCTCGTGCTGATGAATGACGGGATAGCGGACATCGGAAGAAACGCCGAGGCAGAGCGCCGGCAATGAGACTGAGCTAAGGACGTCGGTCACCGAGCCGCGTCCGCGTGTGACGTCGTGAAGGTCCATTGCGTGAGACAGACAAAGATAGGTGTTTGCGTCAAAGCGGGAAACGAGCTTTTGTCCTTGATATCGAAGATAACTCTCCGCCTGAAAAATATTGTCCACGTCAAAGGGATTGCCAGAGGGCTCCTTTCTCTGTTGGCCGAAACGTCGTTCGAACTCCTCTGGGCTTCGGTATGAAATCATGCCGATCATCCGGGCAAGTGCCAGTCCGCGCGACGGCTGTTCGACATAGTTCCCGTTCTGCCATTGCGGGTCGTTCTTGATGGCGGAGCGCGCTACTGCATTTAGTGCTATGCACCAAGCTGGTTGCCGTGCCGCTGTTGAGACGGGAATGATGGTCTCGCAAAACTCCGAATACAGAATCCCCCATTCAAGCACTTGCATGCCGCCGAGGGAGCTTCCGCAAACTGTCACAAGACGGCGGACTCCAAGAACGTCGAGCAATTTCTTCTGAACGTTCACGATATCCCGGACGGTGATTTGAGGGAACGAGAGTCGGTAGGGTTGACCGGTTTTCGGGTTTGTTGAAGACGGCCCCGTTGTTCCATAGCAGCTGCCGAGGATGTTCGGGCACACCACAAAGTATTTTTCCGTGTCGAAAGCTTTACCGGGTCCAATGAGGCCGTCCCACCATCCGGCGGATTTGTCATCAAAAGCCTGATACCCTGCCGCGTGGGCGCTTGCCGTAAGTGCGTGACAAATGAGAACCGCATTTGTTCCATCGCTGTTCAACTCGCCGTAGGTCTCGAATGCAACGGTGACTGGTGCAAGAAACGATCCCGATTCGAGTTGCAAAGGATGGGCGATGTAGAGTTCGACGTGTTGTGTGATGACGAGTTCAATTGTCTCGTTGATCATATGTCATGCCTCACTCAATGCTCGTACCTCAGCCGGCGCATGAGATTTCTTGAAATGTAATGCGCTGTCAAGATCCTCCAGCAGATCATTGATGTCCTCGATTCCTACGGAAATCCTTAACACGCGTTCATTAATGCCGGCTTTCGAGCGCAGCTCTGAATTCATCGAGGCATGAGTCATGGACACTGAATGGCTGATGAGGGATTCGACACCTCCGAGCGACTCAGCGACCGAAAAGACCTTCACTGACCGCAACACATGATTCACTTCGTGCATTCCACCCTCGACTTCAAAGGAGACCATTCCTCCGAAGCCAAACTGTTGCCGTCGCGCCAGTGAGTGTTGCGGATGGCTCTCGAGGCCGGGGTAGTACACCTTTTTGACGTTGGCATGCGATTCCAAAAATCTTGCGACTGCGTGAGCGTTTTCTTCATGGACCCTCATTCGGGGGACGAGTGTCTTGATTCCTCGCAGCACGAGCCAGCAGTCGAATGGTGAAGCTCCCTGGCCGAGGGCATTCTGAAGAAATTGAAGCCGCTCCGCAAGGTCGGGGCGGTTGACTACGACTGCACCTCCGACAACGTCGCTGTGGCCGTTCAGGTATTTTGTGGTCGAGTGCACGACCACATCTGCGCCGAGTTCAAAAGGCCGCTGGTTGCATGGAGAGAGGAATGTATTGTCGACGATGGCGAGTGCGTTGTTCTCGTGGGCGATTTCCGAAAGGGAGCGGATGTCGACAATGTTCAACAACGGATTGCTCGGCGTCTCAATCCACAGAGCCCTGGTGTTCGGGCGGATGGTTGCTCTCACGGCAGAAAGGTCTTGCATGTTAACGTACGATACTTCAAGGCCGAAGAGTTCTTGGTAGGTTCGCAATATGCGTTCTGTCCCTCCATAACAATCGTGTGTACAGATGATATGGTCGCCGGAATGGAAAAAATGGAGCGTCGTTGTTATGGCCGCCATTCCGGTGGCAACAGCTGCTGCGCGGAGGCCGCCCTCGAGTACGGCGAGGTTTTCCTCGAGCGCTGTTCGAGTCGGGTTAGCCGTGCGGGAATAATCGTAACCTTTCGTTTTTCCGTCTTCAAAACGGAAGGTCGACGTTTGATAAATTGGCGTGATGACACTGTTGAAGGCGGAGTCCTTGTCGACTCCGGTGTGGATGGTTTTGGTTTGAAGACGCATACAACCCTCCTTGTGATGAATGTGGTTATAAATGAAAAACCTCTTCCGATGATCAGAAGAGGCTACAAGGAATTGTATCCGTCTCCCTCTCATCGTTCCCCGAGCGACGCTCGAGGCAGGCTTTAGCACCTGACGTTCAGCGAGGTTGATCTGAACCGGTTGCTACGGCTTCACAGGGCCTGTTCCCTCTGCCGTTCTTGATAAGTGAAAGAAATATGGAAAAGAACGAAACAGTTACGCTGAGAAAGTATACTAAAATTGTATGCTTGAGTCAAGTGCCAGAAAGGAGTCATAGGCGAATCCTAATACGAGGAATAACTCCTGAATCAAGCTTGCGATGGTATACCCTTAAATTACTAGTGAATCCCGGTATTGTGCAAAACCTCAGAATTGGCTCATTCTCGTTGGATTGCTCTTCGCCTCCTTAATCCGAAAGAATTAACTTGACAGGAAAGTTGAAATGACGTATAAGACGGTCATTTCGTTGTGTCCGGCTTCTTTCATTGCCTCCCTGAATAGACTCAATGTTGTCTAGTGATACGACACTGGCGTGAAATGGTTAAATCAGGAGATATTTGAGAAGAGCAAAAAATGGAACGACAGAATGGGAATCTTGGAGAGGTCCATTTCGTTTTGTGCGAAGCGAACTTGGAATCTACGTTACGAAATCTGGTCGATCGCGGAGCTTTGGGTCGGAAACCTCCAGAAGGTGTCCCGTCCGAATCGATTCGACTTGTGACGCCTCGTTGAACCAACTCGGCGGCGGGGTATGCCCCCAGAATGTTGCACGCCTCGGGTCGTTGATACTCCACTTTATCGGCTTCCAATCCGGGTCCGCAATAATATAATCGCCAGTATACAGCTCGATGCGATTGCCGTCAGGGTCGCGCAGATAAAGAAAAAAAGCGTTGCTGAGCCCGTGCCTGCCGGGGCCGCGCTCAATGGCGTTGACCATGCCCGCCGCTGCCAGCACGTCACACGTGTGAAGCACGCTTTGTTGATCACTTACCCAAAACCCCCCGTGGTGAACACGCGGCCCTATCCCGTTCATTAAGGCAATGTCATGCACGTCCTGCTTGCGATTGAGCCATACGGCCCATAATTTTTCGGGCTTGCTTTCCGTTACGGTGAATTCTGAACAATGAAAACCGAGTTTCTGTGTGAACCAATCGTAAGCTTTTTGCACGTCTGGCAGCTGGCAATTGAAATGGTCAAGCCGCATGACATGAGCGCCGCGATACAGGTCATACCGTTGAAGCAGTCGTTCGCGTTGGGCGATTTCGTGAAAGAACTCTATGGGAAGGCCTGAAGGGTCCTGCACTCGTAATGCTTTTCCCTGGCCTTGCTCGTATCCGGCGTCAACCCACCGAAGAGCACATTGACGCTCCTCATACAATTTTGCAACCGCGTTTAAATCGGACGGGTCGGCAACTCGAAACGCAATGTGACCGACACCGGGAGACTCCGCCTTTCGAAGAACAAGGCTGTAGAGGTCGCGCTCCTCGTAGCCGCCGAGATACAAACGATGCTTGTCGCGGGCCGTTTCGATAAAACCGAGGGTGTCAACATAGAACGCTCTGGCTCGTTCGAGGTCGGTGACGCGAAATTCTAGGTGTGCGGCGCGGGTGATGTTCAAGGTTGTGGGATTCTTTTGATAGCCTTTGTCAACTTTCGTCCCATGGGTCAAGGAATACGCTGATGTCGGCTTTCGCCGCGTCAAGATCCGGTGGTGCGGGCTGTTTTTCACGTTTGTCGAGCTTCCGATACATGCCGGAATGAAAGATCAAAGGATCGCGCGGCTCAATTCCAAGATGCAGAGACAACACTTCCCCGATGACAATTGAATGATCGCCGCCTTTGACAATCTTGTGCAAGCGACAGCCAAGAGCTGCGGCACATCCTTCCAGTCGAGGCCCACCACTCCAGGCAACAAATCGAAACGGCGGAGCCTTGGATTCCTTCCATCCTCCTGCAAAGTAGGTCGATAACGCCTGCTGGTCGTCCCGAAGAAAATTGATTGAAAAACCCTTTGCCATTTGCATAAACTCAGACATTTTTGCGCGGTTATCTACGCAAAAAAGGACAAGCATCGGATTGAGGGAAAGCGAGGTGAACGCATTCGCCGTCATCCCATGGACTTCCTTCTCGACCTCTGTTGCAATGACAGCAACGCCTGTTGCAAACTGACCCAGCGTTTGACGGAAATTTCTCGGATCGATTGCTTCACTCATGAAATGACCAGGAGAAGTCTACCTCACCGTAACATAACGTTCAAGCCATGCCACCTTAGCGAAATTCTCGATAGTCGTCGTCACGAAGAACATGGTCTCGTCTTTGAGAAACGAACTTCCTCTTCGCCCCATGAATTATCCTTCAGACACCGTCACCGTGTGGACCGTGACCGCTTGGTTGTCTTTCTTCCTAATGCTTCCTCGGTTCTGTCATTACCTCTGGGTGTCACGGTCTACAACGAGCTAATAACCAGGGAGGTCACTTTGCAGTTTGAGCAAAGGCTTCGTCTTTCGCTTGGGCCAGGAAATCCCTCACTCTCTGCATGTATGCTGTTCGGTCGTGATTCGCAACAAGCGCGCCTGCCATGCGGACGGGGTCGCCGAAGAAGAATCGTTCGTACAAAACCTGCCGAGAACCGAATGCCGAAAGAGCCGTGTCCCACGCAAGTCGGAAAAGAGGAATGCGCTCATGTGCCTCCGCCCGTGCCGCCTGATAGTAGTTTTTGATCTCTTCGGTAAGCGGGCCGCTCATGTCAGCGCGCGTCGGAACCGAAACAAGTCCGCTAGCGCCCATTTGCTGGATGATCTCAATCATGCGAGGGTAGAGACGCGGATAAAGATTCCGTGCCGCATCGAGGGGATCCCACGCCGGCCTCATCACACCGTATTCGTCAAGTTCTGCATCGGCTTCCGCCGCTCTGAGAAAGGCTTTCATCGTTTCCATGTTGACCCAGATTTCAGCCAACTTCTCCTGAATGTGCTGAAATGTTTCGACAGCGATGGTATGAGCAAGCAATGAAGCGAGGCCAAGGAGGAATTCCGTTTTCGCAATGTTCTTCACAACGACCTGGTGCGACATGTTTACGATGGCGCCGGTTTTGGCGTACGCCTCATTGCACTTTGCAACGTCACGATAGAGGAAGATGTTTTCCCACGGAACAAAGACGTCATCGAAAATGACGACGGCATCCATCTCTTCGAAACGCGATCCCAGCGGATGGTCGTAATGTGAATGTCCGTAGTCCACCGTTTCGCGACATTGGAATTTCAATCCTGTTGTGTTTGTGGGAATGGCCAATCCAAAGGCGTACGGTGCATCCTCTTCCTGATTCTTGAGCAGAGTTGACGGGAAGACCATGATCTCGTCTGAAGCCGGAAGCGTGGCAAGCATTC
>JACQPT010000082.1 GCA_016207415.1 Ignavibacteriales bacterium
AGGGCAAGTTCAGTCCATCGTTCGGCCTGAGGATGCTCACCATGGAGAAGGCAACCGGCAATACCCAGTCCCGCAATCGGGATAACTTTGAGGTTTGTTGAATTCAGAATGAACGGCCAGCGACTCAAATCAAAACGAAACTTGTAATCATCGTCAGGGTCGAACCCCCATCCTCGCACACGGTCGGGGTGTTTCATTCCCCAGAGTGTCCGATAGCAAGCCGGCGCCCCTTTTTCCCCAATCTGCTTTTTGATTTCAGCTTTTTCCCGGTCTGTCAAAGCTGCATCCAGCCATTCAAGTGCAAACGACATGGCGATGGTGGCTTCAGGAGCGCGCTGGAGACCGAATGTGAGGGTTCCGCCTTCGAGAAAATAGTCCCACTTGGGATAATCCAGAATACGGCTGATGGCAAGTTTTGCAACGTCAAGGTGTTTTGTGTCTTTGGTGAGAACATAAACAAAAGATGTCCGTTCGAGGATAATTCTTGCTTTCAAAAAGTCGGAGACATGATTGTTCAGCCGAAGCTCTTCACGCAGGAACTTCATGTCAGCGGCAAGATCAGCTTCCACGATCGACTTCCAGTAAGGAACAAATCGGGGATGCTGGACTGTCTTCAGCATTCGCGAGATTTCAGATTTGTCAAAAAGGAGACCCCTGTCTATTTTAGTTCCTTGCAGAGCTTCCGGGCTCGGAAAAGCTCCATGCCATGGTTTCAGACATAACCCGGCCGTTGCAAGTGCTGACGTTTGGAGAAACGCTCTACGTGAATTCGACATTTATCCTCGAAGAATTGTATTTATGTTCGCGACAGCGCGGGTTTTCAACGATCGTGTCATGCCCTCAATGACCGCCAATGCAGCAAGGCCCTCCTCACCTCCGGTTTCAGGTTTTTTCCCGGTCAGCACGCATTCACCGAATTCATTCATCTCTTCAACGAAGCTTTCGTGCCCTTCTGAACTGAAATCTTTTTCTGCCACGCGCCGCAAGGAACCAGCTTCAAGAACCTCAAGCGTGAGGCTGAAATTGCCGCAGCGAAGAAACCCTTTCGTGCCGGATATTCTTACTTCATATATATCAGGCGTGACGTAGTAACTGGAAAGTGTGACAGGAACTCCCGTCGCGAGCTGCAAGACGGCGGCCGAAGCATCGAGGGCACCGCCAGTCATGGCAGAGTTTGTTGCAAGACAAGCGACGCTTTTTGTTGTGGTCTCGAGCAGATAGTGGATCGTATCGACAAAATGGATGCCCAGTTGGGTCATCGGGAGTACAGGTGTTAATTTCGGATTTGTCTTCCAGGGCGGAACGTCAGGAAACAAGCCAGCGGGCCTGGAGACATTCATTTCTACTCCAACAACCTTTCCCAATTTGCCTTCGTGGATGATTCCCTTCGCTTGCCGGAATACACTGCGGCGACGGGTGTTGTGTCCAACCATCAGAACGAGTTTCGCTTTCTTTGCCCGGGAGATCATGCGCCTAGCTTCGGCTACCGTCTGCGTCATAGGCTTCTCCACGAAAACGTGCTTTCCCAACTTGAAAGCCTTTTCAGCTTGTTGTGCGTGAAGGTGGTTGGGTGTTACCAGAGCAACTGCTTGAACTTCAGAATCGCTGAGAAGATCTTCGTAATCCTCTGCCAACTTGACGCCGAGCTGGCGCGCGACTTTCTCTGCTTCCTCCGTTTTCGAATCGAATATTGAAACAAGCTCAAGATTCCCTGCTGTCCGGATTGCATTCAAAATCGTAACACCGTGACTCGTAACACCGACCTGGCCGATCTTTACTTTTGCCATCTAATGAACTTCCGCGTGTTCTTGCGTCGGCTTCGGCTTCTTCGCCAGCACCTCTTTGTAAATCGGAGCGTAAACCTCGTCTCTCGGCACGCATCCAGCAGGATATTGACCAAATTCATTATTCTTTGACCGCATTAGATTTGTACAATAGCTGATGGCCAAACAGACCCTCGACGACTTCAGCGATCCTGTTTCACGAGCGTCTTTCGCGTATTCGGGGTAGGCAATGGCGCCGCGGCCTGTCGCAACGATGGTCACGCGTTTACGTCGAATGTTAGCCTCACCTGCATTCAGGAAAAATTGTCGAAGCCAACTGTATCCTGTGCCAACGACGACCAGGTCTGGGAATGCCTGCTGGATAGCGCCGGTAATCCGAAAATGTCGCGCAACTCCGACAAGAGGATGCTCTGGAGAATAGTAACCGTCATCCGGGGTTCGCTCAAAAGGTCGTCCGTAATGCATATTGTAATAAGGACTCCCCATCGAAACGTTCACCATCGCCGCGCCATGGGCGCAAAGCAACCGAACCAGTTCCAAAGGCTCCGACAAGTCCTCCCTTAAGGGATTTTGGCGATGCACACCGAAGCTATGCTCATAGGGGATCTTGAACGGAATTGGCTCACCGAACCCTGAGACAGGATTTTTTTCAAACGGAACACCGTCGAACGCATTGAATCGGGACGCAATCATCGTCTTTGGGCCCAGTTCAGACCGAATCTTCGTCAGGACATTCCTGACAAAACGCGTTCGGTTTTCAAAGCTCCCGCCGTATCTCCCGTCTCGAATCCGGGCGCCGAGTAGCTCATTGAGTAAGTAGGTATGACATTGTTTGATGTCGACAAAATCAAACCCAACGGCCGAAGCACGCCTCACAGCAAAGACAAAAGCGTCCTCCAACCGCTCGAGTTCGTCGTCCGTAATAACTGGGTAGTTGTCTGAAACGGTGATTCCTTTGGACTTGTCGACATATGTCACACAATCGGCCTGGGGATGATGGTAGGCGATAAGAGGGCGGCGATAACTGTAACGCCCGGAATGCGTGAGTTGAAGACCGACAAGAAGATCGCTGTCATCTTCATAAACTTCTCTGTGAGCAGAGCGCGTTGCTTTCAACAACCTCTCCAAAGATGAGAGATTCTTCTCATTGATGAGCAGTTGTCTGGGATTTGCGAGGCCTTCGGGCACAACTGCAGTCGCTTCACCCCAGATGAGTTTTGCGCCCCCCCGTCCAAATCTTCGCCAACGACGAAACGTGAGTTCCCCCGGTGTTCCGTCGAGGTTTGCATCGCATCCTTCCATAGGATGAATGCCCATGGCATTCCCAATGGTCCTCGTTCCAATCTTGACGGGCTTGAACACGTCTTGAAGCTTTTCTTCAAACGTAACATCAAGGCCGAATTCCTTCGCTTGCCTCCGAACATCGTCAACGGTTTTATAATTGAAGAACTTCTCAGACATGGATTTCCACTGTCGTATTCCTCTGAGGAAAGGGCAATTCGAGTGTCTGGTCTTTCAAAGGCATTCTTTTTCCGTTTACTCGTGCCCACTGGCCTGCAGGATCTCGTTGGACATCCAAAGCGACTTCATGGCGGTGGACAAACAGGGTTGACTTCACACGGTCAATGCCAGAAAGAAGTTTTGGCCGTATAAGAATTTTCCGAGGCGACGGACGAACACCAAGCACATGGTGAATGAAGAAGATGACTATTTCTGCCCAGGTCCAGACAACAATCCCGACGGGTGGAAGCGGTGGGGTTGGACGGTCACCATAGTACTCAAACCACGCGCCGGACTTTCCTCCCTGAACTTCTAGAAGCCAATTCAGTGCGCGCCAAACTTTTTCATCATTCCCCGCCTCGTGATACGCCCGCGCGATGAACATTGTCGCAAACGGCCAGGGGCCCGGGGAATCCGGCTCGGACGAAACATCATATCGCGCGTAGCCACCGGTATCCCATCGCTGATTCCACAGATGTTCCATTGATTCCAGCGTCTTTAAAGAGATCGTACTTTTCGCGTCGATAATCTCAAAAGCAATCGGAAGGACATTACCGGCGTCGGGATCGCAATAGGAGATGGATTCAACATTGAGAGGCATCCCTGCGGGCATTGCTTCCCGACGAGGGGGTTCGAACGTCCTCTGCACTTCACCTGAAACGAGTCGCCTCTTAACAAAACGGCCATCTTCGACAAGAGAAAATTGCGGATGATGAAGGAAGGATTCTTTCATAAGCTCGGAGGCGCTTGTCCACCGTTGGGCACTTGCCTGGTCGCCCTGGCTGACTGCCATTTCAGACGCCATGTGCAAGCCAATAATGTTAAAACTTTGATAGGCCAGTTCGTAACCCTCCTTGACACCGAAGTTTGGATCGCGCTCCCATAGTTCGCGTGAATTTTTCACGAGCCCAATTTTTGGGTCGCGAAATACGGGTTGCAACACGTAATTCGCCACCTTCTGAATCTTCCTCCAATAGTTCTTCATCAGTGAGTCGTCGCCCGTCCACACCCAGTAGCTCCACAATCCAAAAAGTAAAGCGCCGTTTTGATCGAGTTCCATTGTTTCAGGGGGACGATGGCGGCTTGCTTCAACGGTCTGCCCTTCGTTGCCAATCGACCGAGTCAGAATTCTTCGAAGGATTGCCTGCGCGGCATCAACATGACCGGACATCACACATCCAACCGATTGGATTGCCTGGTCACGTACCCATTCGAGGTTGTACTGCCATACACCCCCGTCGACTTTTCCGGAACGTGCGACCACTGCACGAAGAGAGGTCTTCGAACTGTTGAACAGATGATTCAATCCATCATGACCGGTTTCAAGGTGAGCGCGCCGCCGCCAATACTCGGCTGTTTCTTGCTTCATTCGCGTAATACCTTTTCGTTCAAATTTTTCGCGAGGATAGTTCAATGTAAGAGTGATAACGGCGGTCACCTCTTTTCCGGGTGCAATCTCGCCAAAACTCAACGTCATGTGACGGTCTCCCACGGCAGACGCGTTCGGAGAAAAAAGCTGCATTTTTCGATATCCCGCCGCCGTTAGCACAAGATTTTTTCGATCTACCTCGTACTCATCAAAGAACATAAGGTTTGGATACAACTGCATCACTGCGCTCGCCTCAATCGACTTCAAACCTGTATTCGTGATTTTGATTTCCCGAATAAGTGCCGGCTCATTGATTGGACAGAACACTTTTTCCTCTACCCGACAATCGCCGGCCTGCCATACGATTGCGACGGTGGGAATGTCGTTTGGATATTCCCATTGAATCGTCGACGATCCAGGTACGGGCACATACGACTGTCGGTCGAGAACGCAAACGAGGCGCGAGTTTTGCAAACCGCGCTCGGGATGATAGAGGAACGTGCTCATTTTCCGGCCGAAGTGGTCGGGGGACATGACCAGCAACCCACAGTGTGTCCCGGCCTCAGGGCTCGTCGACGTTTGAATCGCCGCCATAATGAGTCCGTTTCCAAGAAAATAATATTCTAGGCCCCGAGTGTTCGACTGATAATCCTGGTGGAGGCGTTGAGCCTGAGGAGGGTTTTGCCCCTGGAGGAATGAGGGCCCGACGGGCAGAGTGGTTGCAACTGTGCCCGTGCCGACATACTTCAGAAACTCTCGCCGTTCAATCTTCATGAAATACTTTCCTTTGTCCCGTCAATTTCCGCAAGATACCTTCGAAGCGTGTCGACATTTTGTCTCGATTTTTCAACCAACGGAAGGCAATGAGTTTCGATTGTCACATGTCCAACAGGTTGGTCCTTCACCAATGCTCGTAACTGCCCTTTCCAATCAATCACACCCTCTCCGACAGGCACACACTTGATCAAGGACCCCTCCCTTGTATCTTTGACATGAACGTTAAAAATGAAGTCCTTGACTGCGTTATATCCTGCCGGAAAAGGACGTTCGTCGGTCCCGTATCCATTGCACGGGTCCCAGTTCGCTCCCACAACTTGTGACCCCACGTCTTCGATAAACTTTGCCGTGTTCATTCCCGAATCACACCAGAATCCGGGCTCGTTTTCAATCGCGAGTTTCAAACTTTCGCGTTCCGCCATCACCGCTGCTTCTCGCATCAGTTTTACTGCGTCCTGGTAGTGACCCTGAGTGTCATCAGTGCCCCTTTGAAAGCCGAAAACGATAATAAGCGGGGTTCCAAGTCGTTTCGCCATTTCTATTGTGCGCGGCAATTTATCGGAAAGTTCAATGCTGAGTTCTTTTTGCTTTGAAAGAGAATGCTTGAATATGCCCGGCGAAAGTGCTGCGATGCGGACTCCGTGCTCGCGAACGAGACTCATCAGCTCGTCAAACTCAGCTCCATCCACGTCAGGGATTCGCCCGGTTTTTAATTCCCGTACTTCGAAAATTCTCAGCCCCCATTCAAGACCTATTTGAACTGCTTCTCTGAAATCGGGGGAAAGTTCATCACTAAGGATTCCTAGGTCGAGGGGAGTCATGAATCGGATCTATTAAAAAATCGACCACCGGTCTCAGGGTTTTCCTTTGGACTCATCGAATCCAAGCCGTTTTGATATGATTTTTGCCTGGTTGTCCAAAGTCTTAATCAATTCGTTGGCATATCTTCTATTCTTCTTATATCTCTCCGACGGGATGGCTGTCATGAGCGAAGAAACAATCCGCCCCAGATGGTCACGGAGAGGAACAGCAATGGCGCACAACTCTTCCTTGTATTCGCCGTCGACCACGGAAAATCCGTCCCGTCGAACTTCTTTGAGACGTTTCTTCAGACCGGTCCACGACGTGATGGTCGTATCCGAGAACTTCTTTAAGCCGCGCCGGTCGACGATGCCCTTGACCTCCTTCTCGTCGAGCTCGGCCACAAGGACGAGCCCGGTGGCAGTACAATGAACGGGCGAACGATGTCCAAGTCTCGTCACCATCTTCCATACTTCGGGCGTGTCGACGTGGTCAATGAGCACCACCTCATCGTTGTCCAGAATGGCAAGGTAAAAACTTTGGCGTGTCTCATGTGCGAGTTTGAGTAGATGGGGATGGGCGATACTTTTCAGGTCAATTTTTGAAAGGGCGGCGTGTCCCCATTCAAGGAGTTTCATCCCGAGCGTAAACAGCTTTCTTTCGCGGTCCTCGATGACGATGGCATGTTCTTGAAGAGTGTACAGGATCCGAAACAGCGTGCTTTTCGGGACGCGAAGCTCTTCCGCCAACTGCGCCAAGGAACGGCCTTCAGGCGAGGTCGAGAGAATTTCGAGAAGGCGAAACGTGCGGGCTATGGCGGGGACTGTGTAATCGACAGGCATGGGTAAGCGGACGTTCCGCTAATTGAATGATGTTTAATTACTGCAAAGTATACAGGAAATCCATCGCTTTGTCAAGCAGAAACAGGATGGACAGGTCTCTTCAATCCGGTTGGACCAGCGTGTAAGGGCCCTTTGGGATGACTGCCACCGTTGCGTCTCTTCCGTGTTTTGCGAAAGCCCTCTCCAGCGCCTCTCCAACATTTGAAGCCGTCCCAACAAAGAGATGACGTACTTCATCGTGGGGGATGCCCTCAGCAACGAGTACAATATCAGCCCATAACGCGGCTTTCGCGCATTCTTCCAGCTGCCATTGGTCAATCACGACAGGATTCGACAGGATTGAATCACGAAAAGCCGCGGCAGAAGAAAACCTCGTGGCCATCTTTCGGAATTCTTCGTTGCCCAAACCTTCCGAGCACTCTGCAGCAATGATGACAGTTCCACCCCGCTTCACCGCAGGAAGCGCCGCCGTCATGCCCTTGATTGTTTGGTAATATGTGAGGTCCAGTGGATATCCGGCAGCCGTTGTTATAACAATGTCCACGGGCCTGGGCAGCGTACACCGGACGGCATTTCGCACGTGCTCCACGCCAGCCTCATGAGCTCGCTCCGGGTCGCCGGAAAAAATCCCCGTCATTCTGCCTTGCTCATCAAGTGCAACATTGACAATAAAATCATGCCCGGCCATTTTCGCTATTTCGAGCATCTCCTCATGAAGCGGGTTTCCCTTCAACGAACCCTCTCTGCAACGTCTGTCCTCAAGAAATCCGGGGCTGTGGAGATTCTTGATGGTTTCCACTCCGGCACACCCGGGTGCCACCATTTTCCGACCTCCGGAAAAACCCGCCATGAGATGGGGTTCGATGGAAGCCGTTGTGATCTTCAGGTCTACATCGCAGTAACGACGGTCAATCCATACCGGCGTCCCCCTCGTGGTGGTTCCAAGAAAACGGTGCTCATCTTCAAGCCGGGCATGATGATCGACCACGCGATACCGTTGAAGAATCTCATCGCCAACAAGCTGATGAAGCTCCTGCTGTGTACTCGGTCTATGGAGACCGGTGGCAATCAGAATAGTAATCGCTTCACGCAAAATTCCTGCTGATTCCAGACATTCAAGCAAAGGCCCAAGAACCACGCTGTTGGGGATTGCTCTGGTAATATCGCAAATCACCACACACGCGCTCCGAGCTCCGGCGGCAACCCTCTTGAGGGGCTGGGAGCCAATCGGAGAATCGAATGATTGTCGAAGTTGCATCTCTGGATCGGGAATCGAAACCGCAAACTGCATGGTCATTATTTTGGCAAGATTCCTGTCAGGAACATCAATCTCAAGTCCATTCTTGCCGTACGCGATTGATATTTTCATGACTGACGGAGACCCAGCAAATCAAGCGCGGTCAGCGCAGCACGTCGCTGTAACTCGCCCACGCTTTCACTGCTGTACCAGGAAATATGACTCGTCGCAATGAAATTCGAAAGCTTCAAAAGCGGGTGGTCCTGCGGAATGGGTTCCCGATCCAACACATCGACTGCTGCACCGGCGATGAGGTTTTCCTTCAACGCATGTTGCAACGCTGGTGAGTCAACCAAATCACCGCGACTCGTGTTCACCAGAAGGGAAGTCCTCTTCATCCGGCCAAGGGTTGTTGCGTTAACAATGTGCCGAGTTTCATTTGTAAGTGGACAGTGTAAGCTCAGGATGTCGGAAACTTCAAAGAGTTTATCTATAGGAACTTTGCGAACACCGGCGTTCCTGAAAGTCTCTTCATCTCCGAAGGGGTCGGAAGCAATGATTCTTAAACCAAACGGCAGTGCTCGCTGTGCCAGAAGCCGGGCAATCCTGCCAAACCCGATGATCCCAAGCGTGCTTTTCCGAAGCGGAGGCAATTCCAGCGGTGGCGTGATTCGCCAAGTGCCGTTACGGACAAGGTCGAACACGCGACAAACCTGACGTTGAAGCGCAAGAATCAATGCCATAGTGTGATCCGCCACCTCATCGAGGCAATAATCGGGAACGTTTCTCACCGGGATTCCTTTTTCTTTTGCAGCCTCGAGGTCGATGTTATCGAGGCCGATCCCGTAGCGGACAATTCCCCTGCAATGTTGCATTGCGCCTATTGCTTTCTTCTTCACCGGCGCCCATTGCGCCATGACGACATCTGCGTCGGCTGCCACCTGGGCAACTTCATCTTCATTCCTGCATTGGTGGGCTGTCAGCTCTATGTTGTGGGAAGAAAATATCTCCTGTTCAACGTTGAGGGACTTGAACCCCCAATCCGTGATGACCACTTTGGCTTTCATCGGAGATAGTCGTGTACGACGCTTCCCTTGACGAGCGTGAAATCAGCCCGCCAGAATAACCCCTGCCCCATTTCTACGACTGGAAGTTTGAAGACTGGAGCCTGAGCATTCGGCCGCAACTCGACAGTGCAGGGCCCTACCCAGCATTCATGAACACGGACATCGGAGAGTTTCCGACTTGTAATCTGTCGGATGGCGGGTTTGCCGTCGATATGAGAAATCACCTTGTAATTGAGATTCACGCTGAAATCGAATGTCTTTTTCTTGAATTCTTCGAGCGTTCCTTTCTCTTGTTTGTACCCCATCGTCCCCGTGATGATATCGATGCCATTCCGTGTGACAGTACCGACGAAAAGATCCCTCCTCACCTCCACGCGTGATTCCCCAAACTTTTTTGGCTGACCGTGGACCTCACGGCCATGTGCCAGACCAACGTCGCTATCAAGAAACAAATACGGAGAATATCCTCCCTTCGCTTTTTTGGGTAACTCGGCCCCAACCATGACGTTGCATTCGCCGTAACTCCCCAGCCATTCCACATCGCGCATGTTGTAAATATGTATCAACACCCGGTCGCTTGTAGCTTTCAGCGGAGGAGGCAGAATTTCGCTAATCGCACCAGGAAGTGTCCGATAAGAAAGCGTCAGCACGTCGACATTGTGAAACGCAAAAGGAAAATCCGGAACAAGGGGAGCATCCCACGGCATCGACCCTGCTTCTTCGGGAGTTCTTTTTTTCATTTCTTCTTTCCCCCTTGTGATAATCGCGGCGCGCCGGAAGGTGCTTTTTTGCCCACGCGTTCATAATACTCTGCAGGAA